>JAMPIU010000143.1:64573-433758 GCA_023667845.1 Dehalobacter sp. | reverse complement strand
CCACGCAGACCGAATCGACTTTCCCGTTTTGGATATAGAGTTTCAGTTTTTTAGTCCCGCTCAAGGTTTCAATCGAAATCCGATCCTTAACGATGATCTCGTTGTCGTACAGATATTTCCCAATGCATGTCAGTGCATTGCCGCTCATTTTGCTCTCGCTGCCATCTAGATTGAACATCTGCATCCTCGCATCAGCTTTGTCGGACGGACAGATCAGCACAATCCCATCCCCGCCGATACCGTAGTGCCTGTCGGATAAATAAACACTCAGGGATTCGGGACTGACAATCTGCTGATTGAAGCAGTTGAAATAAATATAATCGTTACCGCAGGACTGCATTTTCGTAAAGGTAAGTCGACGCCGTTCGCTGCGCATATGGTTGATGTCCACAAGCTCCGTGTTGTTCTGGGAATATCGGCTCTTCAGACTGTTGGCTAAGGCGTTGGCCGTATCCAGTGAAGTCAGACACGGAATCGCTGTTTCGACCGCTTTACGGCGGATTTTGACACTGTCCAGACCGGGCAGCCTGCCTTTGGCGGAAGTCGAGATAATATAATGGATCTTGCCGCTTTCCAGCAGCGTTTGGATATTGTCATGCTCTGATTCATGAATCTTCTTGACCGAAATCACCCGCAGACCGGCCTGTTCCAGCACTTTAGCCGTTCCGCCGGTCGCATAGAGCTTAAAGCCCAGCTCGCTGTATTTCCTGGCGATATCAACCATCTCCGGCTTATCGCTGTTGCGAACCGTAATTAAAACGCCACCCTGCTTTACCATCTTGTACCCGGCAGCCACCAGTCCCTTATAAAGCGCCTCCGCGAGGGATTTGCCAATGCCCAGCACCTCGCCCGTCGACTTCATCTCCGGACCCAGCTGCACATCGACATCAATCAGTTTTTCAAACGAAAACACCGGAACCTTGACCGCGACATAAGGCGGGGTTTTATACAGCCCTGTGCCAAAGCCCATATCGGTCAGTTTTTCGCCAAGCATCGCCCGGGTCGCGAGGTCAACCATCGGCACACCGGTTACTTTGCTGATATACGGGATCGTCCTTGAGGAACGCGGGTTCACTTCAATGACGTAGATTTCTCCGGCATGAACGACATACTGAATATTGACCAGCCCCTGGGTGTTTAAGGCCAGGGCCAGTTTTCTGGAATAGTCAATGACCCGTTCCGTCAGCTCTCCGCTTAAGTTCCAGGCGGGATAGACCGCAATCGAATCGCCGGAATGGATACCGGCCCGCTCAATATGCTCCATAATACCAGGGATCAGAATCTCTTCACCGTCACAGATCGCATCGACCTCGATTTCAATACCTGACAGGTATTTATCGATCAGAACGGGATTTTCAATGTTGTAAGTCAGAATAATGTCCATGTATTCACAGATATCCTGGTCACTAAACGCAATAATCATATTCTGGCCACCCAGAACATAGGAAGGCCGCATCAGGACTGGATATCCTAGCTTATTCGCCGCCTGCAGCGCTTCATCAGTGTTCATCACAGTATGTCCCTGAGGCCGTTTTATGGAGAGCCTTTCCAACAAAGCGTCAAACCGTTCCCTGTCCTCGGCCGCATCAATGCTGTCAGCCGATGTGCCCAGAATCTGTATCCCCTGGGCTTCCAGGAACTTCGTCAGCTTAATAGCCGTTTGTCCCCCAAAAGCTACGACGACGCCATAGGGCTGCTCCGTCTGAATCACATTCATGACGTCCTCATTGGTCAGCGGTTCAAAATACAGGCGGTCGGCCGTGTCAAAGTCGGTCGAGACAGTTTCCGGGTTATTGTTGACGATCACGACCTCATAGCCTGCTTTTTTCAGCGCCCAGACACAATGTACGGAAGCATAGTCAAACTCGATCCCCTGACCGATTCGAATCGGTCCGGATCCAAAGACAATAATTGTCTTCTTGCTGCTGTTCCTGGCTTTAATAAACTGTTCAGCCTCATTGGCTTCATCATACGTCGCGTAAAAATACGGAGTCTCTGCCTCAAATTCGGCTGCACAGGTATCGACCATTTTGTAGGAAGCCCAGAGTTTCTGATAGATTCCCTGCGTAATCCCCTGTTCAATATTGCACCCTGAAAGCCGTTCAATCACTTTATCAGGATACCCGAGTTTCTTGGCCTCTTCGTACAGCTCCTGTGTTAGAGGTCCGGCGGCAAGCTCTTTTTCCAAAGCTGTAAGGTGAGCCAGTTTGTATAAGAACCAGAGGTCAATCCGAGTGATTTCATGAATTGATTCGCAGGAAATGCCCCTCTGCAGCGCTTCAAATATCACAAAAAGCCGTTCATCGTTACACACCGCAATCAGCTGTTCAATCTCGGCATCCGTCAGTTTCTTGAGTTTGGGCAGGTTCAAGCTGTCCAGGGAAATCTCCGCTCCCCTGACCGCTTTCATAATGGCCTGCTCAAAGCTCACGCCGATGGCCATCACTTCACCGGTTGCTTTCATCTGCGTACCCAGCGTGCGTTTCGCGTAAACAAATTTATCAAACGGCCACTTGGGCAGTTTCACCACGACATAATCCAGTGCCGGTTCAAAACATGCATAGGTCTTCCCAGTAACGGCGTTTTTAATCTCATCGAGCGTATAGCCGACCGCAATTTTCGCGGCGACTTTAGCAATCGGATACCCCGTCGCCTTCGAGGCCAGAGCTGAGGAACGGGATACCCTCGGGTTCACCTCAATGACGGCATAGTCAAAGCTGTCCGGATGCAGCGCAAACTGGCAGTTGCAGCCGCCTTCCACTTCCAGGGCTGTAATAATATTCAGCGCAGCCGAACGCAGCATTTGATATTCTTTGTCCGAAAGCGTAACGGCCGGCGCGATAACGATGCTATCCCCGGTATGCACCCCGACCGGATCGAAATTCTCCATACTGCAGACGGTAATAACATTCCCCGCCCGATCCCGCATCACTTCAAACTCAATCTCTTTCCACCCGGAAATACATTTTTCAATTAGGACCTGGGTAATCGGTGAAAGCCTCAGACCGTTGGCCGCAATTTCCTGCAGCTCGGTTTCATTATAGGCAATCCCCCCGCCTGTTCCGCCCAGCGTAAAGGCCGGCCGGACAATGACCGGATAGGAGATCTCCTCCGCAAAGGCGAGGGCAGCAGGGACATCCGTCACGACCAGAGAAGGGATGACAGGCTCGCTGATCGCTGCCATGGTATCCTTAAACATCTGCCGGTCTTCAGCTTTATCGATAGTTACCGGATTTGCGCCTAACAGCTTGACACCTTGCTTTTCTAGAAATCCTTCTTTGGCAAGCTGCATGGAAAGTGTCAGGCCGGTCTGACCTCCTAACGTAGATAAAATGCTGTCCGGTCTTTCCTTGATGATGATTCTTTTGATGGTCTCCAGCGTTAACGGCTCGATGTAAATTTGATCGGCCATTGCGTTATCCGTCATGATCGTAGCTGGATTGGAGTTGATCAGAACGACTTCCAGCCCCTCTTCTTTCAAGGCCCTGCACGCCTGGGTCCCCGCGTAATCAAATTCAGCAGCCTGCCCGATGACGATCGGACCTGAGCCAATGACCAGTACTTTTTTTATTGTTTTATTTAACGGCATGTTGAACAGTCCTTCCTCATCAAATCAATAAATTGATCAAATAAATAGCTGGTATCCAAGGGTCCTGCCGAAGCTTCCGGATGAAACTGCGCCGAAAAAGCAGGCATATTCAGATACTCAATTCCTTCGCAAGTCCCGTCATTGGCATTCTGGAAACACATGCGGGCATGAGCAGGAAGGCTGTTGGCAACAACCGCATAGCCATGGTTCTGGCTTGTAATGTAAACCCTGCCGGTTTTCAAATCCTTCACCGGCTGATTGGCGCCCCGGTGCCCGTATTTCAGCTTGGACGTTTCGGCACCCTGCGCCAGGGCCAGCAGCTGATGTCCGAGACATATCCCGAAGATCGGCAGACCGGAGGCAGAAAGTTTCTTCAGCTCTGCGATAATTCCCTTATTGTCGGCCGGATCTCCCGGTCCGTTGGAAAGCATGATCCCGTCCGGGTGTAGAGCCAGGATACTTTCGGTGGATGTCTCAGCAGGCACCGTGATAACCTCACAGCCGCGTTTGATGAGCTCACGCCGGATATTTTCCTTCGCTCCAAAATCCCACAGGACCACCCGGTATTTGTCGGTTACTTCTTTGGCGACTACTGTCGCTACATCTCTAGATGTGGCAACGTCAACGGGCTTACCTATGTCTCTGGTTGGGACTATTTCAATGGATGAGATGCTCTTCCGGGTTACATCGGTGTTCTCGGTCGGTATTGTTTCCCTGCAGGAAACTGTCTGGACCGCGTCCGTAATTTTATAGGCATTGATTTCAGCCAGATCTTTTTCAAGATTGTCCAGGGTTGCGGTGATTTTGGCGTTCATTACGCCGACCTCGCGGATAATCTTGGTGAGTTCCCGGGTGTCAACCCCATAGACCCCGACAATATTCTGTGCTCTTAAAAAAGCGTCAAGCTCACCTTCACAGCGAAAGTTGGAAGGAACTTGACACCACTCCCGGACAACATAGGCTTTCAATTTCGGGGAATCACTTTCAAAATCAGCCGGAATAATCCCATAATTCCCGATCAAAGGAAACGTCTGAACCACAATCTGCCCGAAATAGCTCGGGTCAGTCAGGGTTTCTAAATATCCGGTCATTGCAGTAGTAAAGACAATCTCACCGACTGCCTCTCCTGCTGCCCCGAAAGGCTTCCCTTTAAAAACCTGGCCATTGGCCAGGATCATATACACATTCTGCTGCACGCGGATCCCTCCGTTGTTCTTATTTCGATCGGCTGATCATCAGCCTGTTTGCCGTCGCTAAGTAAAATGATCTGAAGAGTAAAATCGATGGAATAGAATTCCCCAAATAGCATTATATCACGGGAATCGCTGAAGATAAAATTTCTAAACGCGGCCCTTTCATGAATACTGTATTCTCTTGGTGCCGGAATCGAATACCAAGCTTTTTATAGCAACATAAAATTGAGGATATTTTTGTAACCTCTTGTCCACAGAACGACATATGATGTTATTGAAAAAAATTGGAGGTAGAATAAATTTATGATACCACCTTTTATCACCTATTCGACATTTCACAGACTGGGATTAAATGCCAGAAATTTAAACTCCCTTTTCAATACCACAGATGATTTTGAACTCCATATCATTGACAGCAATTCGCAGGACGGAACATGGGATTATATTCAAAGTCTTAACGACAACCGCATCAAATCTAAAACAAGACTGCCCGTAAATTATGGTCCCATTTACGCGCTTAATTACAATCTGGCCCGCAGAAAACCAGACCAGTATTTTATTGTCCTCGAAAGTGATGTGTATTTTTATGTCCCGGATTGGATAAGCCGGTTTATGAAAGTATTTAGAACTTTCCCGGAGGTAGGGCTGCTGGGGTTGTCCAAGGCCCACCCGTATCCAGCCTATTATCCGGAGGTTTCCCTTCAAGAGAGAAGCGGTGTAAGCTACCTGCAGTTAATGCATACTGAGGTCGGTAATGTCCTTGATTTTGTACCCGGGCAATGCCAGATCCTAAAACCGGAGCTTATTAACCTTATCGGCTATTGGTCCGAGGAAAACGGCTACGGGGATGCCGAACTGTCGCTCAGAATTAATAAATATACACCGTTTAAAGCAGGATATGCAATCGACATCCCGATCGATATGCTCCAGACTGTACCTTGTGCGACCTGTGAGGGCAGCCGATGGTGCATCTGCAATAGAATAAATCCTACCTGCTTTGACCTCAGAAATACCAAGCATAAGAATGAATCCTTTGTCTTGACCCACGGATGGAAATACCTTGAATGCTTTAAAGAACTTCGTGAAGGTAAGCGAACAGTATACTGCGCATCAATTCATGATCCGGAATCCTACAAGAATCACCTTTACCATATGGATTGGGCCCTGGAGAATTTCAACTTCTATGTAAGTAATGCCAACTAGTAGATTGATTCGTAAATCCGGCGCTTCACACTCCATGCTCCGCTCAATGCTGGCTATCCATTACAGAGACTTGGTCTGGAGCTAATGAAATCAACGTTACTCTAGAGAAATAGAAATTAAAAAAGCATTGCTAAGAATAATGTTAAGAAGAATGAAAGGACAAAAATTAATGAATACAATCAATCAAAAAAAAATAGCAATTCTCGATGACTATTTTCCTAATCTGACGACGGGTTTTAGGATATCCGAATTTAATTACTATTTGGAGAAGTATCCGAACTGTGAAGTGTATGCGACCAGATATGACATGCATCATCATGAATATGCTGCCGTATATCCGCAGTATAAGGATAAAGTAAAGCCGTTTACCCAGTTTGACTGGACCGGTCAGTCTTACGCGCTGTATTATATGGTATTTTTAAGTAACGCTGCTGCTTTTCATTTTGTCTATGAAATGTTTAACACGCCGTTTATATTTGAACTCTATCCCGGAGGGGGATTTTGGATCAATGATGACGAAATTGATGCCAGGCTGATCAAAGTCCTGCAATCCCCTCTTTTGAGAAAAGTCATTGTTACGCAGAAGAGGACGTACGACTATATTACCAGCCACAGTTTTGTTACGCCGGACAAGATTGCCTATATTTATGGGATGGTGACGTATCCGGAGTATTTCCACACGACCGTACCCAAGCGATTCTACGGAAAAGATAAAAATACGCTCGACATCTGCTTTGTGGCTCACAAATATATGCCAACGGGAATGGATAAGGGGTATCCCATTTTTATTGAGATGTGCAAAAAGCTCGCTTTAGTAACAGAGGATATCAGGTTTCATGTCGTTGGCAATTTTGACCGGGATGAAATTGATGTCAGTGAGTTGGGCAGCCGGATCGCATTTTATGGTCTTAGAGATAAAAGCTTTTTCCCGCAATTCTTTTCCGGAATGGACATGATCGTTTCACCGAATCTTCCTTTTGTCCTGATACCGGGTAAGAACTTTGACGGCTTCCCTACAGGCTGCTGCATCGATGCTGCTTTGCACAACGTTGCTGTTTTCTGTACCGACGAACTGAACATGAACGAACATTTTGAACACAAAAAGGACCTTTTTATTATCCCCGCCGATGCCGGCAAGATTGCTGACAGTATTATGGAATATTACCAAAGCCCCGAAAAGTTATACAGCATGTCGACGTGCGGGCAGGCAAAATTCAGAGAGATCTTTGACTTTGAAAAACAAATGAGAGACAGAGTATCCGTCATAGAACAATACGCGTAATCGAATAATTGAATAATCAGATAAATATCGAATAGAATCATTTCATTAGGGAGCCGCCAATGACAAAGCCGGATGGAATATCCATTATTACCTGTACTCACTTCCCTTTTTACCTGGACAATATCTTCGCGAATTATGCCAGACAAACCTACCCTGTCAAGGAACTTATTATCATCCTGAATGGTCCCGGTATTAATCTCTCCGATTTTTACAAGAGGGCGGAATTGTATCCTCATGTAAGGATCATTCAGCTACCTGAAAGCTGCTCGGCAGGAACGTGTTTAAATTATGCTGTCGGGCAGACCCAATATCCCTACATCGCTAATTTTGATCATGACGATTATTATGGTCCTGAATACTTGAACGATTTTATGAAAATAGCGCCTTCCAGCGAGGCGGGTGTTTTCGGAAAGAAAACGCACTTCGTCTTTTTTGAAGAGCAAAAAATCCTGGCGCTTTTGCATCCTGGCAGAGAAAACAGCTATGTTGACTATCTTATCGGCTGTACCCTTTTTATGAAGAAGAATATTTTTGAAAAAGTACAGTTTATTGATGCCAATATTGCGGATGAACAATTTGGGGCAGACTGTACCAAAAACGGCATCAAAATTTATGCGATTGATAAATACAATTTTGCTTATATTCGCCGAAATGATCTCAGCCTGCATACCTACAAATTAGATAATCAGCAATTAATGGAACAATATTGTGAGGTTGTCGCACAGGTTTCTGACTTTAAGCCCTGGGTATTAGGGTCATTTACTTTTCATGCTTGTTGATTATCTGAGCCGGTTCTTGCTGCTGGTCGTCACGAGCTCCACCCTGAAGCCTTTGCGGCTTTGCCGGACTGTCGCAGCCATAAATCCGAAGAAGATGAGTGACCATAGCCCGCCGGTCAACAGAATTCCGAGTAACATCCGGAACAGAACGGGCCAAAACAACGGACGGCTGAGAAAATACAACCCGCTAAGTAGTCCTGACTGTACATTCCATTCGAAGGTGACCGATGGAAGCATCCGAAGCGCTGAGACCAATTCGGCAGGAGGGAATAAATAGCATAGACTTAAACCTAAAATAAGGATGAAACAAAAATTGATCAGATACATCATTAGCGAAGCACTTGGCGATATCCGCATTTGTGGTTTGTCCGGATTATAGCGGCAGTTCTTGATGGAATAATACAGCCCAATGGCACTGGAACCCAGGCTTAAGAAAATCGCCGCCAGTGCCAGGATAAGCGTTAGGCTCGTTGAAACTCCGACTGCCAATGAAGTGCCAACCAGAAGAGCCTCCATCAATAGTAACGTGGGAAGCACGGCTGCAGTTAATTTCCCCCAGACGACAGGCCACCCTGCCAGGGGCACACTATTTAGCAGCCAGTCGGACTCTCCTTCCCTGCCAAACGCCTGCAAGGCCAAATTGCCGCTGAACATAATCGTGTACATGATAAGAACCATTACCAAACTGGATACACTCGATGCCGAAGCATTGAACAGAAACTGAACCACAAAGAAGGCCATAATGATCAGAGGGATCAAATAGCTAAACCATTCTCTGGTATCCCTTTTCAAGGTTAGCAAATCTTTTTTGGCCACTGCCCACATGCCTGCCCACGTCGAGGCCGGCAAGACTACTGCTTCCTGCTCCTGGCCAACAGTCCCGAAGAAAATCTTTTCCTGTTGGCGGTTCGTCGTATCAACGCTGGAAACTGAACGTTTTTTGCGCCGTCTTCCGCCATCTCCCTGGCTGATGGAAATGAAGCCCTGCCGGAATCCCCGTTCCAAAAGAATCAAGGCAATCAAAAAAAGAAACGCACTGAAAATAAGGATCAGGAGGCTCCATCCCAGCCCCGTGGCAAAGCTGTCGGTTATTCCGCTGGTTAAAGCAAGTGAACCCCATCCCCACGGGAAAAAATTCATGACGTGAATCAGCTGCTCTTTGCCTGCCAGCATGGTCCCAATATCCAAGTTACCTTGGCTTCCCAGCATCATTCCCGGAATCTGAAACACTAACGCGATCAAGACACCTGCCAGCCCTCCCATGAGTCCGACGGCTTCTTTGCTCCTGTGAGGCGGAACAATACGCATGACCAAAAGGTTCAGCAGTTCGGCCAGGGCTGTCCCGCTAAGCCATAAACCGCAGCCTGACAGGAAAACAAGAAGATAATAGGATGCTTTGGCCTCAAAAAGCAGACCGCAGAACACCCCCGGCAAAAAAACAAACAAGAACGCAACTAAAAGATTGCTCACAAGTACAGAGACTGTTTTTACGGCAAAAACGACCCGGAGAGGAACCGGTGCCATGAAAAGAAGTTCCAAATCTTCGGACATATACAGCGCTGCAAAAGCTGCCGTAAGACCAAAGAATATCTGGCTGGCCAGTCCCACCAGAAAGAACAAGGAGAGAAAACCCTGAACGGTCTCAGGCTGCATTGATTTCAACATTCCATAGGATATGGCCCCCATGGAAATCAGAAAACTCAAAAACACAATCATCAGGATACCCATTCCGATGAAAGTTCTCTTTCGTTGATGTTTCAGCGTGTTAAGTGTCACCCGCAGCTGATTTGTTAGCAGCAGGACAAAATCCTGAACAAACGACTTTTCCGCAGGCGGGGTATCCAGAGGCGGCGGTATGATCATTTTCACCGTTTATTCCTCCTCCAGGCTTTTGATTAATTCAGCATTCTCACGGACTCCGGTAAGTTCCAGGAAAATATCTTCCAGGCTTTCCCCACCGTGCCCAACTTTTTGCCGGAGTTCTTCAGGGCTGCCCTGCGCAATCAGCATGCCATCTTTCAGAATACCGACCCGATGGCACATTCTCTCGGCAATCTCAAGAATATGGGTCGAAACAAATACCGCAGCACCCTGCCGGGCCATCTCCTGAAGAATATCTTTGAGGAGGCGTGCGCTGGCCGGGTCAAGACCCACAGTCGGCTCATCCAAAAGAATCACCTTAGGCTGATGAATTAAGGCCCCCGCCAGAACAACCTTTTGTCTCATACCGTGAGAGTAACCCTCCAATAGCTCATCTGCACGCTCCATGAGACCGAACATTCCTAAGAGCTGCTCAGCCCGCTCTTTGGCAATGCCTTTTGGGACTCGGTATAGGGCTGAAATAAGGTGCAAAAATTCACGGGCTGACAGTTTGTTATACAATTTTGGCTGGTCCGGTACATAAGCCATTAAGGCTTTGGCCTGAGTGGGCTGCCTGCGGATATCGTAATCACAGATGGATATCTCCCCCTCGCTGGGATCCAGCAATCCAGTAAGCATTTTAATCGTTGTTGTTTTACCGGCACCGTTCGGTCCCAAGAAACCGAAAATCTCTCCGCTTCTTACCTCCAGGTTTAGATCGTTGACAACCGGCACTGAACCATACCTTTTGGTTAAACGATTTGTTCTGATCAAGACCCTTTCCATTGCGTACCTCCTGCTAACTTTTTGGCTTAAGACCTATTCATAAATTGAAGGTTAAATCTCGCTCCTCACTCTTCATTATAGTAATCGTGCCCTTGTGATACTGTTCTTTCCATATTTCGCGTTAACTTGATCAATCACTTTTGTCAGGTTTCCCATATCTTTTTGAGATTCATCAAACAACGTCAGTTGCTCAGTTTGATCCGTTAAGTTATTCAAGGTAATTCCAATTAGTCTAAGCGGCTGATTCATGGAGAGCCCGCGTAAGAGCGTACAGGCTTCATGGTAGATCAGATCATCCAGATCTGTGGCCTGAGGGAGGGTGCTGGAACGGGAGAGGGTCCTGAAATCTGGATAACGTGCTTTCAGCGTGATTGTTTTCGCTCTCAGCGCATGTTTGCGCAGGCGTCTTCCGACATCCACCGCCAGCTTCAGCAGCTCTTTTTCAAGTACGTCAACATCAGCAATATCTGATGAGAATGTCGTCTCCCTGCCAACGGATTTCGCCATTCTGTCGGTTTCTACGGAGCGGTTGTCAATACCTCGGGCGAGTTCGTAAAGCTGTTTGCCCAAGGCACCGAATCGTTTCGAGAGAGCACTTTCATCCAAGGCACGCAGATCTCTCACTGTTTTGACCCGAAGCTCATGCAGCTGTTCCGCCGTTTTGATGCCGACCCCCCACACTCTTTCCACAGCCAGAGGATCGAGAAATTCCTGTACTTTATCCGGAGGGACAACGACAAAGCCGTCCGGCTTCTGCAGATCGGAAGCAATCTTGGCGAGGAATTTATTGGGGGCTAAACCCACTGAAGCTGTCAGGCCAAGTTCCTGCCGGATACGTTGTTTGATCAGCACGGCGATATTTTGGGCAAATCCAAAAAGAGCCGTTGATCGCGTAACGTCCAAAAAAGCTTCATCAAGGGACAAGGGCTCGACGAGCGGCGTGTAGGACAAAAATATTTCGTGTATCCGGTCTGAGGCTTCCTGATATTTTTGCATATTAACAGGGAGAAATGCGGCCTGCGGACAGCGTCTGAAGGCCTCGGTCATGGGCATCGCCGAATGAATGCCAAATTTACGGGCCTCATAAGAAGCAGCAGAAACAACACCCCGGCTGTTTGGCTTGCCGCCCACGATAACAGGCTTTCCGAGTAAGGCTGGATGATCTCTCTGTTCTACCGCGGCATAGAAAGCATCCATATCGATATGGAGTATTTTTCGATGGTCTTGCCATTGTTCCATAAATCAATTATACCACTATGCGCCCGGCGTTTTCCATGCCATCCGTGGTGATTGGTGATTCTCGGTCTAATGAATCATCTTGCCGGTTCAGCATGCAGAAGCGCCATATGAAAGTTGGGCTGGAATCATAAAAAGATGACCCCCGCGCAAGACAGAGATCATCTTCTAAGTGCATCACGCCTTTTTAAATTATCCTTCACATAGGGTCGGCTTCATTGGTTCCATCATGTTTTACAGCTGCCTCATTATCCTCAGCTTTTTTCTCTGCTCCTTCATCATTGCTCTGTAACACATTCTCGTCTTCCTTTTGTTTTGGTTCTTCTTGGGAGACCTTTTCTTTGGGGGATGTATCTTTTAAGCTGTCCATTATCGTGTCACTCTGCATACTAATTGTATTTGTAAATTCTCTTGTCAATTCATTCATTATCTTGCGACCTTGTCTAACCATTTTTCCAATTGTTTTTGCAATTACGGGCAAATCATCGGGGCCAAAAAGAACCAAGGCGACAAATAAGATTAATGCAATTTCTGTTAAACCCATTTAAATCACCTCTTCCTCTTCTCGCTTCAGCATTTTTGTTCTTCTTCTTACTACAATATAACCTATCCAAATACTGATTTCATAGAGAAGATACATCGGACCGATGATCAAAACCTGGGTCATCAGATCGGGGGTTGGAGAAAGAACAACAGCCAATATCACAATCACAAAAAAGGCCCATTTTCTATATTTTGCGAGAGCCTGAGGAGATACGACGCCTATTCGAATTAACAGTATCAATACAACGGGCAGTTGGAAAAACAACCCAAAGCTGAGTGCCAAAGTGAAAACAAAATTAATATAGGAAGACTTGGTGACAAATGGTGTTGTATCGATTGCCCCTATCCCTGCCAAAAGTAAAAACTTTAAGCAGATAGGCAGCACAAATAAAATAACAAAAGCTGCACCTGCAAAAAAAAGAAGAAGAGATGAAGGAAAGATGAAATAGAGGTATTTCCGTTCATTCGATTTTAAAGCCGGCAGGATAAAACTCCATAACTGCCATATGATGATGGGCAAAGCTATAACTACACCCGCAATGAGTGATACTTTTAACTTAACCATTAATGGTTCCATCGGTGTTGTCGTAATGAAATGCACCTCACTGAGACCGGACATGGGTATAGCCAGGAAACGAAATACATAATCACTGAACGCCCATCCCGCTATTGCTCCGATGGCAATCGCATATGCAGAAAATAAAAGCACTTTGCGCATTTCTTTAAAGTGGCCAAAGAAAGACATTTCGTCACTTTGCTTCTTCCTACGTTGCACAGTACAAACCCCTTCCTTTTCCTGATCTAATTAAAACTAATTCTTCCAAATACGGTCACTCAGGAGTCTCTGGTTTAAACATTTCTTTCATTTTATCAGATAATTCCATCTTGCCGTCAGTATCAATGATCAGGCCCCATGCGTTATTCTTTTCGATTAATTGCAAGCCCTTTTCAGGACCTAATACGAAAGCTGCTGTAGCCAAAGCATCCGCCATTATCGGATTCTCCGTGACGACAGTACAACCGCTGACCTCTTTTGAAGGATACCCAGTACGAGGATCAAGAATATGACTGTATTGTATTCCGTCAACAGTGAAAAACCGCTCATAGTTGCCTGATGTATCGATTGTGAGATTCTCCAATACAACATAGCCAATAATCTGTCCTTTGTTTAAAGGATCTCTAATTCCGATGTGCCAAGGCGTTCCTCCGTCTTTTTTGCCTATGGCATAAATATTTCCGCCTGCCGATACCATCCCTGATAGAATATTACGGCTCTTAAAGGTCTCTAATGCTTTGCTTACAGCGTAGCCCTTAGCAATTGCTCCTAGATCTAAACTCATTCCCTTTTTAACTAAAAAGACAGTCTTTTGTTCTTTATTCAAAATTACTTTTTTGTAATCAACAAGTTGAATTGTTTTCGTAATCTGTTCCTGCGATGGTACAAATTTGTCAGAACTATCCCTTTCTCCAAATTTCCATAATTTAGCTAAAGGTCCTATCGTCGGATCAAATGCACCATTGCTTAAATCCGCAATTTTCAAGGACTGTTCAATAACATCAAAGGTTAGTTCCGATACCGTGACAGGTTGTTCTCCTGCATGAATATTGATAGCGTATATTTCACTATGAGGTGAGAACTTATTAAGCTTGGAATCTAGCTCTTCCATAATGCCGAGAGCTTCAGTTACTGTCTTCTTTGCTCCCCAGCCATGAGCCTCAACATATACTTCTGTGTCAAAAAACAATTTGGTTTCTTGATAATTAACATTACGTTGATAATACTCATAACCTTGCCAAGATGATAAACCGATAATGATTAACAGAAATAATAGTATCTTAAAGCTCTTTTTATGATACATGCTGAACTTATCCTTTATTTGCATTTAAATAACATTTCTATCGCGTTATGCTATGCCTCTTTTATTGTTTCGCTTCCTTCCTTTTCACCCTCAACAGAGGCATCCCTGAATTCCTTGATACCCCCGCCTAAAGCTTTTCCTAATTGGGGCAGCTTTCCTGGTCCAAATATGACTAGGGCGATGACCAAACCTATTACAGCTACAGTTGGGGTAATCATTCCAAAAATTAATTGCATTTTTATCTCCTCCATTTTATATGATTAGTATGAACTCACAAAAACATTAAGAATTCCCCTGCTTATAGATTATCTCTAGATGAAAAGTATTATTCAATACATCCTAAAGTAAATAATAATTGTTTGAAGAGTTAGTGTCAATATTCGCCCACCAAAAGCTCGTAAAAACCATCTAACTGTTCCTGATGTTAAGCACAAAAAATGATTTAAAAAGAGCGTTCCTTATACAAATGGTAATTCAGATCCCGCATTCTCTAGTATGATAGGTTAATTAGGCCAGATACTAACGGCATGGTGTCATTCGCAGCAAAATTTATAAAAATGCTGATAATAGTCTGTAAGGGCTATTACCAGCATTACATCAATTTAGAATTACTCTTGTTTAGGGGGGTACCCCAACATTTAGCAGAGAGCCTTTAACTATTAATGCGTCTGTGGCGCTTGAGCAACCGCCGGATACTTGTACATCTCCGGCCACTCCAGCCACCATCTGTATTTCTCGATGCTTTCTGTACCGTACCCAAACATATCGTCAATTGTTTTCAGCAATTTTGCGGAAGCTTCATTTTTACTTCCAATCCAGGTCCCAGCCTGGTGGAACCAGGAATCCTCCTTGGAGTTCCAGGGGCAGACCTTCATGCACCGTCCGCAGGACACTCCGTCTTCGTTGAGTATCCTGAATTCTGCACATTTTTTCATGTCGCTGTTCCAACGCAGGTATCCGTTATACTCCACAAGATCCGAATCATACGTAATGGATTGGTTTGGACAGTTTTCAGCGCATTTTTTACATACTCTGCAGAAATCCTGGAGGCCAAAGTCAATTGGTTTGTCGGGCGCCAGCGGCAAATCAGTGGTAACAGCAGCAACCTTATGCCGGAATCCCAAGCGGGGATGAATCGAGCAGTCTCCGGTACGGGAAAGCTCCCCCAACCCTGCTGAAATAACTGCGGGCGGCATGACTGCGTTATAGTTAAACGCATGCTGCGCCCGGGCATTATACCCAAGGCTCCGGATATAGGTAGCTAAAATCACTGCGATGTTACCGGTTGCATGATAACTCTTCATAGACATTGCACCGCTGATTCCGTCATACCCAGTGGATCCCAACATGGTTAGAAGATTTTGGTCGACCATCACGACGATGACGTAAGGCAAGCGTTCTGTTACCGGTATGACACATTCTTCTACAGGCTTGGTCATCAAACCAGCTTTATCCGTAAGCTTCTGGGAATAATAAGCATATTCCGGCATCTTGCCGATACCGACTTCATCAGCGCGCAAAAAATAGGCGGCATCTTTAATATGCTGGGACATTTGTTCCGGATCAGGGATCTCCAGTTTTTTGGGAGACGGCTTTCCTTCAACCGCAGCGGGCGGAGCAATAAACATGCCTGCATTGGCTATTGCCGCTCCAAAAGGATGCCTGAAAAAGAAACTCAAAGACGCCGCTTGTGTCTTTTTATTAGGAAGCATCCCCCTGGTAGCCAAATTGAATCCCATATCAGCTTCGCTGAAGTTCTTAACTTTTCCAACTATTTTTGTGGTACCCAACCACTGATCATTGCTTTCTACAAAACGTACTGTAGCACTGCCGTAGTCATGTTCCGGATGAAGTTTTGACCATTGTCCCTTCGCTGCAGCAGTATACTTCAGACTTGCTCCGGCTGCGTTGGCCACTTTAGCCGGAGCTGCGATTGCTCCAATCACTCCCATCGCAGAGGCTGCAACGCCAGCTTTGAGAAAATTCCTGCGGCTTAGCTGAAACTTTTTCTCTTGTCCATCAATCACCGAATTTTCACATCCTATCAAACTTGTAATTCACTTTTATTTCCCGCTTTTTTCACACCAATGAAGCCCAGCAGGCGGGCCTGAACAACGGCAAGAACCACAGAGATTCCCAGAAACAGGAATATTGCTGTACTTGTTGCTTTGACATGCCCAACCGATGCGTTAATGTAGATAAAAGAAATCCCCATCCAGGTAATCCCATACCAGATAACAAACAAGGCCCAATTAACTACTGTTTTCCACATTTGTTCACGTTTAGCCCGAGGTCTAATAAATAAAATACCGGCTAAGAATAATACGCCTGCTAAGAAAATTAAGAATGTACCCATCATTTTCACCTCCCTTTTGATAATTCAGTCGTTTTCATGACTATAGGTACATTGTATTAAATGATTTTATTGGAAGTTTAGTTATATAACTAAAACGATACATCTGGAAAAAAATTTTTATCATAAATATTAGCCAATACCTAAAAGTATAACTGCTAAAACAAAAGGTCTATTCTCAGGCTTACTAACATAGCTGTCGACAAATGGAACAAAATAGAGTAGGGCGTGTCGTAACGTTTATTAAAAAACGTTTTCGCGACACGCCCTAAAAAGCAGTGTGTCATATGATTTTAAGACTAGTTTATTAGGTTTCCGCATTTTCTTTGTTCTAAAAGATTGCCAGCATAAATAAATAGCTAAAAACCATTTCCTGTCCCATATCCCAACTCATTCCAATAGCGGGATCTTGGTCTGCAAGTTCCGGGTGCTGTTTAAGTATTTCATTCCAAGAGATCAATAATTTATCTTCCATTGCAAGGCGCACCTCCTCTAATAATTAATAAATACCATACTCCATAACAAATTTATTTACGGCGATAATGTTTTTTGATTTGCCATCCTGTGCTGCAATCAGCTCCCTATCGGTGGCAAAAATGTATCCGCCGCCGGGGGCCATTATATCCAATATTTCCTTGGCCTTGGCAATACATTCTTGTTCAGTTCCATATTGCAGTAAAGTCGCCGGGAAAAGTCCGACAATGCACATGGTATCTTTTAAACTTTGCTTAATTTCTTTGAAATTTGCATGTTCAAACCAGCCAAATGATTTCTTCGCCGACAATTCTTGAAGATGATCATAATAGCGTGACCAGTCGCCTTCATAGAATCCAAGAACACAGACGTTTTGAGCAGCAAAAAAGTCCATCATCTTTTTAAAGGCCGGCCAGTAAAACTTGTCAAAATCCGCCAGCTTCATCATGGTTGGCAGATGCATCGGGAGAAAAAGCACTTTGGGGGTCGCTTTCGGCGGCGCCATATGAACCTGTCCCATACCAAACCTCAATATAACAGGCAGTAAGGCTTCAATCGCTTCTAAGACTACCTCCGGGCGGCGGCGCATGTCCCCGAACATTCCTTTAATACCCCGGTACATATCCGCAATTAAATCAATCGGATGCATAAGTACGCCATCCCCTAAGAGGGGCATTCCCTGTTGAGCAAGCGCACCCGTTATTCCCCCCGATTTTGCTCCATAAATGGCAAAGTGCATGGCGCCTCTGGCCAAAGCGACGTCTTTCGCGGGAGAAGACTTAGCCAATTCGGCAAATTTTCGTGGTAAAATCTTTTCAACAATGAATCTTAACGGATCTTTATTAAATTCGGGATATTCGTCTCCACTCATTATCCCGGCTTGTTCGTCACTATACTGGATAATATTATCTTTACTTAAATAGTTATAATTTTTGCTTCCCAGCGACTGAAGCAGAGCGGCAGGGTTGTTAGACACCATATGAAGCATATCTACCGGAATATCAGTGGCTACTTTCGCAATGGCTTTCGCGCATTTATCCAGATCGATATCGACTTGGGCTGGAGTATAACCTGCGTAGTAGGCACACCATGTCCCATAAGTGCCAAGCACAGGAACGCGGTCAGCTTGTTCCAAATTTATTGTCTTGAAAATACGGTTCGAGCGTTCTTGATACGGCGTCATTTCGTTGCTCATGATTTATCCCACCCACCTTTGACAAATTTTCACGCCTTCAGCGGCATTCGTTGAAAAACCATCAGCACCTATGCTTTTGCAAACCACTTCATTAACCGGCACGCCGCCGATAATAACCTTGACTTTATTTCTGAGACCGGTATTATTTAGGCAATCCACGATATCTTTCATGCTGTCTAAGGCCAGAGTCAGTACGCCGCTTAGTCCTACTATATCAGGATTAAGCTCTTTTACCTTGTCCACAATTTGGCTAACAGGAACATTGATTCCCAGGTCAACTACTTCCAAACCTGCCGCTTCGGCCATCGACCTGAAGATGTTTTTGCCGATATCGTGAAGATCCCCAAAAACTGTTGCCAGGACAATTTTTCCGCCTTTTGCTGAGGATCCTGCACTTAAAGCCGGCTTGAGCTTGTCCATTTACACTTTGCAACACTTCCCCGGCGAAGACCAAGTCCCCGATAAAGTACTCACCCGAATCATAACGCTCACCCACGAGCGTCATACCTTGCTGACAGGCTTTAACAACTTGTTGAGCTTCGGCGGCGTTGTCGTCTTTGCTTAGTACTTCATCAATAGCCTTGTTTAATACGTCTTCGTCCAAATCGGACATCGCTTGAGTCAGGACTTTCAAGTCCACCACTTTCAATCATCCTCCTTTAAATTCCTCTTTGATACCGGTTGGATCCTACAGTTTTGCCTCGTAATGGTATCTCATATATCTATACATGCAAAAATATATCAAAACTATTTTTATATTTTTGATAAACTGCTGGCAACAAATATTAAAATTTGTTGCCAGCAGCCGCTAATAGTACCTATTAACTGACAAATTTCTAACTTCCCGCATCCGGCGACTTAATGTTTAAAGACAGGTCCTGAAAGGTCGGGGGGTGTATACTTATACAATTCGGGCCACTCCAGCCACCATTTATATTTCTCTATCTGTTCCGTTCCGTACCCAAACATGTCGTCAATAGCTTTCAGCAATTTCGAAGAAGATTCGTTTTGACTGCCTACCCACGTTCCCGCCTGGTGGAACCAGGAGTCCTCTTTGGAGTTCCATGGGCAAACCTTCATACACCGTCCACAGCCTTGACCGTTTTCGTTAATTATTCTAAGTTGAGTACATGTATCACTATTGAGGTTCCATCGCATATATCCGTTGTACTCGGTCTGATCCGTATCAGTCGAAATTGATTGGGTCGGACAGTTTTCCGCGCATTTTTTACATACCCTGCAAAACTCCTGGATCCCAAAATCAATCGGTTTATCTGGTGCCAGTGGCAAATCAGTGGTCACAGCAGCCGCTTTATGCCGGTATCCTAAACGGGGATGAATTGTACAGTCCCCGGCCCGGGACATTTCCCCTAAGCCTGCAGATATGAGAACCGTCGGCATTACAACAACATAATTGACAAAATGACTCGCCCGGGCATTATATCCAAGGGCACGGATATAGTTGGCCAAAATAACAGCAATGTTTGCGACCGCATGATAACCCCTTAGTGACTGCGAGCCGCTAATCCCATCATATCCGGTCGACGCCAGCATGGTTTCCAAGTGTTGGTCAACCATCACGGCGATGACATAGGGCAGCCGTTCTGTTACCGGTTTAACACACTCCGACACAGGTTTGTTCAATAGCCCCGCCGGGTCAATAACCTTCTCAGAATAATATCCGAACTCAGGCATTTTTCCGATAGCGACATCGTCGGCGCGCAAAAAATAGGCAGTATCTTTAATATGTTGTGACATCTGCTCAGGATCAGGTATCGGTAATTTTTTAGGGGCGGCCGGTCCTTCAACTACAGGGTCCGGCCCTACTAAAACAACTGTCATCAGCTGTGCCAATGGAAAAGGATGGGTAGGAAGCGCCAAAGACGCGAGCTGTATCCGGGGATCTGGGAGCAACCCTCTGGTAGCACGATTAAATCCATTATCTGCTTCACTGATATTTTTGATTTTCCCAACTATTTTTGAGGTACCCAGCCACTGATCATTGCTTTCTACATAACGTATGCTGGCACTGCCGAGGTCATGTACCGGATGCAATTTGGACCATTGCCCTTTCGCTGCAGCAGTATACCCCAGACTTCCTCCCGCCGCATTTGCCGCCTTAGAAGGAGTTTTGACCACTCCAACTGCGCCCAAGGCTATGGCTGCGGCACCGGCTTTGAGAAAATTCCTGCGGCTTAGCTGGAACTTCCTGTCGTGTTTATTAATCACCGTTTTATTCACATCCAATCAGCTTATTGTTTTAACTTTCGGATTGTTACGGTTTATTTTTCCCTAATGCCGAAAAAATGGGATCCGGCGGCAAAGGTTCAGTCAGAATGCTTACAGGTGGAAGCTTATACAGTTCCGGCCATTCCAGCCACCATTTATATTTATCGACAGTTTCTGTTCCATACCCGAACATATCATCAATTGATTTTAATAATTTTGATGATGTTTCACTTTTGCTTCCAATCCAGGTACCAGCTTGATGGAACCAGGATTCCTCTTTGGAATTCCAGGGACAGACCTTCATGCATCGTCCGCAGCATACACCGTCCTCATTACTGGCCCGAAATTCAGCACATTTGTTCGTGTCATTATTCCAACGCAAATATCCGTTATATTGTCCCATATCCATATCCGTATTAATGGCTCCGGCAGGACAATTTTCCGCACATTTCTTACATACACGACAGAAGTCAAGTAACCCAAAATCAATGGGTTTATCCGGTGCAAGCGGCAAATCCGTAGTGACCGCAGCAACTTTATGGCGGAATCCTAACCGGGGGTGAATCGTGCAATCGCCTGTACGGGATAGTTCTCCCAACCCTGCGGCGATAATAACAGGAGGCATGACACCGTTATAATCCACAGCATAATTAGCCCTGGCGTTATATCCCAGATTCCGGATATATTGGGCCATAATAGCAGCAATGACCCCTGTCGCATGATAGCCTCTGAAGGACTGGGAGATGCTAATTGCGTCATACCCTGTCGAAGCGAGCATTGTCTCCAAATGCTGATCAACCATTACCACGATCGCATATGGCAGGCGTTCGGTAACCGGCCGAACTAATTGTTCCCTGGTGAATTCCACATACTGTCTTCCCGGAAAAGGCGGATAAATACATTTTGTGCCATAATACGCATACGAAGGCATCCTGCCTATACCCACGTCATCAGCCCGCAAAAAATAAGCAACATCCTTGATGTGTTGTGACATTTGTTCAGGATCAGGGATCTCCATTTTCTTTGGGGCAGGAATACCTTCCAGGAAACCTGCTACCATCCCGGCTCCCATTATAATTGCACTACCAAAAGGATCCTTCGTATTCATGTTATAAAGCCCCAATTGGCCCCTTTGACTGACTTTTCCTGCGGCAATTTGTTCAAATCCGCCATCGTATTCACTCGGATTTTTGATTGGGCCAATTATCTTTGAGGTTCCCAACCACTGATCGTTATGTTCTACAAAATGTATTGTTGCGCTTCCCATGTCATGCACTGGATGCAGTTTGGACCACTGTCCCTTTGCCGCAGGCGTATACTTCATGCTCTCGCCAACCGCTCCCGCCACTATGGTAGGTGCTTTCAGAGCCGTCGCTGCTCCTAGGGCTGCAGCTCCGGCACCAGCTTTGAGAAAATTCCTGCGGCCTAACTGAAACTTTTTCTCTTGTTCATTAATCACCGTATTTTCACATCCTATCAGGCTTGTAATTCACCTGTATTCCCCGCTTTTCTCACACCAATGAATTCCAGCAGGCAGGCCTGAACAACGGCAAGAACCACAGATATCCCCAGAAACAGAAACATCGCTGTGCTTGTGGCTTTGACATGTCCAACCGATGCGTTCATGTAGACAAAGGAAATTCCCATCCAGGTAATCCCATACCAAGTAACAAACAAGGCCCAATTTACTACTGTTTTCCACATTTGTTCACGTTTAGCACGGGGTCTAATAAATAAAATACCCGCTAAGAATAATACGCCTGCTAAAAAAATTAAGAATGTACCCATCATTTTCACCTCCCTTTTAATAATTCAGTCATTTTTATGACTATAGGTACATTGTATTTAATAATTTTGAGTGAAGTTTAGTTGTATAACTAAAAGCTATACATCTACAAAATATTTTTGCTGAACTGTTGACTGGAAAATTCAATAGGCTATAGCCTACTAATAGAGACACAGGTAATTTACAATAATACAAAAAAATACTCCATTTCTCTAATGAAATGGAATACAAAAAATAATTTGTATAAAATGAATTGTCAAACTTAATTCTAATAAATATATTTATAAATATGCTTCTCATGGGTTAATTCTTTAAGTTTCTCCAGATCATGAATAATTATTTTGTC
Organism: Dehalobacter sp.; assembly: GCA_023667845.1. Lineage (NCBI taxonomy): Bacteria > Bacillati > Bacillota > Clostridia > Eubacteriales > Desulfitobacteriaceae > Dehalobacter > Dehalobacter sp. The sequence continues at coordinate 411,045 of JAMPIU010000143.1, read as the reverse complement.
TTTCTTCTTTTCAATAATTTTTTGTTCCTTTAAATACTTTAATACTTTGGAGACTGTAACATAATGTGCTCCTGTTATCTCAGAAATAAATTGCAATGATAAGTCCATACGTATTTCGTAAGAATCTCCTACCGATATTCCATTGGTAAGATAAAGTCCATGCAACAATCTTAAGATTCTAATCGTTGGATTGTAAAAGTCTCTTTCTATCGTTTGTCTCATATAATAACTTACTTTGGAAAGACAATTTCTAAGCACTTCAAAGATCATGTCTTCATCTTGACGGAAAATAATTCTGAGGTGCTCTTCGAAAAAAAGACATACTTTAGAATCTTCTATGGCAACCGCATAAGCATCATTTTCATTTTCCATCTTATACAAACGACCCAAAATTCCATTTTCTCCTGAAAAATAAATCACTCTTTCCCTGCCGTCTTCCGTCATCAGGTTCAAACTTATCCTTCCAGAAAGCACATAAACCAGCATATAATCCTTGCCTCCCGGTAAGATCACATTACTGTCCTTAGCATAGGTTTTTACTACTCCTATATGCGTGAATTCCCTCAGTTTTTCAATTGGATAGAAAGTGTCAGGAATAGCCCTTGCCCCCTCGCATCTTCCATAATCGTATTGCATACGCCTCCCCCTTCCCAATTATTCACCGCCATTACCAGCCCCAGGATTTATTTTGTCACCCACTAAATCCTTTTTGTAATAACAGATGTACGTCCCGCAACTAAACTCTACACCAAAAAACAATTAAAAACGTAACAATTGAATCTAGTCCACGCCAAGGAAGAACATATTAACCAAATACCGTACTTAAAAAGCAATGCAAAGCGAGTACATATATTTTACATTATTCTTAAATTTATTATACAATCATTTTTGCTATTTTAATTTAATATATAACTAAAACCTCAAGTTTTACATTTTTATATTTCCTCTGATCAGGTCTGCAACACTCAGAAAAAGGTAATTCTTTCTACAATTCGATTAAGTATTATTAAGAGGCACGTTCAATAACGTGCCTCTTAATAATACTTAGAAATTAAGTTAATTCAATTAACTGGGAATATTGATTTTATAAAGCTCAGGCCATTCCAGCCACCATTTATATTGGGTAATCTCTTCAGTACCGTAACCGAACATATCATCAATGCTCTTAAGCAATGAGGATGCGGCCTCGCCTTTACTGCCGATCCACAACCCTGCTTCATGGAACCAGGAGTCTTCTTTAGAATTCCACGGACAGACTTTTAAACATCTGCCGCAGTTGACACCTTCGTCATTGCCGGCCCGGAAGGCTGCGCATTTCTTCATATCACTGTTCCAGCGCAGATAACCGTTTTGTACAACAGGATCTTTATCATGGGTAATGGCACCGGCCGGACAATTGTCCGAACATTTATTACAAACCCGGCAGAAATCCAGAAGTCCGAAATCAATAGGTTTATCGGGAACGAGTGGCAAATCTGTTGTGACTGCGCCACATTTGTTACGGAATCCCATTCTGGGATGAGCAACGCAGTCTCCCGTACGGCTGAGCTCGCCCATTCCGGAAGCGATAAGCGCCGGCGGAACAGCCAGATCATAGTTGCCAAAGTGATGCGCCCTGGCATTATAACCTAAAGTCCGAATGTATCGGGCCATAATAACGGCAATATTCGCTACGGCATGATAACACCGGAATGACTGGGATACGGAAATCCCGTCATAGCCGGTCGAGGCCAGATAGGTTTCCAAATGCTGCTCCACCGCAAACGTAATAACATAAGGCAAATCCGGTTCTGTGTTCGGGATCTGGTGAATCGGCGTATCCGGCGGAACGATACCCGCGGGGAACAACCCCTGCGGCGGAACCTGCTTAAACCCATAATAAGCATAGGACGGCATATTGCCGATACCGACTTCATCTGCCCTGAGATAATACGCAACGTCTTTCATATGCTGGGACATTTGTTCCGGATCGGGAATCGGAAGCTTCTCGGCATTCGGGACACCAATACAAATCTCATCCAGGCTGATCGGCCCTATGGCCCAGCCTATTCCATCTGTTAGTGGATATCTCTTGGTCTGGGTAAGGAATCCCCATCTGGCCTTCTCTCCGAGTAACCCTCTAAGCGCCAATGTGAAACCTGAGTCGTATTCACTTGATCTTTCAACCTTTCCCACAATCTTGCTTGTTCCCAACCACTGGTCATTATATTCGGCATAACGGACGCTAGCACCGCCATAGTTGGGTGTGGGCCGCAATTTTGACCATTGTCCCTTTGCGGGCGCATAGTTTAGGGTACTTACAGTAGCGTTTGCTATCTTCGATGGAGCTGCAACCGCTCCCATTACGCCCATAGCTGCTGCAGCCACACCAGTTTTCAAAAAGCCGCGGCGGCTTACCTGCCCAGGCAGCTTTTTACTTTCGGAATGATCCGACATCAATTTTCCTCCCCTCAAGCCTTTATAGACTCGTTGACCTTCTTTTTCATACCAATAAATCCTAAAATACGGGCTAATACGATGGCCAGTACTACCGAGATTCCCCCAAATAGAAAGATAGCTGTGCTTGTCGCCTTGACGTGTCCCACACTGGCATTAATGTAAACAAATGATACCCCTATACATGTCATGAAAAACCAAACAACAAAGGTTACCCAAACAGCCACGGTTTGCCATGTTTTATTTTGCTTGGCCCTGGGTTTGACAAAAAGAATCCCCGCTAAAAAAAGAATACCAGCCAGGAAAATTAACAAAGTACTCATTTTTTCACCTCCTTTAATCTTACGAATTGTATCTCTTACACGCTTCATTGTACTCATTATTAAATGTTGGGCATTATCGGCTGTTAATATTTTCTTCGTTGCTACTAATATTTTTTATCAATGTTAACATAGATGGTCATCTTTTATCTTGACAGATTATAGCCGAAACAGATTAAGTATTTTACTAGGCCCTAAAATATAAGAAGCTGCTGCCAACAAACATAAGTTTGTTGGCAGCAGCTTCCTGTTTAGAAAATAGTATTTATTGCTTATCTGCCGGTATTCTGATCTTATACATTTCCGGCCATTCCAGCCACCACTTATATCGGGTGATTTCTTCCGTTCCGTAACCAAACATGTCATCAATATTTTTAAGCAGTGATGAAGCTGTCTCTCCCTTGCTGCCGATCCATATTCCGAGATCATGGAACCAGGATTTTTCCTTGGAATTCCATGGACAGGTCTTTACACATCTACCGCAGTTCACGCCTTCCTCGTTGCCGGTTCTGAATGCCGCACATTTATAGGCATCGGTATTCCAGCGCATATAGCCGTTAAATTCAACAGGATCCACATCATAGGTTATCGCTTGGTTCGGGCAGGTTTCGGCGCATTTTTTACATACCCTGCAGAAATCCAGCATGCCGAAGTCAAGGGGTTTATCCGGTACCAAAGGCAAATCTGTCGTAACTGCGGCTACTTTATTTCTGAAACCCATTCTTGGATGCGCTACACAGTCCCCCGTACGGGTAAGCTCTCCCATACCCGCCGCAATTAATAAAGGCCCCATAACTGCTTCATAATTCCCAAAATGATGAGCCCTGGCATGATAGCCTAAGTTGCGGATATATTGAGCCATGACGACAGAAATATTGGCTGTCGCATGATAACTGCGGAATGACTGCTCAAGGGAAATTCCGTCATACCCCGTTGAAGCCGCATAAGTCTCCCAATGCTGTTCCACAGCAACACAAATAACGTAAGGCATTGACTCCGTAACAGGTACATCTACATAAGGGGTTTCAAGGGTAACAATGCCGGCAGCATAGGCTCCTTCAGGCGGATCCATAACGGCTTTGTAGTAGCCATAGGATGGCATCTTCCCGATCCCTACTTCATCTGCTCTCAAATAATATGCAAGATCTTTGATATGCATAGACATTTGTTCCGGATCAGGAATCGGAAGTTTTTCCGGTTTCGGAGTACCACTTACAATATTTGGTTTGCTTATTTCCTGCGTTGGAAGCATCAAGGCATCCCCGAGAGGATATCTTATCGCCTGCGAAACAAATCCATATTGGGACTTCGTTCCCAGCAATCCTCGAATTGCATATGGAAATCCACCGTCAGATTCATTCGTTCTCTCTACTTTTCCAATAATCTGAGATGTTCCAAGCCATTGATCATTATGTTCTACAAAATGGACTGAGGCACCGCCGTAATCCATTTTCGGCTTTAATTTTGACCATTGGCCCTTTATTGGTGTATAATCCATTTGTTTATATAATGAGTTTCTATACCCGAGATCAATTACAGCGTTTGCCACTCCGGGCGAGCTTGTAATTGCTCCCACCACGCCAAGGGCCGTTGCAGCGGCCCCTGCACTTGCCTTCAAAAAACCCCGTCGGCTTAAGCGTGTTTGCTGATTGGGTTTTTTATTATTTTTTTCCGGAATTTCTGACATCAGTTCTCCTCCTTTAAGCTTGTGTCGTATGGTCTACTTTTTTCTTCATCGTGATAAATCCCAAGATACGCGCTAAGATGATAGCCAGCACCACGGAAATTCCTCCAAATAAGAAGATTGCGGTGCTTGTCGCTTTGACGTGCCCTACGCTGGCATTAATGTAGACAAACGAAATTCCAATCCATGTGATGAAATACCAAACGACAAATAGAGTCCATACCAGCACTGTCTGCCAAATTTTATTTTTAGCAGCGCGCGGCTTGATAAAAAGGATACCGGCTAAAAAAAGGACACCCGCTAAGAAAATTAAAAAAGTACTCATTGTTTTACACCTCCTTTTACCTTCTCGTTAATAATATCTTGATTAATTAACATTGTATTAAATTTAACAAAACCAGACTTAGTCTAGTATAAGAATTTTTCTATCACAATTTATTTTTTTTATAATGGTATAAATAAAAAAAAATGCCGACAATCACTTTGTCGACAGTCTAAAATGTGATCTTTCGGCTGTGTTTAAGTTTTCATCCACTCTTCAATCAAATTTTGTAACCGAGGCAAATCATAAATGATGATCTTACCTGAATTTTTCTTCAGAATATTCTCTTTTTTCAAATAGCGAAATAGTTTGCAGATTGTCACAAAATGAACACCGGTTATTTCAGATATCGCCTTCTGCGATACTCTTTCATCAATCTCATAAACATGGTCAACCTGGTCAACTTCTTTTCCCTTCTGACGGCAGAGTTCATAAAGCAACCTTAACACCCGGACCGATGGTTTATAAATTGCCATTTCTTTAGATTCACGCATAAAATAAGTGCATTTGGATGCATAACAGGTAATAAATTCAATAAGAACTTCTTTATCCTGTTGGAATATACTAAGAAGTTGTTCTTTATCGAAGAAGCAAACCGTACTCCTTTCCTCTGAAACAACATGAACAAAACATTCCTCAATGGCAAATAATCGATCCGCAAAAGTAAAAGGATCAGCGTAAAACATAAACTTTTGCCTTCCATCATCATTCATAAAGCTAATACCCAATTTTCCCGAAAGCACAAAGACAACTTTATTGATGATCTCTCCAGGCAAAACAATCGTATCTCCTTTGCGATAATTACGTATGACCCCCAAATGCGTATAATTACATAGTTTCAAAATCGGATAAAAATTACCGGGCAAAATACTATAGTGGTTGCTTATTACCCTTTCCATTTTTTGTCCCCCTCCCCGCAAAAGAGTTCCCAAAACAAATTCTAATAATTTCTTTAATAACCTTTTTTAGCATAGGCTAAGATCTGACTGAAGTCATAAAAAAATTAATCTATACTAAGTTCTTACGTTTTAATATTAAAAAAACACCGCTGCCGGTGTTTAGTTTTTGCTGTTCTCATTGATTATTTCTTTAAGCCTCTCTAAATCATTAATAATAATTTTACTTGTTGTTTTATGCAAAATATTTTCTTTTTTTAACCAGCTAAATACTCTGCAAATGGTGACAAAATGAACACCCGTTATTTCTGAAATAGCCCTTTGAGATAATTTGACATCTATTTCATAGACGTTATCATCAACTACTTTACCTTCAGTAATGCATAATTCATGAAGCAATCGCAAAACGCGAACGGATGGATTGTAAAGTGCCATCTCCTTTGATCCATTCATAAAATGAAAACATTTTGATGAATAATTCACAATAAATTCATTAAGTATTTCATCATCCTGTTTAAGGATCATAAAAAGCTGCTCTTTGGTAAAAAAACAAATTTTACTTTTTTCTTCTGAAATAACATGAACAAAACAATTCTCTAACGGAAATAGTCGATCAACGATGGAATATTTACCGGCTTTGTACATTAATTTTTGCCTTCCGTCATCATTAAGAAAATTTACTGTGAGTTTGCCGGAAAGCACATATATTATTCTATTTATCGTTTCTCCAGGCAATACAATGGTTTCCCCTTTTTGATAATTACGGACTACCCCCATATGGACAAAATTCTGCAATCTTTCTATAGGATGAAAAGAATCTGGAATAAGTTGCTCTTTAAGAGTTTCCTTCATAATCATTCACCCCTTCAAAAATTTAATCATGCCAAAAAATTTATGTCGAGTTAGGATAATGTTTGCATACACTAATTTAATCATAGCTTATACCAGATAAGGAATTAACATTATTAGCGTGCGTTAATAATTATAATAAGAAATTTTGTACACTTTATTACTGTTCATAAGATTACTGTCTTTTTAATATAACTACACCATGTTGAAAGAGGTTATATTGAAGTGCCGTTTGAAAAATACAGTCTTAATCATAGAATGTATTTATATTGATAAAATAATTCACACAAATATTAACAAACACTAAAATATCTAAATTAATTGGGGATTATAATTTGATTGCATCCGTCTTATAAGCGTTGCGATTTGTAGAATACTTGGCACTTTATCTATATAATAAGGATTCTAATAGCCCTTTGCGGTTCTGGAGGATTTTTGAAGGTCCGCTGCTATACTTAAGATTGAAAAATTATGGTTTCAAGTAATATGCCGAAAAATAAGAACATATAAAAAATAACCCCTTCAAGCAGGGGATTATGTAATCTAACCCACCGCCTTAAGAGGCGTATCGTTAAGCCTTAATATCCAGGTAGTGAGACTATAGAAATTAAGCAGCTTCACTTTATCAAAGCAGACTTCTCCTGCTTGTCTAATACATCTTTTTCTTTAATTTTGCAGCATTTCTTTCGAATAGCTTTGGCCAAATCCTCGAGTATATCCAAAAAAGCACCGGCTGGACAGAATCCCACGCACCACAATTTTCGGAACAAAAAAGCAGATATAAGCGCTGCGAAAAGGATATACCACAAATAGCTTTCCGCTCTTAAATCCAGTCCAAAGGCGACCCCAAACGGCTCATAAGTTATTGCGTTGGCCTTGGCGGTTATCACCGCTCCCATCAGGACCGCAAATAATAACAGATTGCGTAACCTGACCAGCCAAATTCGCGCTTTTCGGAGCGGTATGTTTTTACCGCTTATTTTGTAAGCCGCTTCTTGTATCCCGCAAAACGGACAAACATAGAGGCAATATATATTTTTGCCGGAAAAAAGAATGGGTGCGATAACACCTGCCAGAACGATATAAAATAACAAATTCGTTTTGGGTGAAGGCAAATATCCTAAAAACAACGAAGAGAACTGGGCAACAGACAGCGATCTGTTCAGCCAAAATCCGAGAATAATAGTACTGGCTCCTAAGAATATCAAGCGATACTTCTGAAGTTTTTTGACCTTGTAAATAACAAAACTCATCGTAAACAGCAAGATAGCCATCATTTCTTTCATACCAAATTGCCACTGGACCACAGGCTGTTCCGGATTCTGATGAAACGCTACGCGGGCTATACTGTGCGCATTCTCCCTTACGCTGTCGCTCACAGCACGGCTGGCCAAAGTTGCGCCGGTAATGGCATCTAAGTCCTGATTTAACATCAAGATGCTGTTGACGGGTAAATCCATATATTGTTTATAGTACCCGCCAGCAGCTAGACGCATCAGGAAAGAGGGAGTCTCATTGTTCTCTAAAATTACCGGTTCCCTCAATTTACCCGAAGGATCAACGATGGTGCCGACCAACATCGGACCACCATAGCCATTATGGGAACTAAGACCGACATAAGCCATGAGTTTACCGGTTGCATCAAACGCTTGGGCCGTTCTGTCGCTCATCGGCTCAAACTTTGCTGCTTCCGGAATTAATTTTTTGTACAGGCCGGCTATAACTTTCTCATCCATTTTCTGTTGGCTGATTCCATAGATATAGCCCCCAATCAGAAAGATGATAGCCACACCTGTAATGATCCACTTTCTTTGCATTCCCCAAAATACCTCCGTGGGGGTCCATTAAAATTATTAGATTTTTTAATTAACGTCCTGTTCGACTGGTTCATTAATTCTTTGTTCTCTTTTTATACCCACAAAAAAGAACCGGAAAAATACGACACCGCTGATTGCTAACAAAACCAGGAATGTAATGCCGCCACGCAAGGCCACCTGGGGCGACCCCTCACCGATCGCTGTTCCAATAAAAGCAAAAACAATCAGTACGGCAAGCAGCCATAGGATGGACAGCGTCCATTTCCACCAAGCGAGTTTTTCGCCCTTTTCTTTTTGATAATTAAACAAGGCGTAGATTGCTATCAGAAGGCTAATTATAACCAAACTGTTAATAATAAGTTCGAACATTTCCTTACCTCCTTCTCTAACTTTCTTTTAAGAAATCTTTAGACTCAAAGAACCACGGTTTTTCGCCGACGAGGCCATATTGACGTGAGCCTTCCTCATAATGATAATGTTCCGGCGTATTCTCCCCATAGAAAGCCCTCTCCATCCATGTAAGGCCCTTGGCTGTTAAACCGGTACGGTCGCGTATCGCAATATCTCTGGCAGTGGTATGCAACCAATTGGATTTTTTGGAGAATGGGCACACCGCAATACAGACACGGCAACCTCCGTTGGGAACTTCCAGCCAGAAATTATGGCATTGCGCTGCATTGATCTGCCATCCGTCATAACCACGGCCACCAATCTCCTTGGGTCCGTCGAGGGAAATAGAGCGGCTTGGGCACTGCTCAGCACAGATCTTACAGTTCATACAGAAATTTCGCACACCGATGTTGATCGGCTTGTCGGGCTCTAATGGCAAGTCAGTTACGACCATACTCGGACGGAAATTTGGCCCGAATTCCGGTGTTATGACGAGTCCATTTCGTCCCTGCTCTCCTACTCCTGCAGCCACCATATGCGGCGGCATGATGAACTCATAACGAGCGTGGGGGGAGTTTTCCCTGGCAGGATAACCGAGCCTTTTTACAAAATCCGACATTCTGGCGGCGTAAATACTGGAATTACCATAAGCTTCCAGAGTATGAAAATAGGAAGGGGCTCCGCCGAGCGTCTCCCACGAAAGGGGTTGGCCCATAATGATACCGTATTTCCAATGCTCCGGTATATTTACGGGCTCTCCGCGAGTATAACCACGGATACTGTCAGGGGCCCGTTCATAGCTCCATTCGGGATTGAGTTTGACAATGCGCACGATCGGTGAGCCAAATAAGGTTCCGATTTTTTTGATGAGCCTGCTCATTTCTTTGGGATCTTTAATCTCGTACCTTTTTTTGGCTACGCCTTGAAAATCGCTATCCTTGGAAGAAACCCTGGAAACATGGTAACCCATATGGACGCTCTGCGCCCATTCGTAAGCGTTGGCTATGGCAAAATCGAAAGCTGTCTCAGCGTTGATCCGGGCGAATCTCGGCTGAACTTCCAGGATATGCCTCAAATCTTCCGCAAAATAGTTCCAACCGTACCGATTAAGGACACCCTGATAGAATGCGGCCAAATCCTTATCTTTAATAATACTTAAGGGCGTATTCGCCAGATTGTTTACATCTACCACCGACTTGAGATAAGCATTGAAGGGCATTCCCTGAGGTACGTCAAAAGCCTTGCTTAGGGTTGACCGGCGGAGCTGCGTTTCTGCGTACATCTCCACGCGTTTTGGTGTTCCTACTTTATTGAAAGGGAGCTGATCCGTTTCAAACGGGGTGCGGTCAAAGAGTTCACCAGGAGTAACGCTTTCCTTTTCCCAACCAGTGTTGGTAGATGGGTCAGCGCCGTTCAAATAGCCGACAACCCCAGCAGAAGCCGCACCTGTCGCTACCGCCGCTATCCCCGCGAGCTTAAAGAAATCTCTTCTTTCCATATCTTTTTTCTCCTCGTATAATAAATTCATTAATTAATCGTGATATATATTGATCGTTAAGGAAGGGTGGAGATTTTCGCCGTCCGAAGGAAATACTACCCGACCTTGACAGCTGGAGCATATTGCACACTGCTGCTTGCCGCACTTGCAACCTTACCAGGGGCCTTCAGTACGCCAACGGCTCCCAAGACTGTCGTTGTCAACGCCGGCTTCCTTCGATTCATCTTTGGTCCGTCACTCACTTCTTTTCCACCTCTTTTCAAGCTTGTTTAGTACTAATTTTTTTGTTTTTCCTACAGTGATGAAACCTAACAAGCGTGCCAAAACAATTGCTAGTACGACGGATATTCCTCCAAACAGGAATATGCTGTACTTGTTGCTTTAACATGCCCTACGGATGCGTTGATGTAAACAAAGGAAACCTCCCATACAAACGATAGCAAAGAAAATAACATTATAAGATCCAAATAATTACCGTTTTCCAGGTCTTATCCTGCTTCGCGCGAGGTTTGATAAAAAGGACACCAACTAAAAAAATTCCCGCCAAAAAAGATTAAGAATTACTTATTTTTTCACCTCCCCTTAACTTGTTTGAATTGATAATATAAATTTTATTAAGTTCATTTTAATCCTTTTTCAGTTTTTGACTTTAGCTATACCTAAGATCGTAAAAAAAGGGACACTCAATATACTTTATCTTAGTGGCCTCTTTTCGTTGCACAATAAAATCAAAAATGCCGCCTTTTAGCGGCATTTACATTTAATGCTTATTATTTAAATTTATCATATCTTTAAGCCTCGGCAAGTCATAGATAATGATTTTATTTGGAGTCTTATGCACAATTTTTTCTTTTTTGAGCCATCCAAAAATTCTGCAGACACTTACAAAATGAACACCTGTTATTTCGGAAATTGTCTTTTGTGTTAATTTAATATCTATCTCATAAATATTATCAACAACCTTACCTTTCGTTAAGCAAAGTTCATAAATCATTCTTAAAACTCTGGCGGTCGGAGTATAAAGGTCCATCTCTTTGGAGACATACATAAAAAAGCCGCATTTACAAGCAAAATTCGAAAGAAACTCTAGATGAGCTTCATCATCCTGTCTAAAAATTTCAAAAAGCTGTTCTTTTGAGAAAAAACAAACCGTACTGTTTTCTTCTGAAACAACATGTATGAGACCAATTTTAAATCCAAACGCCCCATCAATGGGACAATAACGGCATGCATAATACATTAATTTTTGTTTGTTATCTTCGAGAAAGTAAACGCTAACTTTTCCTGAGACCACATAGATGACCCTGTCAAGTACTTCTCCAGGAAAACTAATGGTATCTCCTTTCCGATATTTGCGTACTACTCCCATATGAACATATTTTTGAAGACTTTTAACAGGGTAAAAATTATCTGGGACAATACAATAATCTCTGTTAATATCTGTCATAGATCATTTCCCTCCCAAATAAAATTATGCACACAACGTAGATAACCGTTACGTATGCATTAATAATATTAGCGTAGGATAACTTTTCTGACATAATCGTACCACGCAATCTTCAAAAAATCTACATTAAGTTAATACATAAAAAAGTGTCCCAAAAGTTTCCTTGATACTTTCCGGATTTTTTCACCTCCCCTTGACTTGTTTGAATTGATAAATTACTTTCATCAAGTTCATTTTAATCCTATTATAGTTTTGTACTTTAGCTATACCTAAGATCAGAAATAATTTGAATTCGATAACCAAACAAGGGAGCGCCGCAAAACCTAAGTTTTGTTGCACTCCCTTGTTGTCTATTGGAATATCTTCAATTATCAAAAATTCGAAAACTTCTTTTCTTCGGTAAGCGTATGCTCAAGCGTTACCGTGTCGCCCGGCTTTAACGTAATAAACTCTTCATCCCATGGTCCAAGAAAAAGTTTCTTCAAATAACGCGATGAGCCCGTAATTGTTTCATGTTGCAATTTTAAGGATTTAGCAAAGTTTTCTGTTCTGGCCATAATTTCCTCGGGCCGGCAAGTTTGCGTATCAATGATCATTAATCTTTGATAATGATGCAGCATGGTCTTCATGATCCTGTCGGCTTTGGCTGATCCGTATTTTTCGACATAATGCTGATATTCCGACAATAGGCTCTTCTCATTATCGAGCCAACCTTTAGTCAAGAAATAAGTTCCCATTTCCCGGGAAAGATTCATCCTCTGCTCGTGAGAACCCAATAACAAAGAAATGCAATCATCCACCTTCGGGATTATCAGAGTAGCCGTGGGTGATATAAGCCCAACCAGGCTATTTCCGCAATAACCAAAAGCAAAGAGAATGGTATCAACGTTCTCCAGTTGATTAATGGATTCTTGAAGCCTTTTCCGAAGTAAGTCCGGATAGTTGTGAAGGCCCGATTCAATATATAGCACCGGATAGCCTACCCCGGTCTCTTGCAAAGCTAAACGTACTTCATCTTTTATCGTTTGACAGGCAATGATAATCTTGGACATTCTAATCAAATCCTTTCTTTAAGATGAAAAACGCATCAAAAGAGCACTGCTTTATTGTATACACGTGTATAGTTTATATTCAATTTAATCATGTTCATATCAGATGTCAATAACTTTTCTCCACATTTATAATAATTATTTTCAATTATCTTTAATTGTTTGTCAGATCTTAGAACTTATAAAGAGAAAGCAGCCTTTATTGCTGCTTTCAAAGAAAAATTCACTAAGATAATTAATATTAAACGACTTAAGGAACTTATATATTACATATGATTCTTACGTTTAGAAGCCTATAAATTCATGAAGTTTGGAGCATTGTTAATAATCAATCCTTCTGCGCCGATAACTAACGTTGCAATAGAGGCAGCATTTTTCAATGCCGTATAAGTTACCTGGACAGGATCGATGATTCCACTTACTATCATATCAACGTAGCTATCTTCGGCAGCATTATAACCATGTCCGGCAGGAAGTTCCCGGACGTTTTCAATGACGGAATCTCCGTTTTCGCCGGCATTCTCAACAATCTGGCGTAAAGGCGCTTCCAAAGCCTTTTGGACAATCCGCAGTCCGACCATAGCTTCAGGATCATCCAGCTTGATCTCTGCCAATGCATCCGTTGCTTCGAGCAAAGCGATACCTCCGCCAGGTACAATCCCTTCTTCAATCGCTACCCTTACTGCATTGACAGCATCATCAATCCGATCCTTTTTCTCCTTCATTTCCAGTCTCGTGGCAGCACCGACTTTAATGATAGCTATTCCGCCCTGCAGCCACCCCAGCCTTTCCTGGAGTTTCTCTTTTCTCCAGCCGGGAAGCAAAGGCTCATATTCCGCACGTACTTCAGCGCAACGCGCCTCAATCTCTTCTTTGTCACCTTGTCCGCCAATAATGGTCGTATTCTTCGTATCAACCAGAATCCGCTTTGCTCTTCCTAAGTGGTATCCTTGTACTTCTTCAAGTGGGATTCCGGCCTCTTCTGAAATAACCGTGGCACCAGTAATAACCGCTATATCCTGCAAGTAAGCTTTACGCCGCTCCCCATGACCGGGGGTCTGAATAGCAATGACATTCATGGTCCCTTTTTGCTTATTTGCAAGCAGAAGAGCAAGCAAATCAACAGAAATATCTTCAGTAATAATTACAAGAGGCTTGCCGCTTTTTACGACCTCTTCCATGATGGAGAAAATCTCATAGATATAGCTAATCTTGGTATCGGTTACAAGAATGTACGGATCTTCCAAAACCTCTTCTTTTTTCTCCCAAGACTTTACGATTTTCGGTGTAAAACATCCCTTGTCAAAACGTATCCCTTCCGTAACCTCTAACCGGGTTTTCAGCGCTTGATCTTCTTCCACCATGATCATCCCATGGAAACCAACTTTTTCTACAGCTTCGCTAATAAGCCCCCCGATCTCCGGATCTCCTGACGATACAGTAGCCACCTGCTTAACCTTCTCCAGACTGGATATCTTGACTGCGCTTTTATTAATAGCCTCAATAGCGCTTTCAATTCCTTTTTCTATGCCGCTTATAAGAGAAGTGGGATTACTACCCGCCGCAATATTTTTCATCCCTTCCCGAATCATGGCCTGGGCCAGAACAATCGATGTCGTTGTCCCGTCACCCACCCTGTCGTTGGTTTTGTCTGATACTTCTTTGATAATCTGGCATCCTAAATTTTGGAACCGGTTAGGTGTGGAAATGATATTGGCAATACTAGCCCCGTCATTTGTAATTTTCGGAAGACCAACCACCGGGTCTAAAACAACATTTCTTCCTTTTGGTCCCAGTGTAACCTTAACACAAGAGGCGATAAGGTCTATTCCTGCTGCGAGTGATTGTCTGGCCTTCTCCCCGGCCAATAATGTTGTATCCATGTTGATTACTCCTCATTATTCAGAAATCATCAGGCATTCCAATTACTTATCAAAACCAAAACAATCAGCAAGATGGTAAGGCCATACAAAGCAAAAAGCAAAATTGTAGAAGTTTCTGTCTTTTTTTTCCCCACTTCTTGATCTTCAGGTTTTACTACGGGTTCAGCTTTTTCAGACATTCATATTCTCCACCTTTCTAACCTTTTTCTTGGAGGGCAACCCAATGATTTCCCGAATTTTCCGTCCCAGTTGTGCGACCTTGTCCACAAATGTCCCAACCGGACAAAACGCAACACACCAGAACCGGCGGTAGAAAAAGCTGGTAAGCAATATGACAAAAAGCAAATACCACTGATTACTGGATCCGTTTAAGCCAAATATCGTTCCAAAGGGTTCAAAACTGGAACATGAAGGGTTTACAAAGAGGAAGGCAAAGAACAAAACTAAAAATAAGATAACTTCTTTTATTGTGTGGAACCATTTAACATATTTTCCGATCGGTATATTGACTTTACTAATCATGTGGGTAGCTTCCTGCAAGCCGTGGAAAGGACAAACATACGCACAGTAGATGTTTTTACCGGTTATTAAAGCAGGTGCCAATGCTCCCAACAAAACAAGATACCATATCAGATTTTCGCTCGGAGACGGGAAGTATCCAAGAAGCAGCGCACTGATGTGTCCCATCGATAATGACCTATTTAACCAAAAACCTAAAATAACGATACTAAGTCCCAGAAATACCAACCTAAACTTCGCCAATTGCTTGAAACGGGGTATGAAAACAGAAAGTATAAAGAGTAAAGCAACTGCGATTTCTTTTATTCCTATATTCCAGGAGATCTCTGCTTTTTTAGGTGTAACATTCAATTCTTGGACGGCCACTGTATGCGCAACATCATTCACAGATTTTGCGATAGCCCGTGTGGAAAGCGTTGCCCCCGATACTCTGTCAATGTCAGCGTCCAAAACCAGCGGATCATCCGCATGTTTTTTGGTGTACTGGCGGAAATAGCCGGCCTGGGCTATCTTGTTGAGATAAGAAGGAGTCTCCTTATGCTGCAGGATCACTACATCCTGAATACCCCCGGTCAGATTGATGATAGTCCCTACCATCACGGGCCCCCCATAGCCGACATTACTGCAGATCCCGACATAAGCCATAAGGTTTCCGTCTGCGCCTATCGCCTTGGCCGTCCGGTCACTTATTGAATCAAAATGGTCTGCTTTCGGAAACAACTGCTGGTAATACCCTTGGACAACATCCTGATCCATTTTATTGATGTAATACCCATATACCATTGTTAGAACCAAAATTACAATAGCAAATAATGGAATAAATTTTTTAGCAATTAATATAAATTTTTTCATAAAACTGGCCTCTCTTTTTTATGGCTTGAAACAAATATAAAAGAAATCTGTTTTTTCAACCTAAATCATGGTACTTAGATCAATTGTAAACTGATATTGTTTATCAATGACCCCTTCTGTTGTAAGGAGGATTGAAGCAATACCCATAGCCTTGTTCAACGCGGTAACTGTCACAGCAACCGGATCTACGATCCCTTCAGCCATCATGTCTACAAATTTTCCTGACATTGCGTCGTATCCCATGCCAGGTGCAGCCTTGCTGGTCATCTCTACAACTTTGTCTCCGTTACCACCGGTATTATTTACAATCTGGCGCAACGGTACGGCTAAAGCCTGTCGAATGAGACGGATACCAGATAGCTCATCCTCTGAATCCGCTTTTAAATCATCAAGTACTTTTGCTGCCCTTACATAGGTTGTGCCTCCGCCAGGGACGACTCCACTCTCCACCGCCGCTTTCGAAGCCTGTACAGCATCTATAACACGGTCTTTAAGTTCCTTTAGCGCAATCTTCGTATCAGCGCCAACCCTGATAACGGCTATTCCACCAGAAAGCTTGGCTATCCGTTCTTGCAGCTTCTGGCGCTCTCCAGACTCTGATGTTTGTCTGATTAGTGCTCTCAGCTGGTTTGATTTTTCTTCAATCATTTCACTACTGCCACCACCACCTATCACAGTCGTTTTTTGACGCGTGACAATAATCTTTTCTGCATTACCAAGCATGGATTTCTCAATATTTTCTAACGATAACCCGAGCATTTCCACTAAAACAGAACCGCCTGTCTTGACTGCCAAGTCCTCCAAAATACCAAGACGGTACTCTCCGGTACCTGGAGCCTGAACTGCGATCGCCTTGGCCTCCCTAGCCTCCGTATTATGTGTAATCAGCATTCCCAGCACATCTTTTGTTACTTGCTTTGCTACGATCAACAGCGGCTTTTTCTCCCAGATACACCAATTAAGAACGCGCTTAATTTGCTGGATATTGTCAATCATCTGGTCCGTCATTAAAATATAAGGTTTTTCCAGGTTTAAAATCATACGATCGTTTTCGGATAAGAAATATGAAGAGAGATAACCGCTCTCCAATTCCATACCTTCCGTTGTTTCAATGAAAGTACGCCGTTCGATGGTTTCCTGGACTGTTACAATCCCATTCTGTCCAACTTTTTCTACTGCCTGAGCAATAAGTTCTCCAGTCAAGCGGCTTTTAGCCGATATGGACGCAACTTGGGAAACAGTTTCCGGAGTAGCCGGAACGCCAAGCCTTCCAATTTCTTGGCTGACTGCCTGTACGGCCTTTTCCATCCCTTTTTTAAGGCGGATCGGGTCTGCTCCCGCTTCGACCAGGGGCATTCCACCCTTTACGATGGCTTGTGCGAGGACGATCGACGTCGTAGTGCCATCGCCGACCATGTCGTTGGTTTGCCTGGCAACTTCCTTACACAAACGGGCTCCCATATTTTCCCTAGGGTCAGGCAAATTAATGTGTTTCGCAACCGTTACGCCGTCTTTTGTAACCAGAGGATAACCCATCATCTGTTCAATGACAATGTTTCTTCCTTTAGGTCCAAGCGTTACTTTGACCAAATCAGCTACCTTGTCAACTCCCCTGGCCAACGCATACCGGGCTTCTTCATTTAATGTGACCGTTGTTTTCTCCTGTGAGGTCATTGCCTAATCTCCACAACTACTCCGTCTTTAAAAACAATTTCAGCTTTGGTCGCCGTTTCCAATTTGTCTCCAACCTTGAGTTCATAAGGCCCTTCCACCGAACCAATCACGATTTCTTCACCGGTTTTCAGTTCATCAATCGCTGCCATATTCATCCTAATTTCGTCCATCCCAACATGAAATTTTGTAGCCTGCGTATCAAATTGCTGCCGGATTTGATTAAGTTGAGTAGCTTCAGCTCCTTTCAACGAGAATTCTGTAAGCATTTTGTTTTTGTTTTCTTCGAACTCCGTCTTTTCGTCGTTCAAAGCCACCATTTGTTCGCGCAATTGCTTACGGGTCCTCTCCTTGGATTCTTCCGTTACAATTTGCTTGAGCGTAATCTCTCTGAAAATTTTGATGAATTCCATATGCTTTTCTCCTTGTGTTTTATTATGCATTAAAATCTTAACCTAGGTATACAAATAAATCTTTAAAACATGCTAATTAAGTATAACATAATTGCATATCATGACAATATTTTATCGAATTTTTGTAAAATAAGAATTATTTTTTGTTAAATAAGAATTAATGTGTCAGTATTTTACTTTCTTCCCCCTCCTTATTTTTCATCTGCTCCTAAATATCCCCACAAAAGGTTATTTTTAACCCCCTCCTATATAAAAAACAAAATTTTTATTTGCGCATATTAAAGTGTGATAAACTATTTTATGATAGACTATTCCATGATAAAATAACAACAAAAAAATAATAAAAGAAGGAAGTAGATTGGGCATGCATGAAATCAAACTTGGATCATATAAAGGATTAAAGCTTCCTCCAGTATCTATGTTTTCCGAAGATGATTTGAACCTGGGGGCGAGGGAAGCTGTAAAAAAACTGGCAAACCAATGGGCAAAAAATAATATGCCTGCGGTGTATGGTGATGAAGTTGTCATTGGCCTTCGTGCGGAATGCGACAATATGTTCGTTCCGGAGTTATCGAATTCGAATCTAAAGTTTACCTTGGGGGATCCTTCTGTTCTTGAGGCATTCAGCCAGATTATTAATCACAAAGCCGGAGATGATTTAGTGCTGTCTGTTACTTTCCCCGAAGGTTTCACCGTTGAACGGATGGGCGGAAAAACAGTTACCTTTCAGATTGCCATCCATGAAGTTAACCATAGACTACCCGTTGAACTCTCGGATGAAATCGCCAGGCAAATTAATCCTGAGGTTTCTGGAATAGATGAGCTGCAGGCCAACTTACGCAAAATAATCTCTGAAAACTGGTTACAAAAGATCAAGGAAGAGAGAATTCGATCCATAATCGACACCATTGCCTCGGGTTCGGAATATACTTTAGATCAAAAGGAATTCCAGGAAGTTCTGGATATTCTTAATACCCAATCGCAAAAGGAACTTTTCTCGTCAGGGAATCCTCAAAACCTTGAAGCGCTTATGTCCGGAGATAACAGGATGTTTGAAATGAAGAACATGGCGTTGGCTGAGAAAACCCTTGTCGAAGAACTCATTCTGACCGAAATTGCACGGCTAGAAAACATCGACATCAGTCCTGAGGAAATTCAGGAAGCAAAATCCTTCTTCTTAAAAACATCTCCCGACAAAGCGCAATTCAGTCAGCTCTTTCCAAATGATGAATTTTTGGGGGACTACTTGTTTAGAGAAAAGATTATTCACGCTCTTTGGAAATGGAACGATTGCGATATTTACGGCAAAAGTGATTACGAAAGAATTTTTACATTACAATAACCTAAAACATTTTACTATATTATCTTACCAGATTATTTAGTCCGCGTTAAACTACCATGAAACTTTGGGGCTAATAAAAAGACATGCCGGAAAGTTTTCTCCGGCATGTCTTTAAAATCCACAAATATTGTCCCCGTAGCTTAGTACTCAATAACTTCATTGATTAAACTTTTTAGTTTTTCAATATTATAAACATAAATTTTATTTTTGACTTTTTTGAGGACTTCTTGTTTTTCAAGTATGTTAAATAATTTGCAAACCGTCACATAATGTGTCCCCGTAATATCCGCTATTGCTTTCTGCGTAAGCTTTGAAGTAATGACATAACTACCGCCTACAAACTTCCCTTCATGAATGCAAAGATTATAGAGCAAGCGGAACACTCTACTGGAAGGACGGGAATAGTTTAAATCTCTGGCATGTGCCATAAAATAATATACTTTACTGAGAATATTATGCAAGATATCAAGGATTACTTGTTCATCGTCATGGAAAATTTTCATAACTTGCGCAATGGAAAAAAAACAAACCGTACTGGTTTTGACCGCATGAATTTGCAATTCATGATATTCATTTAGAAATGCTGTCATTCCGACGCAACCTTCAGTAATATTAAACAGGAATTTATTATGACCGTCTTCCATCCCGATACCTACGGATAAACATCCTGATTGTACATATACAATAGAATTTGATTCTGCACCCTGTCCAAGCACAATGCTTCCTTTGGTAAAAGTTCGGGTATTTGCGAGATGCGTGTACATTCCCAAACGTTCAATTCGATTGAATGTTTCAGGAATTAAAATATCAGGAATTTTTCTCTTTATATTATCATCCATCATCCTATCATCCATTAATTTTCCCCTTCTCCTAAAAAATTCGGATGATCAAAAACATAAAGATACTTCAAGTTTTTAAATAATCGATTGTTTTTTGCATTTGATTTCAAGGTTGGCATATGCTAAAATCTAGATGCTTAATTTATGATAACATGAAAGTGTTATGACTGCAATTTTCATATTATTTTTATATTAAATGGAGGCACTATCAATGCATCATTTTCAACTGGGTCAGTATAAAGGAATGAAAATCGCCCCTCAGCCCACGCCTACAGAAACGGAGTTAGAGAATGCGGTAATTCAATCTGTTTTAAAAATGCTTAACGAATGGTCAAAAGACAATATAGTTGTCGAAGAAGGGGATGAGGTTGCAGTCAGCATTTTTGCAACTTGCGACGGTTTGGCTGTTTCGGAACTTTGTTCATCCTATTTAAAATACAAAGTTGGCGATCCCATGATGTTTGGCCAATTCAAAAATGTCATCGGAAAAAAGAAAGCAGATCGTTTCCAAATGATGATTGATATCCCACACAATAGTCCGCTTCAACACGTTGCAGGCAAGAAAGCTGAGTTTTTGGCTACCGTACTGGAAGTCTGGCCGTCAAAACAACTGGAGGTCACAGACGCAATTATCCATGAAATGGACCCGGAAGTTCCGGACTTGAAAACGCTGAAAGAGAAAATCCGCAAGTCCTTGATAGCTGAAAGCCAACAAACCATCGCAGAAAATAATCTACAAACGATCTTAGATACAATTATCGAGAGCTCAACATATGAGTTGGATGAGGAAATGCTGGCCGCCACGACAAAGCAAGTAATAAACAATGCACTTAAAGACTATGAAATCATAAAGAATCAAAACGCAAATACACCTTTTGGCTCAAGTGAGGCTGATGAATATTTCTATGAGGATTGTGCTGTTTTTGCTAAACAACAGCTTCTCCTCAGTTTGGCTTTTACGGAGTTAGCACGTGTTGAAAATATTTGTATTTCCGATGAAGAAGCAGAGTTAGGAAGAAAGCAGGTTCTTGAAGGAATCCAGGGGGATCAACAAATGTTTGAAAAGCTTTTCCCTACCCCCGAACTCTTAAAAGAAAGTCTGCTGCATGAAAAGATTGTCAAACACCTATTTGAATGGAATATCGGTGATAATTGATTTTTCTAATATTCAAGAACTTCATTAATCATATTTTTTAGTTTTTCTAGGTTATAAACATAAATTGCATCCTTGGTTTTTCTCAATACTTTCTGCTTTTCAAGGATCGTCAATAATTTGCTAACCGTGACATAATGGGTGCCGGTGATTTCGCCGATCGCTTTTTGTGTCAGATTTGAATGAATGATGTAATAGTCTTCAATTTGTTTTCCATCATGAAGACATAGGTTATACAGGAAGCGAAACACCCTACTCGCGGGACGGGAAAAATTTAAATCTCTTGATTGTGTCATAAAATAATATACTTTTGAACTAAGATTTTGAATGATATCGACAATCAGTTGTTCATCTTCGTGACATATTTTCAAAACCTCTTCAATGGTAAAAAAACAAATAACACTGTCTTTGACCGCAACGATCTGTAGTTCATGATTCTCACTTAAAAAGGTTGTCATCCCAATGGATTGCTCGCCGATCTGGAACAAAAATTTATTATGACCATCATCAGTCCCCATGCTTACGGCAAGACATCCCGACTGCACATACATTACATTATTGGTTTCACTGCCCTGAGAAAGTACGACGCTTCCTTTGTAAAATGGACGCGTACATCCGAGATGTACATATTTTTCCAATCTTTCAACACGATTAAACGATTCAGGAATGATTGTTCCTGGAATCTGTCTTTTTGTGCTATCATCCATCGATTTTCCCTCCCCTAACAGCAGATGAGTCAGATCGTCAAGCGATTTATCGTATGAACCAATTTGGATAACAATTTAAAAAAATTTGCAAATGCTAAAATTAATTTTACATGACCTATGATAACATTAAATCATTAATATATACATTTACAATAATTTTTAGCCTAATTTAAGGAATAGCATCCGTTTTTTGAACACCTTTAAGCGGCAAGAGAAAAACTCCGCCGCTTAAAGATATGCCTGGTATATGCCTGATGAAAAACTGAACAGCTTAATGCTTGGTAGCTAATACATCATATCTTTCAGGCCACTCCAGCCACCATTTATATTTCTCGATCTCTTCTGTGCCATAGCCAAACATATCGTCGATTTGTTTAAGCAATCTGGATGAGCTCTGGCCATGGCTGCCGATCCAAGTACCTGCTTCGTGGAACCAGGATTGTTCCTTAGAGTCCCAAGGACATACCTTCATACACCTGCCGCAGGAAGAGCCTTCTTTGTTTGTTGCCCGGAATATTGTGCATTTTTTAGAATCACTGTTCCAACGCAAGTAACCATTAAATTCTACTGGGTCCTTATCCTTTGTAATTGCACCGGAAGGGCAATTATCTGCGCATTTGCCACAGACACTGCAAAAATCAAGCATGCCGAAATCAATCGGTTTGTCAGGGAGAAGGGGCAAATCGGTGGTCACAGCTGCTACTTTGTGGCGGAATCCAAGACGCGGATGTGCAGTGCAGTCACCTGTTCTCGTTAATTCACCCAGTCCTGCAGCTATAATGCAGGGACCCATAACCGCTTCGTAGTTGGTGAAATGCTGTGCTCTGGCATTATAACCCAGGTTACGAATATAACTGGCTAAAATACAGGAAATAACACCAGTTGAATGATATGAACGCATGGATTGGGCAGCGCTAATACCATCATATCCGGTCGAAGCCAGCATTGTTTCCAAATGCTGGTCAACCATGACGACAATAACATAGGGTAGATTCTCCGTGACCGGTGTCGATTTAGATAGATCATCCCTAAGCAAATCTTCCAGACTAGGCGTTTTATAGGTATAATAAGCATACGGGGGCATCTTGCCGATTCCTACTTCATCCGCCCGCAAAAAATAGGCGCAATCCTTAATGTGTTGGGACATTTGTTCGGGATCTGGAATCGGTAACTTTTCAGGGGCCGGCTGTCCGCTCACCATGGGTTCAGGAGCAAGATTGACGGCGAACCCGGCAATAGCTGCGTTAAACGGATGCTTAAAGACGAATTGATAGTTGTACGACGTTGTTTGAGCTTCTGCTGTAAGTTTACCACGCATCGCATAAAAGAATCCCGAGTCTGCTTCATGGCTCTTTTTAATAGGACCAACTAGCTTTGAAGTTCCAAGCCATTGGTCGTTATGCTCGACAAATCGGACACTGGCACCGCCATAATCCATATTGGGATGTAGCTTGGATTTGGCTCCGTTCTGGGGGCCTGTCTGGCTTGCCATAGCTTCAGCTGCTTCTGCCGGCAAAACTCCGATTGCGCCAACAATCCCTGCTGCCAGCGCAGAAGCAGCCCCTGCCTTCAGAAACTTGCGGCGGTCCATCTTAAACCGCTGATTCTGTTGGCTTCCTTCTTGTTCTGAAGATCTAAACATCTTTTTTTCACCTCTTTACGCCTTTGCGCTTGAATTGATATTTTCGCGTTTTTTTCCTAAGAATCCTAAAAGTCTGGCTAATACGATGGCTAGAACGATCGATAATCCGATAAACAGAAAGATTGCTGTACTTGTGGCCTTCACGTGTCCTACGATTGAGTTAATATAAATGAATGAAACCCCTATTGCTGTGATCGAATACCACAAGACGTATAATACCCAGTTAAGAACAGTTTTCCATCTCAGCTCCTGCTTAGCTCGCGGCTTTATAAAAATAATTCCGGCTAAGAACAGAATTCCGGCTAGAAATACCAAGAATGTTCCCATTTTTTTCACCTCCCCCTACGCAAAATACTTTTTGGAAACGCGGTTCAGTCTATCGTAACCTTACCGATTTCCAAGGTGCTATCTGAGTCAATCATACCAGGTTGGTGAAAAATATTAATTTAGTATGTATTAACAGCGGCTAATATTTCGTCAGATTAACGAATATTAACCGCTGTTTTGTTAGAAGCCATTCACACTGTAGACAAAATCTTTTTAGAAAGTACATTTTAATGGCATAATAAAAATCTATTGCAGCGTACCCCGGGGTAAGCCGCAATAGATTTTAAAAGCGATGAGTATAAAATCTCACCGCTTTTAAAATTACTAATTATATTGATTGTTACTGTCTTAGTGCTTGAGTGCCGATACATCATACCGTTCCGGCCATTCCAACCACCATTTATATCTTTCAATCTGTTCTTCGCCATAGCCAAACATATCATCAATTTTCTTAAGAAGACTGGCAGAAGCTTCTCCTTTGCTGCCAATCCAAGTGCCTGCAGTATGGAACCAGGATTTTTCCTTGGAATTCCAGGGGCATACCTTCATACACCTGCCGCAGGAAGAACCTTCTTTATTCGTTACACGGAATTCCGTGCATTTTTTAAAATCACTGTTCCAGCGCATATATCCGTTGTATTCAACCAAATCCCGGTCTTGGGTAATGGCACCTGACGGGCAATTATCCGCGCATTTTGCACAGACGCGGCAGAAATCAAGCAAACCAAAATCAATCGGTTTATCCGGAACCAAAGGTAAGTCTGTGGTCACAGCCGCAACTTTGTGGCGGAATCCTAACCGGGGATGAACCGTACAGTCACCTGTCCTGGATAGTTCACCCATCCCTGCAGCCATGATAAGAGGAGGCATGACTGAAGCATAGTTGGTGAAGTGATGAGCCCTAGCGTTATAGCCCAGGCCACGAATATAATTGGCCAGAATAACCGCAACTACGCCGGTCGTATGGTAAGAACGCATGGACTGGGAAGCACTGATGCCGTCATAGCCCGTAGAAGCCAGCATGGTCTCTAAATGCTGGTCAATCATAACCACAATAACATAAGGGAGACGTTCCGTCACAGGAATTGACTTTGACAGGTCGTCTTTCAGCAGATCATCCTGACTGGGAGCCTTATGGGTATAATAAGCATACTCCGGCATTTTGCCGATTCCCACTTCGTCAGCGCGCAAAAAATAGGCAGCATCTTTAATATGCTGTGACATTTGTTCCGGGTCGGGAATCGGAAGTTTCTGCGGAGACGGTTGTCCGCTCACCATTTGAGGGGCCATAAGCGACATTGCAAACTGGGCAATGGCAGCACCAAATGGATGTTTCATGACAAACTTATAATGATAAAATCCTTGCTGCGCCTCCGGAGAATATTTTCCACGATTGGCCATATAAAAGCCCTGTTCCGCTTCGTGATACGGTTTGATCGTGCCTACAATTTTGGTTGTCCCCAGCCACTGGTCATTATGCTCAACAAAACTGACACTTGAGCCGCCATAATCTACAACAGGATGAAGTTTGGATTTGGCTCCGGTTTGGGGACCGGCTGTGTTCTTCACAGCTTCAGCGGCTTCAGCCGGCAAAACGTTCATCGCACCGACCATTCCGGCGGTAAGAGCTGAAGCAACCCCGGCTTTCAGAAACTTGCGGCGGTCCATCTGGAACCCCTTTTTACTATCTTCGTGATCCGAAGATCTAAACATTGCATTTCACCTCTATGCTTCTATATTTGTATTTTGCTGATTGCGTTTTTTTCCGATAAAACCTAAGAATCTTGCCAGCACAATTGCCAGAACAATCGATAAACCTAAGAAAAGGAAAATGGCAGTACTCGTTGCTTTTACATGTCCGACGCTTGAATTAATATAGATGAAAGAAATCCCGGTGCCAGTAATTGCA
The DNA here is from genome assembly GCA_023667845.1 of Dehalobacter sp. NCBI lineage: Bacteria > Bacillati > Bacillota > Clostridia > Eubacteriales > Desulfitobacteriaceae > Dehalobacter > Dehalobacter sp. Next base: position 385,080 of record JAMPIU010000143.1, on the reverse strand, counting down.
AACCATAAAACGTACAAAACCCAATTAACAATTGTTTTCCATTTTACATCTTGCATAGCCCGTGGTTTGATAAATATGATGCCGCCTAAAAATAAAATACCCGCCAGAAATACCAAAAATGTTCCCATGTTCTTTTCACCTCCTCTGTTTCCAAAACACTTCTCCTGGAATCCGATACAACCTATGTTATACCGTTTTCAAATGAAGCTTTATGGAGTAATCTTAGCATGATATAAAAAAACCAACGTTATCATTGCTAATATTTTATTTTAATTTTTCTTTTCTTCATTATTTCTGAATCGAAATACAATTTAGGACATAAAAATGCGGCGCACTTAGACGGTGCGCCGCATGAAATTGTACATTAGGTTTTTGACTACATTAGGCGTTTTGACTGTACCTTTAGCTTGGCATCTTGATTTTATAGAGCTCAGGCCACTCAAGCCACCATTTATAATCTTCAATAATTTCAGTTCCGTAGCCAAACATATCATCGATGCCTTTAAGAAATTTTGCAGCACCTTGCCCTTTGCTGCCAATCCAGATGCCTGCTTCGTGGAACCAGGAATCCTCTTTGGAATTCCAGGGACACACTTTAATACATCTGCCGCAGTTGACGCCTTCTTCATTACTGGCCCTGAAAGCTGTACATATTTTTGCATCCGTATTCCAACGCAGATAGCCGTTATGTTCCACTGGATCTACGTCGAAGGTGATCGCTTTAGAAGGACATTCATCTGCACATTTTTTGCAAACCCTGCAGAAATCCAACATCCCAAAATCAATCGGCTTATCCGGGGCTAACGGTAAATCGGTGGTCACAGCTGCTACTTTCGTGCGGAATCCAAATCTTGGATGAGCAACACAGTCTCCCGTGCGGGTAAGTTCACCCATTCCGGCAGCAATCAGGCACGGACCCATTACGGCTTCATAGTTGCCAAAATGTTGGGCTCTCGCATTATAGCCTAAATTCCGAATGTATTGCGCCATAATGACAGAAATATTGGCTGTAGCATGATAGCAACGGAACGATTGCGATACGGAGATTCCATCATATCCGGTCGTTGCCAAGTAGGTTTCCAAATGCTGCTCTACCGCAACAACAATAACATTTGGCAGGTTACCCGTCACAGGAGCTTTTGAGATCGGGGCATCAGGGGGAACTGCGCCCGAAGCATACGCTCCTTGCGGTGGTGCCATTGTACTTGCATAATAAGCATAGGAAGGCATTTTGCCAATCCCTACTTCGTCAGCTCTCAGATAATAAGCAAGGTCTTTGATATGCTGAGACATTTGTTCCGGATCCGGAATCGGCAGTTTCTCAGGGCTGAGGGGTCCATCCACCATATTATCCCCGCTGATTGCCCCAAGAGGGTTTAAGAACCCGGTTCCCAGTGGATATCTTGGGGCTTGCTGGAAGTACCCATATCTTGCTTTTTCACCCAAAATACCTCTGATGGCCAGGCAGAATCCGCCGTCCTGTTCATCGGTCCTTTGAACAGGCCCGAGAAGCTTGCTGGTCCCAAGCCACTGGTCGTTATGCTCCACAAAACTGACCGAGGCTCCTCCGTAACTCATCTTCGGCTTTAATTTTGACCATTTACCCTTGCCTGCTGCCTCATAACCCAACGTATTAACAGTTGCGTTCGCCATCTTTGATGGAGCCGCAATTGCACCCATAACACCCATAGCGGCAACTGCTGCCCCGGTTCTCAGAAAACCGCGGCGGCTTACCGAAAATTGCTGCTTGGATTCTTTCTCTTTATTTCCTGAAATTTCGGACATTAACTTTCCTCCTCTAAGCCTGTAATGACTCGGCCTTTTTCTTTGTACCGATAAATCCTAAGATACGGGCTAAAACTACAGCCAAAATCAGCGAAATCCCCCCAAACAGGAAGATAGCCGTGCTTGATGCTTTGACATGCCCTACACTGGCATTGATGTAAACAAAGGAAACTCCCATACAAGCGATAACAAAGAAAATTACATATAAGGTCCAAATAATCACGGTCTTCCAAGTCTTATCCTGCTTCGCACGCGGTTTGATAAAAAGGACACCGGCCAAGAAAAGAATCCCTGCCAAAAAGATTAAAAATGTACTCATTATTCTTTTCACCTCCTTACCCTAATTTCTTTTAGAAGTTACATCTCCATAATTTATTTTAAGCATAATTTAAATTTAAAGTTTTAGTCTCACATAAAAGTATTATTTATTAGGCAAAAAATTTTATATTTTTATTTTAACTGGTTTCAAATTAACACCCATTAACTTTTTTATGTGTATTTTGTATTATACTAATTGATAAAAAGAATCAAATGGGAAATTTGTATCAAAGTTCCATCCACTCATTAACTAATTCTTTAAGCCGTTCCAAGTCAATAACCATGATCTTATTTGTTGTTTTATACAAAATGTTTTCTTTTTTTAGAAATCCGAATATTTTGCTTATAGTCACAAAGTGTACACCTGTTATTTCAGAAATAGCCTTTTGAGATAGTTTAATGTCTATTTGATAGACATTATCCACCGACTTCCCTTGGGTAAGACAAAGCTCGTAAAGTAAGCGCAAGACCCGGACAGATGGATTATAAAGCACCATCTCCTTGGCTTCCCGCATAAAATAGCCACATTTTGATGAATAGTTTGTGATGAAATCAAAAAGCACTTCTTTGTCCTGCTGGAAGATTTCAAAAAGTTCTTCTTTAGAGAAAAAACAGACTGTGCTATTTTCTTCTGCAATAACATGAACATAACAATCGTCAAATGGAAATAATCTATCGGCATAGGTATGAGGATCAGCATAGTACATTAATTTTTGCCTTCCGTCTTCATTTAGAAAGTTTATGCTCAATCTTCCTGAAAGCACATAAACGATCTTGTATATTAATTCTCCAGGCAAAACAACGGATTGTCCTTTGGAATAATTTCGAACAACTCCCATATGAATGTAATTTTGCAGCTTTTTGATGGGATAAAAATTATTCGGTAAGATGTAATAACTATTTGTTTTTTCCATACTTACATTCTCCCCTTGAATTTTTACTGACAACTTTCTCACAGGTAAAAATACTTAGTTTACAAAAAGATACTTATCTTCTTATACTTTTTATTCCCTACATCACTTCCTTACCTTACAGAAGATGGTGAGAAAAGGCAGAAGACCATCTTTGATTTGCTTTGCAGTTCAAACAATTCACAAAGCTTGGTTATAATATTATATTTTTTTTCTATATATTTTTTTAGTAGAAACTAAATGGCCTGGATTTATTTAGCATGTGCTAAATGGCCTGCCATTATAACATGATAGACTTCTATGTGATAACCACTCGATAAGAGTGGTTATTTATTATTTCCGTTCATTATTTCTTATATTTTTATTTTTCCAAAGGGAGGATTTATTATGGAAAATGCAAATCAAGAAAACCCTTATAATCCTGAGGCCGGTAATGGAGCTGATATTCTGGAATGTCTCAATAGAGCACTCCCTTACTTTCACAAAATGATACCTCTGGATAACATGATTGCCCTCTCTGATACCGAAAAGTATCTTAACAGTGTCGAAAGTGAAAAAACAAGGATGCCTTTCAACGTCATAGGAATGCCGCTTCCTCCGGGTGATGCCCTTGCTGAAGCGGTACGCACTGGTCAGCATACTGTTATGACAGTCCCTGCGGAAGTATTTGGTTTTTCCTTTAAAGGCTTTTCCTTTCCGGTCAAAGATGATAACGGTAAAATAATCGGAGGCATCGGCCTGGCCTTTAATCTGGAAACCCAGAATTTACTTACCGACACAGCACAATCTTTGTCCGCCTCTTCACAAGAGGTCACAGCAACAACCGAGGAATTGTCTGCCGCTGCCATGAAACTGGCCCAGGAATTGGAAGGAATAAAATCCAGGGGCGAAAGAGTTTTGGAAGAAATCAAAAAAACCGATGAGATCCTCAAGTTTATTAATGATCTAGCAGCCAACTCCAACCTCTTAGGCATTAATGCCGCTATTGAAGCTGCCCGGGCAGGCGAACAAGGACGCGGATTTGCCGTTGTCGCGGAAGAAATAAGGAAGATGGCTACCAACAGTGCTTCTTCAATCAAAGATATAAAAGAAATTGTTTCTTCTATTAAAGACGAATCCACTAAGTTAATTAGTCAAGTAATTCAGGCCTCCGGATTAGGCGAAAGCCAAGCTGCTGCTTCTGAGCAAATCACAGCGTCCATGTCCGAATTGGCATTATCCGCTGAAAATATCATGAAAGTAGCCCAGATACTTTAACTTAATACGAATACCGAAATTTGACTTTATTAAATCTAAGATAAAAATGCAAACAGATTTAACTACATCGAGAATAAAGCAGTAGACCCAGCTACTGCTTTATTTTCATCTCCAGAACAGGTACCTTCATATTATTTTATCCGTTAATCCAAACAAAACTTAGTAGTCTGGACTACACAACAACATTTTCTCCTCCTGCGGCAATTTGCTGCAGTCACTTAGGCCATGATGTATTTACATGAGAGACATGAATACAGTGAAACCGATTAGCAACCCTGCTTTAGCTTCCTCAGAAGGAAGAAAGTCCAACATGGACTTTAAGGCCTCATGCCCATCTGGATATTTTGTGTAATCAATTTTTTCTCCCATTATCTATTCCTCCTTATTTGTATAAAATAATTATTATTTGTAATTCCTGACAAATTCACTGACAGCTAATAAATTTTCCCTGTTGCAATCCTGCGGTACTGTTGTAAACTTGTTTGTGCTGAGAATAAGACCCCCATCTGTCCCAACTTCATCAATAACCTTTTTTACATAATCAATACATTGCTGCTTTGTTCCCTTGCTAATTAAATCCAGAGGTATTCCACCCCATAAGCATAAGTTCGGGAATCTCTTTCTGGCTTCGAATATGTCATCCGATTCAACGTAGAAACAAAAATGTCCTTTGGGAAGTTCCTGCAAGTATTCCGTTATATGCTTTGTTGTTCCTTCACTAAGTATAAACATTGTATTGCCGGTTTCGACGACCTTATCCACAATTTCTTTAAAGTATCGCCAGTAATAAGTCCCAAACTGTTTGGGGTTAACCATATTCTGGCTTAATAAGATGGCGAATGCTGTAAAAACTCGTTGGGGAATCCACCTTTTTGATTTTATTGATCTCATTTTTGACAAAAAACTCATGATACGTATCGCAAAATGCCTTTACTTTTTCGGGGTGAACCCTAAGGTCTCTGGAAAGTCCCTTCATACCCCTTAAGAAATTATATAAACATTCAAAAGCAGGGTATATTCTTGCGCCATTTTGCACATCTAAGATGGGCGGGACTCCGCACTCATCAATAAGCCTTATCGTTGTTTTCTCCATGGCTTGGGCGTATTCCAAAAATTTGCCCAGAGTATTCTGCAAAGTCTCTAGCGGCATATCCTTCGTAAATAAAGAATACTTTCTCGGCATGATGTCTTCCCACAAGGTCTTAACAGGATTATTAATAAACTTGTCATAATCCTCTTCTAGGAAAAAGCATTGTTCTTTTAACATCATCGTGTTATTTTCGTCATTGATGAGATATTCATAATTACCCAGACTTCTTGTCATTTGCAATGGGTTTCTGTCTCCGATGTCCAATAGCAAGTCAAATTGATACCTTTTTTGAAAGTTAATAACTGCATCTTCTACACCCTGCGTACTTAACAAAGCCTCACTCAATTTCATACCTAAGTCATGATAACGCCACAGACAGTCATTGGTAACAAAGGGTACTCTGGATGGGCGTTTTTTCATGCGTACGGCATCATCAAATATCTGAATCCTTTCGTTAAACAGTTGTTTGCTGTCCATAATCTCACCTTTCTTCACATGATTATTTTTTTTAATTCACCTGCCGTTTGTAATAAACAATATTTTAGCCTTAATTTACCCATTTTTGACATATTGTTACGCCTTCTGCAGCATTCGTGGTAAATGCATCTGCACCAATCTGTTTGCAAGCTTCCGCCGTAACAGGATTCCCGCCAATGATCACCTTCACTTGCTCCCGTAACCCCGCATCCTTAATAGCTGCTGCGGTACTTTTCATAGAATCCAAAGCAATGGTCAAAACGCCGCTCATACCTACTATTTGAGGCTTTGTCTCTTTTACTTTTTCTACAATAGTATTGGCAGATACGTCGATCCCGAGGTCAATGACTTCGAAGCCGGCTGCCTCCGACATGCTCTTGAAAATATTTTTGCCGATATCGTGCAAGTCACCTTGAACCGTAGCGAGGAGAATTCTTCCGACTTTTTCAGTATTTTCTCCACCCAGAAAGGGCTTAAGCGTTTCAATTGCAGCTGTAAGCAATTCCCCGGCGAAAATCAGATCGCCAACAAAATACTCACCCTTTTCGAAAAGATCTCCAACTATCGCCATTCCCTGTTGGCAAGCATTTAGGACCTTTCCGGCTTCATTGTTACTGGGGTTGGTTGCCACAAATTCATTTAAGATCCCTAGCACCTGTTCTTCATTAAGATCCCCATCGCCTGGGTCAATATCTGGTAATCTCTCATCGCAAAATCTCTCCCTTTCATATTTTTTGATTTTGACCAACCTTTCTAACTATATTTCCAGCCATTTTGTGCTTGTTTCATATAATTTTTTAATTGTTTCAGGTTTATCCTCTCCCGCAAGATTGATATCGATATCGTATCCCTCCTTGGCAAGCATATAAGAAAGGCTGGCATAACTCGGCCGGTATTTTCTTAATTGCTCCTCCTGGATGACAATTTGATTATTCGGATAAACAGGGACTAATAAATCTTTTTCGCAAATACAGTCAAAAGAAGAGATTCGCCAAATACCTTCTCTTTTTTCCACTCTAAAATGCAGCCTTGAATATGACATAAGATCTACCGGAAACCCGTCGAGTTCTCCAAATATATGAATAGTTGCCATCATCTCGACAACTGCCCTGTATTTGTTCAACCAAATCAAGGTGTCATTAATTTTATGCTTCGCATTGGACTGCATTTTCTTGGACGCTTCAATAAATTCATGTCCCGTTCCACTGAACCATGATATATTGACAGAAGAATCAGGATGAAAACATTTTTCCATTTCATCCCATAGTTTCTGATCCCTGCAGTATCGCTCAAACTCAACCAATTCTTTAATATTAAATTTATCAATAATCTCTTCTGCCGTGTTATTACCCATGCTTCTTTCAAACAACCTATACCGCCTAATATAAACATATGTCTTTATGAAAGTTGTACACTCTATTTTCTTACTGAATTAATAAGATCTCAAAGCGATATTACCGATTTTTGTCACCCAGCTGTTATTCAGCTGGCAAAAGAAGAAAGGGATAACGGGACGCCTTTTCTAGAAACACTAAAATATTATTTATACTATACACATTCTCCGAATGATGCCGCTAAAACTTTGTGCGTTCATCGCAATACATTATTTTATAGAATTAATAAAATAAAGCAGCTTACGGGCGTCACTTTGGACAACGCTGATGAACGCTTCCAACTTTATCTTTCAATATTGTTATTGGAGTTTAGTAGTATAAGTCCGGTAAATTTATAAAAAGCGATGACACAAATAAATGTGCATTTTCTAAGTTAAATAAATATTTTCATTTAATTAATTCCTGCTAAACTTTTATTGAATTAATCGTATTATAATATTTAATAGTTGCAATTCACCATTTTTGATGGCGTTGCAATTGTACCCATAACACCCATAGCAGCAACTGCTGCCCCGGTTCTCAGAAAACCGTGGCGGTTTACCAAAAAAATTGCTGCTTGGGTTCTTTTTCTTTAACCCCTTACCCTAATTTATCGAAGATTGCAACTTCGTGGATTTATTTTACGCTTAATATGTACAGGCGCTTTTCGTGTTGTTAATAAAATACGGCGTACCTAAAGGCACACCGTATTTTACCGAATATTATTTCATAATAATTATTCAAATCATATGATCTGATTCTCCATCAGTGATGAATAAAACAAATCATTTTTTTACCGGTGGATATCCGGCCGGCATAGGAAATAGTTCAGGCCACTCCAGCCACCATTTGTATTTCGTGATTTCTTCAGTACCGTATCCAAACATATCGTCGATCTGTTTGAGAAGAGATGCTGATTGTTTTCCTTTGCTTCCGATCCAGACACCGGCCTCATGGAACCAGGAATCTTCTTTAGAGCTCCAAGGACAGACCTTGACGCAGCGTCCGCAACTGAATCCCTCCTGATTGCCTGTACGGAAAGCCGCACATTTCCTAAAATCGCTGTTCCAGCGCAGGTAGCCGTTGTATTTTACGGGTTCTTCATCAAACGAAATTGCTTCACCCGGACAATTCTCTGAGCATTTCCTACAAACCCGGCAAAAATCAAGCATTCCAAAATCGATTGGTTTATCCGGGACAAGCGGGAGATCCGTAGTAACAGCCGCAACCTTATTGCGGAAACCCATACGCGGATGAGCAACGCAGTCACCGGTGCGTGTCAGTTCTCCCATACCGCACGCAATCAGGATCGGTCCCATCACTGAAGCATAATTGGCAAAGTGATGAGCACGGGCCCGGTAACCAAGCGAACGAATATACTGCGCCAGCATAACGGTAATGTTGGCTGTTGCGTGATAGGCACGGTAGGATTGGCTTTTGGCGATGCCGTCATAACCGGTGGAGGCCAACCACGTCTCAAGATGCTGCTCCACAGCGACACAGATAACATACGGCAGCCGCTCCGTAACAGGTATTTCCTCCATGAGAAGATTGGGATCAATTTTGCCGGTAGCATAGTCCCCATGTGTCGGCGAGATTCTATGAGAATAATATGCATAAGCCGGCATTTTGCCGATACCAACTTCGTCAGCCCGCAAGTAATAACATGTGTCTTTGATATGCTTGGACATGATTTCAGGATCAGGTACAGGCAGTTTTTCCGCCCTCGGCGGGGCAGGACCTTCCACGGCTTTGTCTGTACTTAAAAAACTTATGGCAAAACCCAAGCCGGAAGCCATTGGATCGCGTTTGCCCTGGGTCACATAGTTCCAACGCGGTATTTCGCCCAGTTCTCCGCGGATCGCCATGGTAAAACCATTATCGTACTCACTTATATTTTGTACTTCGCCTACAATCTGTGATGTGCCCAACCATTGGTCGTTATGCTCCGCATAACGCACGGAAGCTCCACCGTAATTCATTTTAGGCACGAGTTTGGACCAGTTCCCGCTCGCGGGTGATGCATAATCCAACGAAACCAACGAAGCATTTTCAGCTTTCAGGACATTCGGATTGATTGCACCCATCACTCCTGCCGCTGCCGCCGCCACGCCAGCTTTAAGGAATCCACGTCGACTAAAGTTTATCTTTTTATCTTCCATCTTGAATCTTTACACCTTCTTTACTGAATTTTTACCATTAAGCCTGCATCGTTTGATTGCTCTTCTTTTTGATACCGATATAACCTAATAGACGGGCCAGAACAACAGCCAATACAACAGAGATTCCTCCAAACAAGAAGATTGCTGTACTCGTTGCCTTAACATGTCCGACCGAGGCATTGATGTAGATAAAAGAAATTCCAATCCAGGTTATTGCATACCACACAACGTATAAAGTCCAGTTTAAAATTGTTCTCCACTTCAGTTCATGCTTGGCACGGGTTTTCAAAAAGAGTCCGCCGGCTAAAAATAAAATGCCCGCCAGAAAAATTAAAAATGTACCCATAACTTTCTCACCTCCTTGCCGGTAAAAATAACCTTTATGGATACATTATATTTAAAATTTCAAGCTCAAAGTTTTATCACGACTTTAACATTTTTATTATTTTTTACAAAGAGAACAAATCGTTATCCAAGCTTCTGCCTTGATTACTAAAAATGTGCGTTTCTTGCGTCAGGCGTTTTAATCCTTTCAGATCATGAATGATGATTGTATTCTTATTCTTTTCGATGATATTCTTTTTTTTCAGCCCGCCCAATACCTTCGAGACTGTAACATAATGTGCACCTGTGATTTCTGAGATCCTTTTCAGAGAAAGGTCGATTTGTATTTCAAATGAATCTCCTACGGCAACACCTTTCGTCATACACAGTTTATATAATAACCTTACCACCCTGATCGTGGGATTATATAAATCCATTTCAGCCATTTGCCGCATGTAATAAGAAATTTTAGCATGATAGTTTTTTATAATATCAAAAAAAACTTCCTGATCTTTTTGAAAAATTAGTTCCAACTGCTGTTTTGTAAAATAACAAATCTCTGTTTTCTCGAGCGCAACAATATAATACTGATTATAAGCTTCAAATAATCTGCCCATCATATTGTATTTACCGGCAGTATAAATAAACCTTTCCCTTCCATCATCAACTACCAAATTAACTCTTATTCTACCCGATAGAATATAAATGAGAGCCTTGGGTTCTTCTCCCGGTATAAGGACGGCACTGCCTTTTTTAAAAGTTTTTCTGGTCCCCAATTCAATGTACGCGTATAATCTTTCGACGGGATACAAAGAATCGGGAATAATCATTTCAAATTTGATTTCTTCAATACTGCTCCCGCCATTTTTCCCTTGCATTTTCTTGCGTGTCGTTGAAGGATTCATTTTTACACCCCATTTTTAGGATTGATTAAATATTTTCACTTTCCAAAAAGAGGTCAGAATCATAATAAATGTATAAGTTCTTGTGGCAATTAACAAATTGTTTTGTTTAATAGCTAAAATGATAACAATTCCATAAAAAATAATAAATATTTCTCTAATTATCATTACGTATCTGGTATTCTTTGATTCAGATCTGACTTCATGTTTCCATTTCTCCTTTCTTAATTATTTTATTACAACTATTGAATTTATTTATATCCTGATCCGTTAACAAATTTATGATTGATTGTAGAATCAAATACAACACATAAAACAATAAAACCATAACATGAAACCGAGTACAATCTTGGTGTCTAATCAAATGACATACGGAGGTTTCATCTATGGCTCAAAAAATAATACCACATCCGCACGTCATTTTAAACATCTTTCAACTTATTGAACGCGGTAGTATCATGCACTGATATAAAAGGTTTCTAGAAGTGTTGCATTTAATATTAATTCAAAGGTCAACAAATATATGAGTAAAATTGAAAATGTTCAAACTAATCTTATGTGTTTACTATACAATAGTAAGAAGGATCAATTGTTTAAACCGTGATAACATTTTTTACGGTTTAAAAATCAATACACACCTCAATATTGCCCAATATTTATAAAAAATTTCAATTTTATTTGCATATATTAAAGTTTTAAAACTATATCCCTGTTAAAATGCAGAGTAATGGGACAACTGATAAAACTAACGTAACCATAATAAAAGGAGTATCCTAAGCTACTTAAATTAGTAGTTTAGCAATACTCCATAGTTAATCTGCTCTTTATTAATGTTTATTATTTATTGGCCATCATTAATGCGTCAGAATGCCAGGGCCATAGATTAGTATTTTTGAAGGCCTGGCAGTACTTCAGGGGTAGGCCAAAGTTCCGGCCACTCCAGCCACCACTTGTACTTTTCAACTTGCTCAGTACCGTACCCGAACATATCATCCATGGACTTGAGCAACGTAGATAAAGTTTCTCCAGAACTACCGATCCATACCCCAGCATCATGGAACCAGGATGCCTCTTTCGTGTTCCAGGGACAAACCTTCATACAGCGGCCGCAGGAAGCGCCTTCTTCATTCGTTGTACGGAATATGGTACATTTTTTAAAGTCACTGTTCCAGCGCAGATAACCGTTATACTCAATAGGATCGGCATCCTGGGTAATGGCGCCGGCCGGACAATTGTCCGCACACTTTTTGCATACCTTGCAAAAGTCTTGCAGACCAAAATCAATGGGTTGATCGGGAAGCAGCGGCAAATCCGTCGTAACAGCGGCAACTTTATGACGGAATCCTAAGCGTGGATGAATAGCGCAGTCGCCCGTTCTGGAGAATTCGCCAAGACCGGCGGCAATGACGCAAGGAGTCATAACTGCTTTATAATTGCGGGCGTGATGAGCCCGGGCATTGTAGCCAAGGCTACGAATGTAGTTAGCAAGTGTGACAGCAACGACACCGGTAGCATGGTAACCCCTAAACGATTGCGCAATACTGATTGAATCATACCCTGTAGACGCTAGCATCGTCTCCAGATGTTGGTCAATCGCAACGACGATGACGTAAGGAAGTCTGTCCGTTACCGGCGTAACTGCATTGGCAACATCATTCATTGCCAACGCTTTTGGATTTGTAATCTTATCCGAATACCAAGCATACTCCGGCATACGGCCAATTCCAACTTCATCGGCCCGCAGGTAATAGGCAAAGTCTTTGATGTTTTGAGACATTTGTTCCGGATCAGGAATGCTCAGTTTAACAGGAGATACTTTGCCTTGCACTGCAGCCTCTGTGGCCAAAATCACTAAAGTATCATTCTCAGCAGCTCCTTCTGGAGCCTTTCTAACAAAATACATCCTGCCTCGTTGGGCTTCAGGGCCGTATAAGCCGCGGCCAGCCTGTGAAAATCCTGCTTCCGCTTCACTTATATTTTTGATTTCACCAACGATCTTCGAGGTGCCAAGCCATTCATTATTGTATTGAGCTAATTTGACTTTTGCTGCTCCATATTGTCCACTGGGTTTTAATTTAGATTGTGCTCCATTTCTGGCAGCGCTTGATCCAACAGCAGCCTCAGCAGCAACAGCAGTTTTCGTACCTATTGTGCCCATAATTCCCATCGTTACTGCTGCAGCAGCCCCTGCTTTTAGAAAATTTCTGCGGTTGATTTGCAACTCTTTTTTCTGACCGTTATTCTCCATTTTTTTATCACCCCCCTGTTAAGCTTGTAATGTAGTTTCCTTTTTCTTAGCACCAATGAAACCGAGTAAACGGGCCAGGACAACTGCAAGCACTACCGATATCCCCAGGAACAGGAATATTGCCGTGCTTGTTGCTTTGACATGCCCGACTGAGGCATTGATGAAAATAAAGGAAATCCCGATCCAGGTTATCCCATACCATACAACATACAGGCTCCAGTTAAGGATCGTTTTCCACCTCAGCTCCTTTTGGGCGCGAGGCTTAATAAAAAGAATACCGGCAAGAAATAACAGACCCGCTAAAAAGACTAAAAATGTACCCATAGCTTTTTCACCTCCCCTTTTCCAAGTGGAAATTAAATCGTTACAGGTACATTGTATTAAATCAGTATCGCTCAATTTATGTCGTGGATTAAATCTATATCCTTTTTAAGATATTTTTTTAAATTTATCATCATCGTTATCATGAAACAGGATTACTTTCATGACCGGTAAAAATATGCGTTTCATGTGTCAACATTTTAAGTTTTTCCATATCATAAACAAATATTTTCTCCCTCTTTTTTTCCAAAATATGATGTCTTTTTAAGTAACCTAATGCTTTGGAGACGGTTACATAGTGGGCCCCGGTAATTTCTGAAATACTCGTTAAAGATAAGTCATTATTTACTTCACAATAATTAGCCTCTGCTGTACCTTTCGAATTACAAAGTTCATACAGCAGCCGTATGACTCGAACTGCCGGATTAAAATAATCCATCTCGGCGACTTGCCTCATGTAATAAGATGTTTTAGAAAGATAGTTTCTTATCACATCGAAAATAATTTGTTGGTCCTCACGGAAAATTCTTGCAAGCTGCTCTTCATTTAATAAGCAGACCTTGCTATCTTCCATCGCAATAATATGAAGATTATGATATGTTTCAAATAACCTCCCTACAAAAGTATGCATGCCGGCAAAATACATTAATCTTTCCCGGTCATCATCAAAAACCAAGTCAACTCTTATCTTACCGCTTAATACATAAATGATTGCATGTGGCTCTTCTCCCGGAAAAACCACGGTACTGCCCTTGGCAAAAGATTTTACTGTTCCCAAGTGGACATAGTCCTGTAATTTTGGAACAGGATAAAAGGTATCGGGTACAATTGCTCCACACTTTCCGAAGTTTTCCATCCCCTTCTTTTCCCCCTTATCAACTTTCTTTACCAGAGATTAATATTCAATTTTCCCCATATTTCATCCCTCCATTCTCTAAAAATCTTTAATTTGTTTACATACATTAAGATTATTTTGAATCGTCTGTGCTAAAATATTAAATTGATAAGTTCATTGTCTTTAAGAGTGAAAAGATAGCACAAATATTATATAATAAAATTTCTTTGTATGATTTAATTCACGACAACTTTATGTACGAAGGTTTGTTAAGATTGCTTATTAGGATCATTGATTGGTTAGTTATATTTTGATTCAAAGAAAAAAGGAGTGATGCTAACTACTAAAATATGTAGTTAGCGTCACTCCTTAATTTGATTTGGTATATCGCGGTTAATTATTTATTGAATATTATTAGGTGATTATTGGATGGTTAAAATACGGCGATTAGTATTTTACAAGGCCTGGCATCTTTTCAGGCGTAGCCCACAATTCCGGCCACTCCAGCCACCACTTGTACTTATCAATTTGTTCGGTACCATAGCCAAACATATCATCCATGCCTTTAAGCAGTTTGGATGAGGCTTGCCCATGGCTGCCGATCCATACTCCGGCAGCATGGAACCAAGACTCCTCTTTTGTATTCCACGGGCATACCTTCATGCACCGGCCGCAGGAAGAGCCTTCTTTATTTGTCGTCCGGAATTTCGCACATATTTCCATGTTACTGTTCCAACGCAAATAGCCGTTATACTCAACCGGCTCTGTATCCTGGGTGATGGCACCCGAGGGACAATTGTCCGCACATTTTTTACATACCCTACAAAAGTCCTGCAGACCAAAATCAATCGGTTGGTCCGGGGCCAACGGCAAATCCGTTGTAACCGCAGCTACTTTGTGGCGGAATCCTAAACGCGGATGGATGGAGCAGTCTCCTGTTCTGGATAATTCACCTAGTCCGGCTGAAATAAGACACGGTGTCATAACGGCCTTGTAGTTTCTGGCATGATGTGCCCTGGCATTATAGCCAAGATTACGAATATAATTGGCTAAGACGACAGCAATAACACCGGTAGTATGGTATCCTAAAAAGGATTGGGCGCCGCTGATCTGATCATACCCGGTAGAGGCCAACATTGTCTCTAAGTTTTGGTCGACCATGACCGTAATAACGTACGGTAATCTGTCTGTCACAGGAGTAAGTGCTTTCTCAAGATCGTTCACTGCCAAAGCATGCTGATCCGTGACCTTATGAGAATACCAGGCAAAATCCGGCATTTTACCGATTCCTACCTCGTCGGCCCGCAGGAAGTACGCAAAGTCCTTGATGTTCTGGGACATTTGCTCCGGATCAGGAATATTCAGTTTGACTGGGGACACTTTACCTTGGACTGCCGGTTCTGTTGCCAAGATCATTAAAGTATCGTGTTCGGCTGCCCCGGCAGGATCTTTTCTAATAAAGTACCCCCTGCCAATTTGAGACTCTTTTCCGTATAAGCCACGACCGGCCCGTGAAAACCCTGTCTCTGCTTCGCTGATATTTTTGACCTCGCCAACGAGCTTTGTCGTGCCAAGCCATTCATTATTAAATGTAGCAAATTTGACCGAAGCAGAGCCATATTGTCCGGTGGGCTTTAGCTTAGATCTCGCACCATTTACTGTAACGCTTGAACCTACAGCCGCCTCAGCAGCAACAGCAGGCATCGTGCCAACCGTGCCCATAAGTCCCATGGTAACCGCCGCTGCTGCACCGGCCTTCAGAAACTTGCGACGGTTCATCTGAAGGCCCTGCTGTTGGTTTCTATCATCAGCAAGATTTTTTGACATGACTATTTTGCCTCCTTCATTTGTTTCATTAGGCTTAATCCATTTTTCCCGAGGAAACCCAGGAGCCTCGCCAGAATAACCGCAAAGATAATGGACAGACCAAAGAATAAGAATATTCCCGTACTTGTAGCTTTGACGTGACCAACACGGCTATTCAGAAAAACAAATGAGATGCCTGTACATGTAATCAAGTACCAAATGACATAAAGAGACCAGTTGAGGACCGTCATTATTTTATTTTCGCGTTTCATAAATGGTTTTAGCGCTAAAATACCGGCTAAGAAAGCAATTCCGCCAATAAAAACTAAGAATACGCCCAAAAGACCCACCTCCATAAAATTTTGTAGTTTTTTGTACGTACATTCACTACCACTAAACTAAAAGTACCAAACTGAATACCCAAAAACTTTAGCTAGTGCTAAATTTGATTATTTTCATTCTTCGTGAAGTCTTTCTGATAGATTACAACATCCGTTCATATAGATATCTGAATTTTAATTCCTGCTAAAAATATGAGAGATCCCGTTTGTTACAATAGGTATGATAACGCGTACTGATAACGCGTACAAAAAGGATGGTTCTGAAAAATGCATCAATTTCAATTGGGGCAATATAAGGGCTTAAATATTAGACCTGAACCTATGTTTTCAGAGGCTGATCTGGACACTGCTGTAACCGAAGCAATTTCTAACATGTCCTACCGATGGGCAAAAAAAAATAAGCCTATTTCCATAGGTGACGAAATCATCGTCTCAGTAAATGCACATTATGAGAGGCAAATTGTCCCGGAATTATGTATGGCAGATTTTAAATATACCCTCGGTGACCCGAAGCTCCAAGAACAATTTAAAAACGCCCTCGGAAAAAAAGAGGGCGAGTGCTTTGAAATGGACATTATGATTTCCCAAAACAATCCGATTGAACGTTAAATAACAGCAAAATAATTGCTAAGGATTTAGACGATTAAAAAACATGTGTCCCCTGAGTCATCATTTTCAGTTTTTCTGCATCATAAATGATAATTTTTTTTCTCTTTTTTTCCATCACTTTATTTTTTCTTAACCAGCCTATTACTTTGGAAGCGGTGACATAATGCGTCCCCGTTATTTCAGAAATATTCTCTAGAGATAATTGAATGTTAATTTCATAATGATCACCGGTTTTTACGCCATTGGCAATATAGAGTTCATAAAACAGCCTGACGATCCTGACTGCTGGATTGAAATAATCTATCTCTGCAGCTTGCTTCATGTAATAAGAAGTTTTTGATAAGTAGTTTCTTATGATGTCGAAGGGGATTTCATCATTCAAGCTGAAAATTTTTTTAAGCTGTTCTTTTGAGAAGAAACAAACCTTACTGTCTTCAAGCGCGATCGCATAACTATCATTGCAGGTCTCGTATAACTTGCCCACTAAGCCATGTTTTCCGGTAAAGTAAACAAGCCTTTCCCTGCCGTCATCGAGTAGCTTATTTACTCTTAGCCTTCCGGAGACCACATAGATGAGTGAAGAACATTTGTCTCCCGGCCACATGACAGCACTGCCTTTAGCATAAGTCTTTACAGTCCCCAAATTAATAAATTCCTGCAACCTTTCAACTTCAAAAAATGTATCCGGAATAGCCCCTCCACATTTTTCGTTTTCTTCCATCCACTTTTCCCCCTTCACCAAGATTTTCACCGAATCCACATCATATTAAAATTCTATCATATTTTGATCCACCATATTCTAAAAAAGTATAATTTGTTTGCATAAAGTATAATTCAGATCATTTTTCTGAAATAAACGAACCCTCATGAATAAAAATCCATGAGGGTTTGTCTATCAATAACTTCTGCACATATTCTTAACTCAGTCTCGATATAAAAAAGCTGTTGACGCCCAGCTTTTTCGTTCGTCGTACAACAGCTTTTTTATTGCATTCATTAATTTTTCAGAGATACCTTTGGAAAATTAAAGTTTATAGAACTCCATGAGACGGCAGCGGCGCGGTTAGAATGCTTACGGGAGGCAGTTTGTAATTTTCCGGCCACTCAAGCCACCATTTATATTTCTCGATCTGCTCGGTGCCATATCCAAACATATCATCAATGGCTTTCAGCATCGACGCAGAGGTTTTAGTCTGGCTTCCAAACCAAGTTCCCGCCTGGTGGAACCATGAATCTTCCTTCGAATTCCACGGGCAGACCTTCATGCATCTCCCGCAGGATGCACCTTCTTCATTACTTGCCCGGAATTCGGCACACTTGTCTGCATTGGTGGTCCAACGCAGGTAACCGTTCACTTCTTTCATATCATCATCGAGTGAAATAGCGCCGGAAGGACAATTGTCGGCACATTTTTTACAGATACGGCAAAAGTCAAGAAGGCCAAAATCAACGGGTTTATCCGGAGCAAGCGGCAAATCTGTTGTAATAGCAGCCACCTTATGGCGGAATCCCAAACGGGGATGAATGGTACACTCACCTGTGCGTGATAATTCACCCAATCCTGCCGCTATAATAACCGGAGGCATATTTGCGTTATAATCCACAGCGTATTGCGCCCGGGCGTTATAACCAAGATTTCTGATATATTGAGCGATGATAACAGAAATCATTCCTGTTGAATGATATCCCAGGAAAGATTGGGAGAGGCTGATGGCATCATAACCTGTGGAAGCGAGCGTTGTTTTCAAATTCTGATCGACCATAACCACAATAGCATATGGCATGTCCGGTTCAGTCATCGGTTTGACGCACTTTTCCCTGGGCAACTCTAACAATTCTCTTCCGGGAAACGGTTCATATATTACCTTTTCGGAATAGTAAGCATACGACGGCATCTTGCCGATTCCCACATCGTCGGCTCTTAAAAAATAAGCCAGGTCTTTGATATGCATCGACATTTGTTCTGGATCAGGGATTTCCGTTTTCACAGGAGCAACAGGACCTTCCACGAGGGGTTTCGGTAGGGCGGTGCTCATAACTATCGCCATGGCCATGGGGTCTTTGGGTATAAGATTGTAGAGTCCCAATTGTCCCCTTTCACTGACTTTTCCCTCAGCACAACGATCAAACCCGCTGTCGTATTGGCTAGTTCTCTTTATCGGTCCGACAATTTTAGTAGTTCCCAGCCACTGGTCGTTTTGTTCTACAAAACGAAGTGAGACGCTGCCCATATCATGAACAGGATGTAGTTTGGACCATTGACCTTTGGGTGCGGGTGTATACTTAAACGTCTCGCCCGCCGCACTGGCGACCTTGGCAGGTGCTGTCAGCGCCCCAACAACTCCCATAGCAGTAGCTGCAGCACCGGCTTTCAGGAAATTTCTCCGGTTTATCTTTAACTGCTGTTTTTGTTCGTTACTCAATTTTTTCCCTCCCAATCAAGCTTGTTGTGAACTTGCGTTTCCCGTTTTTTTCACGCCGATAAAACCTAGCAACCGTGCCTGAACGACAGCAAGCACCACTGATATCCCTAAGAACAGGAATATAGCCGTACTTGTTGCTTTAACATGGCCGACCGATGCGTTAATGTAAACAAAGGAAACCCCCATCCACGTGATGGCATACCAAATAACATATAAGGCCCAGTTCAGTACTGTTTTCCACATTAAGTCCCTTTTGGCGCGAGGTTTAATAAAAAGAATCCCCGCTAAAAATAACACACCGGCAATAAAAATTAAGAATGTACCCATTATCTTCACCTCCCTTTTAATATAATTTTAAAGATTTACTTGATAGGAATTTTAGTATGAACTAAGCATTAATAAATTTTTCGTATCATCACCTTCTGTAATTAGTTATAAATCCGATAAATAAAATATAAATAAATTTATATTTTTTGATATCTGTAATAAACAAACCCTCAGGAACAAAAATCCATGAGGGTTTGTTTATTGCAGATATAGTGTTTTAGAAAAATTTGTATCTATATGTTACTATCTTTAAAAAAGACGTTTTTCAAATGTTAACTCTTTTAATCTATCTAAATCATGGATAATGATTTTGCCTTTTTTTTTCTCAATAATTTTTTGCTTTATTAAATATCCTAATACTTTAGATACTGTAACAAAATGGACTCCTGATATTTCAGAAATTTGTTTCTGAGACAATTCAAGACGGACTTCATATGAATCCCCTACTGGTATTCCGTTAGATATGCATAGACCATAAAGAAGTCTTACAATTCTGACCGTAGGATTGTATAATTCCATTTCAACGGTCTGTTTCATAAAATAAATGCCTTTGGCAAAAAGATTTTTCATAATTTCAAAATATAAATCACTGTCAGTTTGAAAAATTGTTAAAAGCTGCTCCTTTGAAAAAAAACACACTCTGCATTTTTCTATTGCAGTCGCGTAGGCATTATCATTATTCAGCTGAAAAATCCTATCCATGACTCCATTTTTGCCGCAAAAATATACCAACCTTTGCCTACCTTCCTCTGTAACCATGTTGAGCTGGATTTTTCCCGAAAGTACATAGATTAGCATGCACTCATCCCCTGGTAAAATAACGGCACTTCCTTTGGCATAGGATTTCACAACTCCTAAATGGACAAATCTTTGCAATTTTTCAACGGGATAGAATGTGTCAGGAATTGTTCTTGTCAATTCATTAAAAAAATCGTATTCCATGGCTTTCTAACCCCCCCAATAATATACTTTCTTATTAATTTATATATTTTCCTTAAAAAATAATCTTATTTGTTTGCGCATGTATTAAATTTTTTTGTTAGTAAACTGTGTTAAGATACGATAAATAAACGGAATAATAACTTCATATATTGTTTTTTTTCAATTTCCATACATGCCGAAAATCATAATTTTATTATAGAATTTGCGATATTAGAATACAATAACCTTTTATCAAACTTTTTTATCAATTATAAAAATGCTGGTAACGGTCTATCTGACTATTACCAGCATATATCGGACTATTTACTCTTATTTAGGTTATTCCAACGTTTGATATAGAGCCATTAATTATAATTCAGGTCTGGTTATCAGAATGGCATTTTATCCGGAATTGATAACAGTTCAGGCCACTCCAGCCACCATTTGTATTTTAAGATCTGTTCCGTACCATAGCCAAACATGTCATCAACCGATTTGAGCAATTTGGCTGATGCTTCATTTTGGCTTCCGATCCAAGCCTGATGGAACCATGAATCTTCCTTGGAGTTCCAGGGGCAGACTTTCATACAGCGACCGCAGGAATTACCTTCTTCATTTGTTGCCCGGAAATCCGAGCACTTTTTGAAATCACTATTCCAACGCAAGTATCCATTATATTCAACAGGACTCTCATCATGTGTAATTGCTTGGACTGGACAGTTTTCCGCACACTTTTTACATATTTTGCAAAAATCCTGTAAACCGAAATTAATTGGCTTATCGGGAGCAAGCGGCAGATCCGTAGTAACACAAGCACCTTTATGGCGGAATCCAAATTTAGGATGGACTGAAGTATCACCTGTACGGGATAGTTCCCCTAACCCACTAGCTATAAAGGCAGGAGTAAAAACCATTAGAGAATTTTTAGCATGATGAGCCCTGGCATTATAACCAAGTTTTCGGATGTATTGAGCCAAGACAACAGCAACACCTGCTGTTTCACTTGTAGGACTGCGTACCACTGATTTGGTCATACCCTGTGGAACCCGACATCGTCTCCAAATGCTGGTCAATAATAAACGAAATAACATAAGGAAGGCGTTCAGTTACCGGGGCGACACATTGTTCCCAAGGCTTTTTAAATAGGCCTTTAGGATCTTCTACATGGTAGGAATAATATGCATATTCCGGCATTTTCCCTCCCAATCAAGCTTGTTGTGAACTTGCGTTTCCCGTTTTTTTCACACCGATAAAACCTAGCAACCGTGCATGAATTATAAATTTTCAAATTTTTTATATCGTTCGTACAATCCATATTAACTTTTTTTGCATGAAAAGATACTGTAAAAGAGGTGCTTCTCCAAGCACCTCTTCTTTTTGTCCCAAACCCAGAAATAACTGACGAAAGGTTCGTCAGTTGCTGATCAGATCTTTAAGTCTTTTTAAGTCAAAGATTATAATCTTATTGGATGTTTTACGCAAAATGTTCTTTTCTCTTAGATTTTGGAATATTTTGCAGACAGTCACATAATGGACACCTGTCATTTCAGAAATAGCCTTTTGCGACAACTTAATATTAATTTCATAAACATTGTTAACTAACTCTCCTTTAGTAAGGCAAAGCTTATAAAGTAATCGCAGAACCCGAACCGAAGGATTATAGAGCGCCATTTCCTTAGATTCATGCATAAAATACCCACATTTTGATGCATAACTCGTAATAAATTCACAGAGAACTTCCTTATCCTGCTGAAACATCTCAAGCAACTGGTCTTTTGAAAAATAGCATACAACGCTCTCTTCTTCTGAAACAACATCAACGAGACAATCATCAGACTGAAATAATCGATCAACAAACGTGCCAGCATCAGCATGGAACATCATCCTTTTTTTTCCATCCTCAGTTAGAAAGGTAATACCTAATTTTCCTGAAATAACATAAATAACGCTATCGATGATCTCTCCGGGTGAAACAACGGAATCTCCTTTTTGGTAATTTCGGACAATCCCCATATTGAGATAATTTTTTAACTTATTTATTGGATAAAAATTATTCGGTAAAATATAATTGTTGTTAAAAATTTTTTCCATAATTATTATTCCCCTAAAAATTTCATTCTATTGTCCTTTTTGTTTCTACGGCCTCCGACTTGTTATATGAATATTATCATAATTTAAAAACTCATAATGTTGGCGCATGCTACATAACATAAAAAATATTATGATCTATATCCCCTCCTTAAAATTTTATATAACATTTTGTTAATTCTGTATGATTAAAGTAACTCGATTATCTAAAAATAGAGAACTGTTCCCTAATATGAAAGGTCAGTCCTCTGCGATTATTTTCGTTGTATTTACTTAACGGAAGACCTTGATCTTATAGCCTTTCAAATTTTCGAAGTCCATATCACTAAACGGGGAATAAAATATCTGTCTTAACAAGTGCTTTCATGTTTAAATATCTGTGTTTGTTGCATTAACTTTTTTAGTTTTTCTTTATCATATATCAGCAATTTTTCCTTCTTCCTTTTTAGTATTTTCTGCTTTTTCAAGATACAAAATACCTTAGAGACCGTCACATAATGGACTCCGGTTATATCCACTATTGTATTATAAGATGGCAGCATGCTCGCTTCAATATGGTTATTGACAGGTATCCTTGGAAACACACAAAGATTATAAATCAATTTTACAATTCTAATCGTTGGGTTCAAAAATATTAAGGGGAAATTGAAAGGTTAAATCGATATGGTATAATTTGAAATCTAGTATAAACTAAACTAAAAACCTTTATCATTTAAATGACCATAAAGTAAATTACTAGAGGTATATATGGGAAGGGGCGAAGAAGGTATGAAATACGATTTTTCTGATGAGGTGTCAAGAACCATTCCTGACACATTTTACCCTGTCGAGAGACTGCAAAAATTTACCCATCTAGGAATTGTGAAATCCTATGCAAAAGGGAGCGCTATTACTTTACCAGGGGATAGGGAGCCGATGCTAATCTATGTGCTTTCAGGAAAAGTCCAAAACAAAATGGTAACAGAGGACGGCAGGGAAATATTGCATTATTTTTGCGGCAAAAATGGAATCCTGTGCAAGCTCTTTCCGATGAAACATGATAATTCCTATATAACTACTATAGAAAAATGCAGCGTATGTTTTTTCACGGAGGCGCAGCTCAAAGTAATATTTCAAATAGATGATGATATATTTTTTGAAATCTTAAAGAACACTTTTTCTAAAAGCCTTTATTATATGATGCAAACAGTTGAAATGGAATTATACAATCCGACGATCAGGATAGTAAGACTGATTTACGGTCTATGCATTTCCAACGGAATACCCGTAGGAAATTCATATGAAATCCGTCTCGAATTGTCTCAGAGAACTATTTCTGAAATCTCAGGAGTCCATCATGTCACGATATCCAAAGTATTAGGATATTTGGAAAAGCAAAAGATTATTGAGAAAAAGAAAGGCAAAATCATTATCCATGATTTAGATAGATTAAAAGAGCTAACATTTGAGAAACATCTTTTTTAGAAAAAACAAGGCTTATAATATATTCTTGCAACAACCAATTTTGAAGGGTGTCGTAGGTCAGACCAAAAGTATTATTAAGACTAGTCAGATGATGAAAGAGGTAGATCTCATCAATCAGGCAGTTACCAAATCCTATATTACAACAGTTCAGGATAGTGCTTCCGGAGAAATCCGGGAGATTTTTTTTATGTGCACAGGCCTGAAAAATATTAGCAATGTTAATTTAAATTAACATTCCCACCGGATAAATCAGTAGACTTATATCTAAAAGGAGGTGGATTTATGAGTACATTCTTAATTTTTCTTGCCGGTGTGTTATTTTTAGCGGGGATACTTTGGATTAGACCTCGCGCCCAAAAGGATCTAATGTGGAAAACGGTACTGAACTGGTCCTTATATGTTATTTGGTATGCCGTTACTTGGATGGGGATTTCCTTTGTTTACATTAATGCTAGCGTAGGACACGTTAAGGCATCCAGCACGGCAATTTTCCTATTCGGAGGCATTTCGATCATAATGGCAATAGTGCTGGCGCGCTTCTTAGGGTTTATCCGTATCAATAAAAAGGTCAATGAATCAATCGAGGCTTAGAGGAGGAAAATTAATGTCCGTAAATTCAGAAAATAAAGAAAAAGGAATAAGCCGCCGTGGTTTTCTGAAAACCGGGGTAGCAGCCACTGCAATGGGCGTCATGGGTGCGATTGCGGCACCCGCCAAGATCGCCAACGCAGCGGTAGCATCACCTAGTTTGGACTATCAGACCACCAAAGGACAATGGTCAAAATTGCGTCCTAAAGCGAATTATGGCGGTGCATCCGTCCGTTATGTCGAAAATAACGATCAATGGCTGGGGACAACCAAGATTGTTGGAAAAGTGAAGCAAACCAATGAGAAAGATGCCGGATTTGCCCTGGCTGTATCAGGAGAATTGGGTGATAAAGCAAGGGCCGGACTTTTTACTACACTGTTTAGACATCCTATGGCATTACCGTTTGCAAGTGCTATTGGAGCAGTCTCAGGTATATCTATGCTTACAGGAGAGCCAAATCCGCATAAATTGCCTATACCAGACCCTGAACAGATGTCCCAGCATATTAAAGATTTCGCCTATTACCTTCGAGCAGACGAAGTAGGTATCGGCAATATGCCTGATTTTGCTTATTACGAAAGTAACATGGAACCGCCCTTAGCCGCATATCTCATGCAAGCTGTTCCCATCAATACACCATTTGGAAAGGTGCCTATCACAGATAAAATGCCTTACGTTATTTGTATGGCTGTAGAGATGCATTTGGAAACTTGGTTGGGTTCAACAGGATATGACGCCATGGGTGTCACCCAATCGAATCGGTGTTACCATGCCGCTGCCAATGCGGCAATCATCATGGCAAGTTATATTCGTCAGTTGGGTTATCATGCCAGGGCCCATCATTTTGGGAATTACGAGGTTCTTATTCCACCTTGTCTGATTGCCTGCGGAATGGGTGAACTTACCAGGACAGTTGATACTGCTCTTCATCCTCGTATTGGTTTCCGTCATAAAACTTCAGCAGTTACAACGGATTTGCCTTTGGCAACGGATAAACCGATTGATTTTGGTCTGCAGGATTTCTGCAGAGTATGTAAAAAGTGTGCGGATAACTGTCCTTCTCAAGCTATTAGCTTTGATGATGACCCTGTACCGCACAATGGTTATCTCCGTTGGAATACTGATTCTAAGAAGTGTACGGTATTCCGCGCTGCTAACGATGAAGGCGTCAGCTGCGGAAGATGTGTGAAAGTATGTCCTTGGAACTCCAAAGAAGATTCTTGGTTCCATGAAGCTGGCTTGTGGATTGGCAGTAAAGGAGAGAATGCTTCAAAATTGCTTAAAGGTATCGATGATATGTTCGGATACGGCACGGAACAGATTGAGAAATATAAGTGGTGGCTGGAGTATCCGGAACTTTATAAGTATGACGTTGAAGCAACTCTCAAACGCATTAACTCTGCTGCACCTGCTGCAACTCACGGAACTCACGGAACTCACGGAGCTTCCGGAGCTTTATAAGTATGACGTGAAGCAATTCTCAACGTATCCAGTTAATCGGAACGATTTTAAGGCGTAATTTTTGAGGACTTTATCTTCTAAAAGAACTGGTGACAGTCTATCAAACTGTCACCAGTTCTTTTGTGGCTATGGCTAACGTGATTGATCCGCTTTTAGCGGATCCGTGTGTAGACGGGGCGAAGAATCTAAATATTTATTAAGAAATAACATGGTGAGACTGAACTTCACTTATTACAATCATGATGGCGACAGCCAAAGTCAATAAGATAAATAATAAATCCTCCATGCTTAATTTGCTTTTCATTCTTTTACCTCGATGTTATCCAATTCATTTGCAGATCTTACTTCAATTGCTTCGATTCCTTTGATTCCTTTACTTCCCCGAACTTTTTTCAATTTGGCTTTTTCTAAAATCCCCATAATATATCTCCTAGGGCGCAAAATGATCTCATTGAGTATCAAGCCCGGACAGAAAAACCTGCACCAGAATCTGCTGATAAAGAAGGAACTAAAAATCACGACCGGCAAGATAAGCCACTGAATGCCGAACCCCTGCCGGCCAAACAAAGTAGCAAAAGGTTCGTAGCCGGCAAAACTCGGTGATTTTGTCAGGAATGCGCCTATGAGTGCCAGGTAGATGAGTACATATCTTATTTTAGCCGCTTTGGCTTCGACTGCTTTATTGCAGCATTTGAATTTGCCGCCGCCTACTTTGGCCGTGATTTCCTGCAAAGCACCAAACGGGCAAAGCCAGAAACAGTAAACATTCTTTCCTAAGATAAAGGTGATCACCGGGATGCCGATTAAGAGGATATACCAAACGAGGTTTTCACGAATAGACGGGAAATTCCCCATGAGAAGTCCGGTAATATTTGCAAGCGAAATGGGCGTATTATATTGGAAACCAATGATGACTAAACTTCCTAAAAGGGCAAGCCAGCGTAATTTTTTTTGTTTGAATGCCACGCCAATCACCATCAGGATGACCAACGCTATGACGGCAATTTCCTTGGATCCGAACTTAAACGGTTCCACTTCATCCTTAACATTCAGCCCGAACTCGCTCCTGGCTACGGCATGGCTTCCCTGGGAAACCGCTTTGGCTATCCCCCTTGTAGAAAAGGTTGCGCCCGATATCCGGTCGATATCCTTGTTAATGGATAAAGGATCTGTGATGTCTTTTCCGATAAATCTTTCCAAATATTTCTGATCTAGAATATTATCGATAAATGATGGTGTATCCTTGTGTGCGGCGATAACCGTCCCGACAATTTTTCCTTGCAGGTTAATTCCGGTAACCATCTTGATCGGACCGCCATAAGCAACCGCTTGCTCGATTACGACGTAGCCTATTTTTTCTTCGCTGCCGTTTTGATCTTTTGTTTGCCCTTCGTATATAACAGGGGAAGACGCAATCTTTTGAAAAGATTGCGCTTCCGGAAAAACTTGATTCATAAAAGGCATGATATCGTTATCTGTATGAGTCCAGCTGAAACCTAACGTTATGAGGAATATAACTGCTGCAAACACAATGATTTTATTTGCTGAGTTTTTCATTTCTTGCTCCTGTTAAAGGTCTGCCTGACTGAAATTATGCGGCCTCTACTTTATCAGCTTTCTTTTTGGAGGGTATTAAAGAATTTAACCGTACCGTAACGATAACTAAGACAAGAAGGATCGCTCCGAAGATTAACAGCCCCATGCCTGCAGCCTGCATCTCACCTTCGGCAATGCTGTAGACGATCCAAGCCAGGAGAAATGCTCCCCAGATCACGGATATTGCCGTTAAGATCCAGCGGGCTAAGGACATTTTTCCTGCAGCCTGGAATTTGATATATACGAACCATATGGATGATGCCATGAGTGCTCCCAAGATTAACCAGAAAATAATCATATTACCTCTCCTCTTTTCTTATTTATTCCAGAATTCCTTTATTGCATCCGGAACAGAAATCTTACCATAACCGAACAAATCGTCAAAGAACCTCAGAACGGGTTTTGCAGGTGTTTCTGTGCCCAACCTTACTAAGTCGTGATGCCATTCCTGGCGTTTGTTGTAAGGGCAGACCTTAATACAAATACCGCAGTCAGTACCGACTTTTGACCATTGGGTCATACACTTCACGCCATCTTGAGCCCATTTTTTGACTCCTGGATTCGTTATGGAAGATGTTTTAAAACTTGGTTCTACATCATGGGATATGGCTTGTGACGGGCAAGCGTCAGCACATTTCATGCAGGTTTTGCAGAATTCCATCGCTCCGAAGGTAACCGGTTTATCAATAGCCAATGGCATATCCGTGAACAATTTATATATCCGCACTCTCGGCCCATATTCCTTAGTGACCATAATACCGATTCTGCTGATCTCCCCTAGGCCGGCCTGAATTGCCAAGGGAATACTTAAAGCCGTATCATTGGAACAAGGTATGGCCTGGTAGCCTAATGTCCTGATAAATTTAGCCAACTTATGGAGGAGAACACCCGCATCGGAGTATTCATTGCCGGAAGCAGCCCCTTGGGGCAAAGCCGGGGCAGTCTGATAGCAGTCATAATCCATTTCAAAAAGCGCCACAATAACATTTGTAGGCGTAAACGGTAACTTATTTGGAACAGGTTTACCCGTTGCGAGATCGAGAACTTCAGAAAAGAGCCACCGTTCATCATAAGGGCCAATCCCGACCTTACATGATCCCCAGAATTTTGTTACTCTTTTGATGATCGCGCTCGCAGCTTCGGGGCTTTCAAATTGGTACTTGTTGGGGTTTACTTCACCTTCCCAAGTAAATAACCCTTGCGATTGAAAACCCGGAGCGCCCAGACCCTTATTGATATCCTCTTCAATCGACCAGCAGGCATGATCAAAGGCGAACTCAAGCTGTCCCCAGCCCTCTCCTCCTTCTTGAGGTATTGTCCCAAACCTTTTTCCGGCATATTCTGCAGAGACAGCACCAATCGGAGCCTGAGAAGCCATGCTATACCGTTTGTAGTCACTGGAGATTTCCACCGGCATGTCATCATGCTCGACAACTTGTGCATTGGCGATGCTATTACTTCCCAGCAGTTCAGAACCGAACAATGCGGCACCTGCTGCTCCAACCCCTACTCCTAGAGAGGTCTTCAAAAAACCGCGTCTGCTAAATTCTTTGGAAAAGGTTTTTTTCTTCTGAGTTTTTTTCTCTTTGTCATTTTCAGGAATCATACCTTATCTCCTCCTTAAAATATTTGAACTACAAATATCATAGATAAAATAAAATATAATGAATAGATCTCTATTCAACAGATGTTCACTATACAACATTAATTAAATTTTAGGACAAAATAGAATTAGTTGTTTTAATATTAAAAGGGAGAATCAAGCGTAATAAAAAAAATTAGGCTGGTCTCTGACAAAAAATTGGTGTACACTAAATATTGTCAAAACAATATTGCAGGATCATATTAAAGAAATATCCTCTAACAACGAAATTATGATGCTTTATACCCTAGATGAATTTCAGGAAAATCTATCGAAGGTGAGTGTGCCATTTATGAAAGAAATTAGAAAAGATAATTTTACACAAATCATCAAACTTTCTAATATCTCTCAAAAATTATTGGACGTAGGAGAAGAAGTTTTCTTTGCCAGAAATAAGATACTTGTTTCTGCCGGAGATGTCCCCGATGGATTTTATTATCTAAAAGATGGACTGGTTAAATCTTGTGTATACTCTACAAATGGTGATGAATATGTATGTGGCCTTATAGACAAGGGAAGTATCTTTTTGGAAGCCAACGCAATTTTCAGTATTCCTAGTGATGGTTATTTCAAAACCATGGAGCCTTCGCATTTACTTTTTTTTAAGAAAGAAAACTTTTTGAATTTGTTACAAACCGACTTTGATGTAACGCTATTAATGTTACGATCGATTACCTGCAAATTTTTAGCAAGTGGTTATTTTTTCACTGAACTGCTGGCTCATGACTCAGAATGGAGACTATGCCGCCTATTATTAACATTTGCCGATAATTTTGGAATAGAAATAGAAAATAAAATAAAGCTGAATATTAAAATCAGTCAGCAGTTTATTAGTGACATGCTGGGTGTCAAT
Source organism: Dehalobacter sp. (assembly GCA_023667845.1). NCBI lineage: Bacteria > Bacillati > Bacillota > Clostridia > Eubacteriales > Desulfitobacteriaceae > Dehalobacter > Dehalobacter sp. The sequence continues at coordinate 354,957 of JAMPIU010000143.1, read as the reverse complement.
AGAGGTACGGCCATAAAGGTGATCAATAAATTAAAAGAAATGAATTTAATCGAGCAAACAAACGGCTATTATTTTATTAAAGATTTGCAACGGCTAAAAAACCATCAGGCCAAAATTACGACTTAAATGGTAGCTGATACTGTCCATCCCCCGTAAAAGTCGCCAATGAAAAAATAACCAAGGCTGAAAGCCAGGGCTATAGTGAATTTTATATTATTAATAAACTTACTTTTTGGAGTATTGCTTATATGCGATGTTTCATATTATTACAAACATAAGTCAAAATATTTGTTAAGAAACAGCATGATAAGCCTGCCATTCACTTATCATAATCATGATAGCGACAGCCGATATCAATACAATAAATAATAAATCCCCCATGCTTAATTTGCTTTTCATTGTTTAACCTCGATGTTATTCAATTCATTTGCAGATCTTCCTTCGATTCCTTGGGTTCTTTCAATTCCCGGAACCTTTTTCAGTGTCCCTTTTTCTAGAATCCCTTTTTCTAAAATCCCCATGATATATTTCCTGGGACGCAAGATGATCTCATTGATGATGAGTCCCGGACAGAAAAACCTGCACCAGAATCTGCTGATAAAGAAAGAAGTAAAAAACACGACCGGTAGAATAAGCCATTGGATGCCGAACCCCTGCCGTCCAAATAAAGTAGCAAATGGCTCATAACCGGCAAAACTCGGGGACTTCGTCAGGAATGCGCCTATGAGTGCCAGGTAGATGAGTATATATCTTATTTTAGCCGCTTTGGCTTCGATTGCTTTATTGCAGCATTTGAATTTACCGCCGCCCACTTTTGCCGTGATTTCCTGCAAAGCGCCAAACGGGCAAAGCCAGAAACAGTAAACATTTTTTCCTAAGATAAAGGTGATCACCGGGATTCCGATTAAGAGGATATACCAAACCAGGTTTTCACGGATAGACGGGAAATTCCCCATTAATAGTGCGGCAATGTTAGCAAGGGAAATCGATGTGTTGTATTGAAAGCCAATGAAGACTAAACTGCCTATCAGGGCAATCCAGCGCAGTTTTCTTTGTTTGAATGCGACGCCAATTACCGCCAGGATGACCAAAGCGATGACGGCAATTTCCTTTGACCCGAACTTAAACGGTTGAACTTCATCCTTCACATCCAGCCCAAATCGCTCCCTGGCTACGGCATGGCTGCCCTGGGAAACCGCTTTGGCTATCCCGCGGGAAGAAAAGGTAGCGCCCGATATACGGTCTATATCTTTATCAATCGACAGAGGGTCCGTGATATCTTTCCCTATAAACCTCTCCAGATATTTCTGGTCGATGACCTTATCAATAAAGGACGGCGTATCCTTATGGGCGGCGATAACTGTCCCGACAATTTTTCCTTTGAGGTCGATTCCAGTGACCATTTTGATCGGCCCGCCATAAGCAACAGCTTGCTCGATTACGACGTAACCTATTTTTTCTTCTTTACCACTTTGATCTTTCGTTTTCCCTTCGTATATAACAGGGGAAGACGCAATCTTTTGAAAAGATTGCGCTTCCGGAAAAACTTGATTCATAAACGGTATGATATCGTTATCTGTATGAGTCCAACTGAAACCCAACGTTAGGAGGAATATAACTGTTGCTACAAAAACAATAATATTACTTAAAAATTTTTTCATAATTTTTTCATTTTTGCTCCTGTCAAAAGGTCCTGCCTTACCCTGATGTTATGCGGCCTCTACTTTATTGGCTTTCTTTTTTGAGGATATCAAAGAATTTAACCGCACTGTAAGGATAATTAGTCCAAGAAGAATGGCTCCGAAGATTAACAGTCCCATACCGGCAGCCTGCATCTCACCTTCAGCAATGCTGCTGACAATCCAGGCCAGGGTAAAGGCTCCCCACAGTACGGATATGGAAGTCAAAACCCAGCGGGTTACGGACATTTTGCCAGCAGCCTGAAATTTGATATATACAAACCATATAGATGATACCATGAGTGCACCTAGAATTAACCAGAATATGATCATATTAGCTCTCCTCTTTTCAATGAAATATTCTTACTTATTCCAGAAATTTTTTGTCGCATCTGGAACGCTTACCTTCCCATATCCAAACAAATCATCAAAAAACCTTAAAATAGGCCGGGCTGGAGTTTTTGTTCCCAGCTTCACGAAATCATGGTGCCATTCATCAAGTTTGTTATATGGACATACTTTAACGCAGATTCCACAGTCAGTTCCAACTTGTGCCCATTGGGACAAGCATTTTTCGGCATTTAAAGCCCATTTTTTTACACCGCCACTTGTGGATACCGTTATAGTTTTAAAACTTGGTTCTTTGTCATGCAATATCGCTTGTGAAGGACAAGCGTCGGCGCACTTCCTGCAGGTCTTACAAAATTCTGCAACCCCGAAAGTAATCGGTTTATCAACAGCTAACGGCAAATTGGTAAAGATTTTGCACAATCTGACTCTTGGTCCATATTTAGGCGTAATGAGGATCCCAATTCTGCTAAGTTCTCCTAATCCTGCGTGAACGCCCAAGGGAACACTTAATGCTGTATCATTGCCGCAAGGTATGGCCCGATAACCTAATCTTCTCAAGAAAGTTGCCACCTTATGAGCCGTTACACCCATATTGGAGTAGATATTGCCGGCAGAAGCACCTTCAAGCAGGGCCGGAGCAGCTTGAAAACTTTCATAATTCATTTCAAAAGCCATTACGATTACGTTTGTCGGTTCAAACGGGAAGACATTTGGTTTTAAAGTCGCCGTCTTCGGGTCAGTGATAACATCCGTGTAGACCCATCTATCATCATAGGGTGCGATTCCTACTAAATCTGCTCCAAAAAAGGTGGCTGCCTTTTTTACCGCTTGGCTTGCAAGTTCAGGCGTTTGAAATTTGTAAGCATTAGGACTTACTTTTCCTTCCCAGTTATATAATCCTAAATTTGCGAATCCAGGAGCATGATAGCCATTGACATCATCCTCAACGGACCAAGCTGCATCATCCATAGCATATTCAAGCTGGCCCCAGCCCTCTCCGCCTTCTTGAGGGATTTCACCGGTTTTTTTCCCGACATACTTAAAAAAGTCTGCTTGAACAATTTGATCCCCGCGAAAAGCTCTCATAAACACAGTATTCTTTTGATTATAACGTTTGTAATCACTCGAAATCTCCATCGGCATCGTATCATGTTGTTCAATGCCTGCAGCATTCGCTACGCTGTTTACCCCAGGAAGCTCGTAACCTAACAAAGCCGCACCGGCTGCCCCAACCCCCATTCCTATAGATTTTTTCAAGAAGCTCCGCCTACTCAGCCTTAACTTTTTTCCATCAGAATCCACTTTGACCAAAGTCATGTTTTTGCCTCCTTTTTTCTTATTTTATTCAAAATACCATGGAGAAAAAAAGAGAACCAGTAGTCTGGATTACCGTGGTGAACCCAAATTACTAGTTCGTATATCTGAAATCGTATTTTATAAGAAAATTATTTAATCTTTTTTCTTGCCTGGTACTGTTCTAGTCCGTTTAAATCCTTAATATAGTAGTAGCCGTCAATTTGCTCAATATAATTCATACCTTTAAGCTTTTTGATAATTTTGATGCTGGTGATCCTATTGATCCCGAGTAAATGGCCAATAAATTGGTGACTGATTTTGAAATTCAATTTAATCATGTTTTCTGTTTCGATACCATAAGATTTGGCCATTGATATAAAAAGATTGCATATTCTCCATTCAACATCATGAAAAAGTAATTCTTCTATCCGAGACATGCTTGAAAAAAATTTCTTTGTCAATGATTCCATAATAAATAATGATATATCCAGATTATTCAATATTAATTCCATAAGTTTATTTTTGGATAGATGAATTATATAAGAATCTTCAACTGCTTTGAAGTATGTAAAAGCCGGAACATCGAAAAGCAGATTAGACTCTAGGAAAATACTTCCATCTTCAAGAATGAATTCTATTTTTTCGTTACCTTCAGGAGAGTATTCTATACATAATACCCTTCCCTTTAAAATATAATAAAATTTGTCAATGATTTCGCCTGGCGAAGCTATCGTTGTATTTTTTTTGTAAAATACTTTCTCTCCCGCTTCAATTAAAGTCTTTGATACTCTTTGTGATCCGAGGATGCTAGAAAACATTTCTTTCAAAATTAATTCACCCCCTAAGACCAATTTTCAGAAAATCAAATTGGAGAGTCTCTATCTTAGATCAGTTTTTATCAAATGTTCTCATTTTGGACACCTCCGTGATTTATTTTATCACGCGTTCCGGGTGTCTATAAAATCGTGGTAAGGTCACTCAGAATATTTTAAGAAATAGTATAATCCTGCCTAACATTCAGAATATAGCAAAATACAGAGATTAACTAGTAGTCCAGATAACTAACGACCCTGGCTTTTGATCCGTTATACCCTTTATCTGGAATCCTGAAATTCGCCAACGTAAAAATGACCAAGGCTAAATGCCAAGGTCATAGAGAAGTTGAGATATTTGTTTAAGAAATAGCTTGGAAAGCCTGCCATTCACTTATCACAATCATGATGGCGACAGCCGAAATCAATAAGATAAATACTATATCTCCCATACTTAATTTGCTTTTCATTCTTTGACCTCGATCTTATTCAATTCATTTGCAGATCTTAATTCAATTCCTTCAATTGCTTCGATTCCTTTGATCCCCGGAACCTTTTTTAATTTCCCTTTTTTTGGGATTCCTTTTTTCAGAATCCCCATGATATATTTCCTGGGACGCAAAATTAGTTCATTGAGTATCAAGCCTGGACAAAAGAATCTGCACCAGAACCTGCTGATGAAGAAAGATGTGAAAAACACGACCGGTAAAATAAGCCACTGGATACCAAACCCCTGCCGGCCAAACAAAGTGGCGAATGGCTCATAACCGGCAAAACTCGGCGACTTCGTCAGGAACGCACCTATGAGTGCCAGGTAGATGAGGATATACCTTAATTTAGCCGCTCTTGCTTCAATTGCTTTATTGCAGCATTTAAATTTACCGCCGCCTACTTTTGCCGTGATTTCCTGCAAGGCGCCAAACGGGCAAAGCCAGAAACAGTAAACATTCTTTCCTATTATAAAGGTGATCACCGGGATTCCGATTAAAAGGATATACCAAACCAAATTTTCACGGATAGACGGGAAATTCCCCATGAGAAGTGCGGCAATGTTGGCAAGGGAAATCGATGTGTTGTATTGGAACCCAATGAAGACCAGACTGCCTATCAGGGCAACCCATCGCAGTCTTCTTTGTTTGAATGTGACACCAATCACCGTCAGGATGACCAAAGCGATGACGGCAATTTCCTTTGACCCGAACTTAAACGGTTGAACTTCATCCTTAACATCCATCCCGAATTGCTCCCTGGCTACGGCATGGCTGCCCTGGGAAATAGCCTTGGCAATCCCGCGGGAAGAAAAAGTAGCGCCCGATATACGGTCAACATCTTTGTCAATCCACAAAGGGTCCGTGATATCTTTTCCGATGAATCTCTCCAGATATTTCTGGTCGATGACTTTATCAATAAAGGATGGCGTATCCTTATGGGCGGCGATAACCGTCCCTACAATCTTTCCTTGCAAGTCAATTCCGGTGACCATTTTGATCGGACCGCCATAGGCAGCAGCTTGCTCGATTACGACGTAACCAACTTTTTCTTCCTCATCGTTTTGATCTTTCGTTTTTCCTTCGTATATAACAGGGGAAGACGCAATCTTTTGAAAAGATTGCGCTTCCGGAAAAACTTGATTCATAAATGGGATCATATCATGATCTGTATAAGTCCAGCTGAAACCTAACGTTATGAGGAATACGGCAGCTGCTGCAAACAAGATGATTTTATTTGCTAAGTTTTTCATTTCAGCTCCTGTAAGATCTGCCTTACTGTATTATGCGGCCTCTACTTTATTGGCTTTCTTTTTTGAGGATATTAAAGAATTTAACCGCACTGTAAGGATAATTAGTCCAAGAAGAATGGCTCCGAAGATTAACAGCCCCATACCGGCAGCCTGCATCTCACCTTCAGCAATGCTGCTGACAATCCAAGCCAGCGTAAAAGCTCCCCATAGTACAGATATGGACGTTAAAATCCAGCGAGCTACGGACATTTTGCCTGCAGCCTGAAATTTGATATAGACAAACCAAAAAGATGACGCGATGAGTGCTCCCAGGAACATCCAAAATATTATCATATTATCTCTCCTTTTCTCACAAATACATTCTTATTTTTTCCAGAATTCTTTTACTGCATCAGGAACCGTTGCTTTTCCATATCCAAACAGATCATCAAAGAACCTCAGAATCGGTCTCGCGGGTGTCTTTGTCCCCAGTTTCACTAAGTCATGATGCCATTCATTCGGTTTGTTGTACGGACATACTTTGATACAAATTCCGCAGTCAGTGCCGGCATCTGCCCACTGTTTCAAACATTTTTCAGCATTGCACGCCCATTTTTTTGCACCGCCATTTGTGGAGATTGTTATCGTTTTAAAACTTGGCTCTTTGTCATGCGATATCGCTTGCGAAGGACAAGCGTCGGCGCACTTCCTGCAGGTTTTACAAAATTCTGTAACCCCAAAAGTAATCGGTTTGTCAACAGCCAAAGGCAAGTCGGTAAATATTTTGCATAACCGTTGTCTCGGTCCAAATTCCGGAGTGATAAGAATCCCTATTCTGCTAAGTTCTCCCAATCCGGCATGAATAGCCAGAGGAACACTTAAAGCAGTATCATTGCCGCACGGTATGGTCTGATAACCTAAGCTTCTTATAAAATGAGAGACCTTATTCACTAATACACCCATATTAGAATAAATATTTCCGGTAGCAACAAGTTCGAGAGCAGTCGGGGCAGCTTCAAAAGCCTGATAATCCATTTCAATGGCCATAACAATAACATTTGTAGGTTTAAACGGGAACTCATTGGGCACGCTATCCAGTTTTTGCATATCGAATACATGTGAAAGTACCCACCGCTCGTCATACGGGGCTATCCCGACTAAACTTGCGCCAAAAAATTTTGCGGCTCTTTTTACAGCCTGACTTGCTGCTTCAGGGTTCTCAAAAGTGTATTTATCAGGGTTTACTTTGCCGCTAACTTGTGAGGGCTTCCATTCATAGAGTCCCTGACTGGCAAAACCCGGTGCATGATAACCATTGAGTCCATCTTCTACACCCCAGGCGCCGGCTACCATAGCTTCTTCAAGTCTGCCATAACCGTCCCCGGTATTTATCGGTATCAACGCATTGTGTTTCCCGAAATACGTCTCAAATGAAGTCTTGACTGCCGGATCTCCCATAAGAGCACGCATAATCACTTGATTTTTTTGATCATACTGTTTGTAATCTGCGGAAACTTCCACTGGAAATGAATCATGCTGTACGACCTCTGCAGCATTGGCTATGCCATCGTAACCTAACATAGCTGCACCTGCTGCCCCAACCCCCATTCCGACTGAGGTTTTTAAGAAACCTCGTCTGCTAAATTTTTGAGAAAAGGCCTTTTCTTGTTTTGTACTTTCTTGCTTTGTGCTTTCAGTTTTTTCATTGTTTAGATCCATAGTGCATCTCCTCCCTAAAATATTTCTACCCATAAATTATCATGTCTCAAAATTTAAAGTAGGTGTCCACACTACAAATGTAGTCTGGACTGCATTTTATTTATTTTGATAAAAGTATAATTAGTGTGTAATAATATTAATGCAGGAAGGGAAAGTACTATTAAATATTGGGGAGTTTGATTTTTATGAAATACTCACCCGTTGAAGAATTTTCAAGAATCTACAAGCTTGATAATTTTTCTAAAGCACTGACTGAAAATGGCAAGGAATTATTCTTTAAAAAAAATTCAGTTATTGCGTCTCCCGGAGACGTCATGGAAGGATTTTATTTTGTCAAGGAAGGCAGAGTCATTGCTTCTGAATTCTCTCCTAAAGGAAATGAACGGATCATATGCATTCTTGAGAAGAGTAGTATTTTTTTGGAGTCCAATGTTCTTTTCAATGTTCCGGTTTTTTGTTACTTTAAAGCAAGTGTGGATACCACGCTAGTCTTTATGAGAAAAGAAGATCTATTGGGTCTTTTGTCAACAGACTTAAATGTAACGCTTTTTCTCTTGCAATCCCTCACAAAGAAATTTTATTCCAATATGAATCATATTGATGAATTGCTTTATCATGATACCGAATGGGGGATGTGCAACATTTTTTTAACACTTGCCGAAAATTTCGGAGTGGAAGAAGACACAAAAATTAAGTTAAATATTAAGATCAGCCAGCAGTTTATTAGCAATCTTCTTGGTATAAATCGAATAACGACATTAAGGAATATTAAAAAGTTAAAGGAATTAAAGCTAATAGAGCAGACCAACGGGTATTACTATATTAAAGATATTCAGAAGTTAAGAGACTATCAAACAAGTATCTATACGCAATTATAAATTTCTATTGGTTTCATAAAAGCATTTAATAAATTTGAGAACTCTATTTTCCCGTCATAAGCGTACCATTCTGCCAACAGGCCATAAAAATAAGTCATGATAAACCACGCAGCCTGTCTATTTACCCTAACTGCTTTTCGTCATTGCGCCCTCCTTCGCAAGCCGCTCCTTGCCATCCTTGGACGTCGAAAAGCCTCGCTCAACAAAGTGAAAAACAGCGGGTTATGAACCGCGCTGTCGATAAAGTAAATATTCGGAGAATGGCAAAGACGTTCTTTTATACTGCATTATTAATCAGGATACCAATGAAAATTGTTTATTTGTCCACGATTTTTGCACCAAAGGGAACCAAAGCCAGCTGAGCAAACTTAAAATGCTGGAGCCCAAACGGAATGCCGACGATGGTGATGCAGAAAATAAGGCCGATAATTAAATGATGTACGGCCAGCTCCCATCCCAGGAAAATCAGCCAGAGAATATTCAAAAGTAATCCCCCAACCCCAAAGCTGCCAAGGATAACTTCTTTGCCGAATGGCCACAAAACGAGCAGGGATATTTTAAAACACTGAAGGCCAAAAGGAATGCCGACGATTGTGACACATAAAACCAATCCTGCCATAAACCATAGAATTGCTCCGATAATGCCGCCCAATATCAACCAAATCAGATTGCCAATGAAGTTCATCTTTGTTTTCCTCCAATCCTCATTGAACGTATAAGCCTATAGCCCTCGTTCTGCTTATTTGATAACAAGTCCGAACAAGCTGGCCAGAGAAACAGCCTGCATCGCATTGACGACAGCTCCGTTCACGTCGGCAAAGTTGACACCCAGCCCTTCAATATCACAGCTGGTGAAGTCGATCCCTTTCAGCTTGGTGAAATTGAATTGCGTCTGACGAAGATTGGAATCCGGAAACTCGACTTTCGTAAATGCACAATTTTTAAAATCCGCGAAGGCCAGCTGGCATTGCAGAAAGGATACCTGTTTGCAATTCGCATAACTGAAAAAAGCATATTGGCCATTGCAATTTTCGAAGGTCGCATCCCGCAGCGTGGCTTCACTTAAATTAATCCCGATCAGCTTACAGTTAATAAACTCAACGCGATGCAGGATCGCTTCACTAAAGTCAGCATTAGACAAATCACAATTCTGGAACCGGACATTCATCAGGTCGGCACGCGGAAAGGCTGCTTCAGTAAACATGACTTTTTGGAAGACGACTTGTTTAAACGTGATCCGGTCCGCTTCAATATGATCGAGCGTGCAGTCGCTCACTTCCACGTAGGAAAACATTGCTTCATCCGTGATATTCTCTCTTAATAACGTGGCAGGTTCCAGTTCGTTATCAAATATTGGGCGGGTCGCATAAAATTGCTTATTCTGCATTGGTACTCGGTACTACCGGGATCTGAACCCATCTGCCCCTCTTTTTATCCTCAGCATAAACCACATAGGTATCGCCGATGATATCGGTCAAGGCCTGTTTTCGAGGATGAAATGCGCAAATCAAATAACCCAAGTAGGTGCCGAGCAGCTGTGCCAGTGTTCTCCCGGCGACTTCCCGCATGGCCACCGCAGACCAGCTGAGAGGGCTTCCATCTTTGCTTACAACTTTAATTCCCATGATCATTTTCCCGAGCGTTTGTCCGAAATACATCGTCAGCAAAACGAAATATATACTTCCCCAGATGCCCGGAAAGAGTGCATTGATCAGGACAAATGATTTAATGGTTGTCGTTTCAAGACCTGCCGGCCATATAACCCGGAAAAATATCTGACTGCTCATTGCAATGACTGCCAGATCAATGACAAAGGCCCAGAATCGGGTCCAAAAACCAACGACTCTTAAATCTACCACATTGACACTTTCCACTGTATTTGCACTTTCTGCTGTCTGATCACCGCTGTTTGTAATATGATCAATATCCATGGATGATTCACGCTCCTTTAGCGATACAGGTACATCACGGTAGGTACCGCGCTGTCCTGCAAATCCTGTTTGATCCCCAAGAAATCAAGTTGGGGCGACACCATGGAAAAGAGCCGATTCAAATCAAACAGCGTTTCATTTTGATATTGGATAACGTTGGGATCACTTTCGTTAATCATTTTTGCTGCTTCGGCAATAGCTCCATCCAGATCGCCGATCTGATCGATGAGGCCCAGCGATTTGGCCTGTGTCGCTGTATAAACCCTTCCATCGGCGACTTTGATGACGGCCTGACGGTCCATTTTTCTTCCTTTAGCCACTGCATCGACAAAATAGCCATAATACTCATCAATGATTCCCTGCATGATCTGCTTTTCTTCCTCTGTCGCTTCACGCATCGGATTCATGATGTCTTTGTTTTTACCGCTTTTGAAGACAATTTCGTCAACACCCAATTTTTTTGCCAGCTCGCTGTAATTATACGTGCTCATAATGACGCCGATGGATCCGGTCAGCGTATCCCGAGTCGCCAAAATTTCATCCGCAGGCATCGAAATAAAGTAACCGCCTGAGGCTGCCAATGTCCCCATCGAAACAACCAAAGGTTTTGGGTATTTTTCTTTTAAGCTGATCAGTTTTTGATAAATCTCATCACTTTCATATACCCCGCCGCCAGGCGAATCAATAGCCAGGACAACCGCCTGAATCTCAGGATTAGTAAAGGCATCTTCAATTTCCTGTAAAAATATCTGGTGATTATAGGTATCGGTGGATGACAATGAATCACTTGTGGACTGAATAGTTCCGTTGACGTTGATCAGCGCAATCGTTTTACCGGTTCCTTCCTGATAAGTCCCGGTGGTGAATGAGGATTCTGAAGGCAACAGGGATTTTTCCAATTTCCCCATGTTTGTTCCCCCGGAAATAACATCTGTCTGTACATATACCACCAGCAAAACAATGATAACCGCGATAGAAATCCAGCGTTTTTTATTCATACTCTCCTCCTACTGTTTTTCAACATTGATCGTAAATTAAGATTGGATATGATTGGATATGATTTTGTATCTCCTAGATGTTATTCTATGCAAAACCTTTTGTATTTAAAAACGGAACTATTTCCTTTTCTGTTAATATAAACTTTTAGAATAATTCGCTAAATTTCCGCACTTTCCTTCAAAATATCCATATTTTAGACGATAAACCTCCCGGAGCACATCCCCAGGAGGTTTACAGATCTTCCTCTATCACGTTTTTGACAAGGTTTCAGGATTTTTTCGTAATCGGCAGCCACACCAGTATTAGATAATAAAATAATAGCAGTGAGTATGTAGAAGAAAGGTTAGCCCCCTTTGCTTGGTGGCTAACCTTTCCGCGCTTCATCTCTTCTTTGTCCAAACACACGTGGAGTACTCAGATGAAGGAAATCGCTCCATATTAAGCATTGGATATGATGTGCCGATCATCAGATGCCGACCAGATTCCAATCGGCAGACCGCATTTGGCGCGGAAACCACATGGTATAGCTCATATCTTATTTTTCACTTGTCAATGAAGACTTTACTTAATAGTTATAGTTTCCGGAATTTTGTACATTTCCGGATATTCAAGCCACCATTTATAATCCAAAATCTGCTCGGTGCCATATCCGAACATATCATCAATCTTTCTAAGGAGACTGGCTCCTGCCGAATTCTGGCTTCCCATCCAGGTTCCCGCCTGATGGAACCATGAATCCTCTTTGGAATTCCATGGGCAGACTTTCATGCACCGTCCGCAGGAAACGCCTTCTTCGTTTGATACCCGGAATATACTGCACTTTAAAGTACTGACGTTCCAGCGCAGGTATCCGTTATATTCCACAGTATCGGCATCATAGGAAATGGCTTGAGCCGGACATTCCTCCGCGCATTTCTTACACACTCTGCAGAAATCCTGCAAGCCAAAATCGATTGGCTTATCCGGAGCAAGCGGCAGATCCGTAGTAACGACAGCAGCTTTATGGCGGAATCCTAGCCGGGGATGGAGACTGCCGTTACCTAAGCGGCACATCTCTCCCAACCCGGCTGCGACAAGACAAGGGGTAACTGCCACAATGTTATTGAAAGCATGAGAAGCCCTTGCATTATAACCAAGCCTGCGGATGTAATTTGCTATGATGACAGATACAAAAGCTGTAGCAGAATAAGCATTAAAGGACTGCGCATCACTGATCCCGTCATAGCCAGTGGAACCCAGCGTCGTTTCTAAATGTTGGTCTTTCAAAATCCCGATGACATATGGCAACCGTTCGGTTACAGGTTCGATGCATTCCTCCATAGGTTTTTTCGCCATATCCTTCAAGCTTAGATAATGATGGGAAAAGTAGGCATATTCCGGCATTTTGCCAATTGCTATATCGTCGCAATGCAGAAAGTAACCCAGATCTTTAATGTGCATTGACATTTGCTCGGGATCAGGTATCGCCAATTTATCCGGATTAGGCTTTCCTGACACAGCTGCCGGCGTAGCAATAAGAACAGCGGCTTGACCAATTGCTGTGTTTAAAGGGTGTCTCGCAGTTTGGGTCATGTATCCGCGAAACGCCTTATCTCCAACCCCGTTAGCTCCTAGTTCACCAAGCTGACGTCTTACTACCAGTGCAGTAGCATTTTCAGCTTCGCTGATATTCTTGATCTTTCCAACGATCTTAGTGGTTCCCAACCATTGATCATTATGTTCCACATAGCGTACTGCAGCACTCCCCATATCGTGCACAGGATGAATTTTGGACCATTGTCCTTTTGGCGCAGCAGCGTACTGCACAGCGTAGTTGTTTGCTGCACTTGCAAACTTACCAGGTGTTTTTAATACTCCGGCAACACCAAGGAATGTGGCTGCAACGCCGGCTTTCAGAAAATTCCTTCGGTTGATTTGAAGTTGTTTTTTTTGCTCACTACTCATTCTTTTTCACCTCTTTTCAAGCTTGTTCAGTATTTGCCTTTTTCGTTTTTCCAATAGTGATGAAGCCTAACAAACGTGCCAGTACAACTGCAAGGATGATAGCTAATCCTCCAAATAGGAATATTGCAGTACTCGTTGCTTTAACATGCCCTACTGATGCGTTGATGTAGATAAAGGAAATTCCCGTCCAGGTAACAGCATACCAAATCACAAATAAGACCCAGTTAATTACTGTTCTCCACATTTGCTCCATTTTGGCGCGAGGTTTAATAAAAAGAATTGCAGCTAAAAATAACACGCCAGCAATAAAAATCAACAATGTACCCATCATTTTCACCTCCTCTCTTAGCGATTTGGCCAATCCGGATGACTAGGTACATTGTACAAAATAAGGTAATTAAATGATTCAATCTAAATTGAAAATGGAAATATTTTATTCAATCTAAACTGAAAATGATAATATTTTATAAATGAAAATAATAACAGTGAGTATGTAGCAGAAAGGTTAGTCACCTTTGCTTGGTGGCTAACCTTTCCGCGCTTCATTTCTTCTTTGTCCAGACACACGTGGCGTACTCAGATGAAGGAAATCGCTCCATATTAAGCGTTGGATATGATGCGCCGCTCATATCTTATTTTACACCTGTCAATGAAGTCCTTGTTGTAGTCAATGTTTCCGGAATTTTGTGGTTTTCCGGCCATTCAAGCCACCACTTATAATCCAAGATCTGCTCGGTACCATATCCGAACATATCATCAATCGATTTAAGGAGACTGGCTCCTGCCGAATTCTGGCTTCCGATCCAGGTTCCCGCCTGATGGAACCATGAATCCTCTTTGGAATTCCATGGGCAGACTTTCATGCACCGTCCGCAGGAAATACCTTCTTCGTTTGTTACCCGGAATATTTGGCACGTATTAGAATTGACGTTCCAGCGCAAGTATCCGTTATATTCCACAGGATCGGCATCATAGGAAATGGCTTGAGCCGGACATTCCGTTGCACATTTCTTACACACTCTGCAGAAATCCTGCAAGCCAAAATCGATTGGCTTATCCGGAGCAAGCGGCAGATCCGTAGTAACGACAGCAGCTTTAGTGCGGAATCCGAGCCGGGGATGGGCACTGGTGTTACCTGTGCGGGATAGCTCTCCCAACCCGGCTGCGATAAGACAAGGGGTAACTGCCAAAATGTTATTGAAAGCATGAGAGGCCCTTGCATTATAACCAAGTTTGCGAATGTAATTTGCTATGATGACAGATATATTAGCTGTAAGGTGATAAGCATTAAAGGACTGCGCATCACTGATCCCGTCATAGCCAGTGGAACCCAGCATCGTTTCTAAATGTTGGTCTCTCAAAACGGTGATGACATATGGCATCCGTTCAGTTACAGGCACGACGCATTCCTCTACAGGTTTTTTCGCCAAATCAAACGCGTTTAATGTATGATAGGAAAAGTAGGCATATTCCGGCATTTTACCAATTGCTACATCATCTGCACGCAGAAAGTAAGCCAGATCTTTAATGTGCATTGACATTTGCTCGGGATCAGGTATCGCCATTTTCTGAGGGGCAGGCTTTCCTTCCATAACTGCGGGCGAAGCAATAGGACCAGCGGCTTGAGCAATTGCTGTGTTTATAGGGGATCTCAGAGTTTGGGTCATGAATCCTCGAAATGCCTTATCTCCAAGTTTACCTCTTAATAGCAGTCCACCACCACCGTCAGCTTCGCTGATATTCTTGATCTTTCCAACGATCTTAGTGGTTCCCAACCATTGATCATTATGTTCCACATAGTGTACTGCAGCACTGCCCATATCGTGCACAGGATGTATTTTGGACCATTGTCCTTTTGGCGCAGCAGCATATTGCACACTGCTTGCTGCACTTGCAAACTTACCAGGTGTTTTTAATACTCCGGCAACACCAAGGAATGTAGCTGCAGCGCCGGCTTTCAGAAAATTCCTTCGGTTGATTTGAGGTTGTTTTTTTTGCTCACTACTCATTCTTTTTGACCTCTTTTCAAGCTTGTTCAGTATTTGTCTTTTTCGTTTTTCCAATAGTGATGAAGCCTAACAAACGTGCCAGTACAACTGCAAGGATGATAGCTAATCCTCCAAATAAGAATATTGCAGTACTCGTTGCTTTAACATGCCCTACGGATGCGTTGATATAGATAAAGGAAATTCCCGTCCAGGTAACAGCATACCAAATCACGAATAAGACCCAGTTAATTACTGTTCTCCACATTTGCTCCATTTTGGCGCGAGGTTTAATAAAAAGAATCGCGGCTAAAAATAACACGCCAGCAACAAAAATCAACAATGTACCCATCATTTTCACCTCCTCTTTTAACGATTTGGTCAATCGGATGACTAGGTACATTGTACAAAATAAGATAATTAAATGATTCAGTCTAAATTGAAAATAATCATTTTATAAATGATAATATTTTACAAATGCTAATAATCAGTGCCATCATGTTTGAATAATTGTGTTTCTTGTGTTAATTCTTCCAGCTTTCTGATATCAAAAATAACGATCTTGTCTCTCTTCTTATCTAAAATATGAAGCTTATTCAGCGTGCAGAATACTTTGGAGACGGTTACATAATGAGCTCCGGTTATTTCAGAAATATCTCTCAAGGGTAAATCAATGTTGACCTCTATATGATTATTAACAGGCTTCCCCTGAGAGACGCATAATTGATAAATCAATTTCACAATCCGTATTGTCGGATTTAAAAAGTCCATCTCGGCCGACTGTTTCATAAAGAAATTGCATTTGGCACTCTCATTTCTCATTATTTCAAAGAAAAGATTTCCGTCCATATGAAAAATCTTTTCAAGCTGTTCCCAAGAAAAAAAACATAGTTGGCTGTCTTCTAAGGCTATAATATAAGCCGCCATACGATTGTCGGAGTTATATTGAAATAAATAGTTGAACATACAATGTTTGCCGCCAAAATAAACCATCCGTTCTCGTCCATCGCTGAACACAAAGTTTACTTGCAATTTACCGGTAAGCACATAGATAAATTTATGGATTGCTTCACCCGGTGAAACAACTAAACTATCTTTTAAGTAAGATTTGACAGTACCGTATTGAACATACTTCTGCAATTCGCTTATCGGATAAAATGTATCTGGAATACCCACCCTCCATTTTTCAAAATTCTCCTGCATAATTCCCACTCCTTTCTTACAATTTCCTTTTTGTCAATTATTTCAAAGCTTTTGTGTCAATAATCATAAATTTAGTATAGGCTTAATTTATGAAAAATTCTTCAATTCATACTTATTTTGCTTTGCAATGCCGTACGCACCAATAAACCATGACAACATGCTCCTAAGTGTCCCGGCTATTATAACAAAAGGGTGTATTTGTTATATTGAGGGTTGGCTAATAACCTATTTAATTTTATTGCTTAAAAATATTTTTGCCTTCAACTTAAGGCTATGATTGAACACGGCCACGAAGGGGACGTAACGAAATTTTATTTCGCGACGTCCCCTTAACCTATCTAGCCCAATTTTTTCAGCTCATCTTTTATCAGTTAGTACTGCCATCTTCCTCATATTATGAGCAACACAGTGCAAATGCTTACCCTAATATTAGAACCTGATTATCCAAAAAGTATATCATGATTAAGTTTTTTTTGAGTCATAGAATAGAATTTAAACAGTTATAATGTTTACAGGAGGAAAATCATCTTTACGCTCGTCATAGTTTCTGGAAAGTTAATTGACTAATTTTTTTAACGTTTCTGCTAATTTAGAATATAATTCATTTTCATTGTTAATAAAAACTATCAGGGTAATCTTGGCCGTGACTTTTGGTTTCAAGGTTTCCTTGATCTGTACATCTTCGCCTGTCGTGGATAGCATGCAGGTATAGCCGGTTTCAGCAAGAAAAGCCTTGATATGCCCCACAAGCCCTCCCTGCTCTTCAACCCAACCGGCTAAAGACTGTAGCTCTTTGTTGAGCCTATCTCTTACCCACGAATATTCTTTGGCAATGACACGTTCAGTAGATAAAATAACGGCTCCTTCATGGTGGGTAACTGTGATTTCTTCCTGATTGCAGAGCACCGATTTCTCATGCTGTTCATGCTGTTCATGCTGCTCGTCATGATGGTGTCCGCACTGACAGGCTTGGCCTTCGTGTTCATGGTGTTCGTGGTGTTCGTGGTGTTCGTGTGCCATTTTAGATCCCCGCCTTTTCAAATAAATCGTTCCAAAATCCGGTTGAAAGCTCGTTAGTAGCGGATACAGGGTAACAGTACGCATCCCGGTTATATTTCCGGATACTCTCCTGTACTTTTTCCACTGTCGTTTCATCTACCAAATCAATCTTGTTAACTAACACTGACTTCGTATCCTCTAGCTGCTCTGAGACGAAGTTTTCCATAGCACCAACCAATCGGAACCACCGTTTGGCATCAACTACAATAATTGTCATAGCCTGCATCCCGAGTTCTGTCTCCACCGCGCTTTTTATTTTACTCGGAAAAGCAAGCCCAGTTGCCTCAATGATGATCCATTCCGGGCTGTATTCCTTACTAAGATAATTAACTGTATCCGTGAGTTTAGCGGAAGATGTACAGCAGGCGCAGCCGGCAAAAAGGTTCTTGACGGTAAAATCTTCATTCTCTAGTAGAAGGTTATCAATTCCGGCTGTACCGATTTCATTTTCTATGATTACAACCTTTTTGTCGTTCTCATTACCATTAGAAGTTTCAACGAGATGTCTTGCAAGCTGCATTAACACACTGGTTTTACCTGACCCCAAGAATCCGCTTAATATGATTACTTTGATGGCAACCCTCTCCTTTTCAGTATAATCGTGCTTCTGGGCCCTCTCCAGTACTTATATAGAGAAATCTGTTTGCTATTCGGGGATCTTTTTTAACTATGGGGTCCGGAAAAGAGCCATTCGAATATAAGCAAAATCCCCTTGAATAAAATTATCCAGAGGATTTTGCAATCTTTCACTTAAATAATGATTTAAATATTTATTCTATTGAGTGTATTATAACTTATTGACTTCATGCCAGGTTTTCATTAACGCAGGAATTCTTTCGTCACCGGTCATAAAGGCATGCCCTTTTTCGTTCATGAGTACTGGGAACAGTATAAAATTTCCTTTTTTCCCGTATTGCTCTGCACATCTTTTCGTTTCTTCAATGATTGCTTCTACGGGAGCGCCAATATAACTGGCAGGTCCGGATGTATCCCAACCGCCTTCTACAATTAAGCGGCCATGATATTTCGTCAGGATTCCCTCCAAATCATTACAAACCTGAGCAGCATCCCATATTTTAATACCCATTTCAACATAGTCTTCGATGATATCTTCACATTTCCCACATGTATGTTGATTAAAGATAACGCCACGGGAAGTCACAGCCTCAATGATTCTTTTGTGGTGCGGCTTAATGACTTCGCGGTAGGTTTTTGGTGACATAAATAGTCCGCGAGCAGTGGCAAAATCATCAAAATAGATGATGACATCCGGCTTATATACATCGATATATCGGTTTATACAAGCGATTTTGTAATCCGCCATTGCCTCGAAGAATTCATTACAGGAATCCGGATCTTCAATCAAAGCACATAAGGTATTTTCAAACCCCATAAATGCAGCCATCCGTTCAAAGAGACCACATGCATTAAATACTGCAACCGGTTGTTCCTTTCTTTTTTCGTCAGTAAAGTCAGCCAATTCAATTTGTGCCATCTGCTCAATTCCAAGAGAATCAACATCAGGGAATTTCACATATTTTTTCCAATCGGCGATGTCATCAAATAATATTTTTCCTGACTCCGGTATGACTCCCTCAGCCGTGGCTACCCAATTTACGCCAAACGGATCCTTCCCGCCTTGCCATGGTTGGTCTGTATTATTCGTTGCTAACATGCACACTTTATATAGTTCATACAGCAAAGGGGCGAATTCCGGTTTTCCTCCGTTAAGCATGATCTCAAAATTTTCTCTCTGAGTCAGCGTCATATTGATTTACCTCCCTTTATTTAGCAAGATCTTTCATCTTATAAAGATTTTACCAACTCAGCAGCTTTTACTGCAGCACTGCCGGCATCAGGAGCAAAACCATCGGCATTGATTTCATCAGCGAATTGCTGGGTAATAGGAGCACCACCGACGAGAACTTTAAAGCCTGTCAAACCGCTGGACTTGACCGTTTGCACAGCGTCCTTTAATGCTGGCATCGTTGTGGTCAAAAGCCCGGAACAAGCTACTAAGGTAACATTTTGATTTTCTTTGATAGCTTCAATCCATTTTTCATGCGCTACGTCCACACCGAGGTCAACCACGGTGAATCCGGCACTTTCGATCATCATAGAAACAAGGTTTTTACCGATATCATGCAGGTCGCCTGCTACGGTTCCGATAATGCAGGTACCTAAGGAGCTTGAGGTGTCGCCAGCCATCAGCGGTTTCAGAACATCAACACCTTTGGCCATGGCTTTGGCGGCCATTAACATTTCAGGAACGAAGATTTCGCCTGTGGAGAACTTGTCCCCGACAACCCCCATCGAATCTACCATTGCCTGCAGAATTTCTTTTGCTGCGCTTCCTTCATCGAGCGCTTCCTGTACCAATCCAGGAACAAGTTTTGCTTTTCCTGCTTCTACCATTGCTTTGACTTCTTCAATTTTAGCCATTTTTTATAATCCCCCTTAAAATTTTATAATTAAACAACAATTTTGTGATTGAACAGCGCTTATAACTATTTTTTCTGACCAAAACGTCCTTCTCTGAAGGCTCCAATGTATTCCATGCAATATTCATCCTGACCTAAGAGTGCTTCCGTCGCAAAGATCATACCGACCAAATCCTGATTCGTCGGGTCAAGGATCCCGCTGTCCATGCCGGCGTTCATTGCCAGAACGCAGAAGGCCTGATTGACAAGCTTTCTAGCAGGCAAGTTAAACGAAATATTGCTGAATCCGCCGGTGATGTGAATTGACGGATATTGTCTTTTAATCTCTTTAATCACGTCAACAATCATGTTGATACCTTCTTCCGAAGTACAGAGCATTTCGACCAGTGGATCAATGTGCAGACGAGACGGAGCAATATTAAATTCTTTAGCTCTTTTCATGATGTTTGCAAATACTTCGAGACGTTTCTCCGCAGTCTTGGAAATTCCGCTGTCATCGCAAAGAAGCGCAACGCATTCCCATTTGGTATCGGCAATGACCGGGAATACGACATCGATCTTGTCTCCTTCGCCGGATACGGAGTTGATGAGTCCCGGACGTTTGCAAAATTGAATCGCATCGACGCAGGTCTGATCATGCGGGCTGTCGATACAAATCGGGGTATCTGTCACTTCCTGTACCAAGTCAATCAGCCATTTTAAGGTTTCGAGTTCAATTTTGACGTCCGTGGATGCACAGACATCAATAAAATCCGCGCCGGCATCAGATTGAATTTTGGCGAGATTTCGGATGAAGCCTGCATCCTTCTCAGCGATTGCTCTCGCTACAGAAGGAATGGCACCGTTGATTTTTTCTCCAATAATAATCATAGATAGTCTACCTCCAGTAATACTTTGTTTTTCTGGTTTCGAATAATTGTGTTTCCTGTGTTAATTCTTCCAGCTTTCTCATATCAAAATAACGATCTTGTCTCTTTTCTTATCTAAAATATGAAGCTTATTCAGCGTGCAGAATACATTGGAGACCGTTACCTAATGAGCTCCGGTTATTTCAAAAATATTTCTCAAGGGTAAATTAGTGTTGACCTCAATTTACTTATTAACAGGCTTCCCCTGAGAAACGCATAATTAATAAATCAATTTCACAATCCTTATTGTCGGAGTTGTATTGTAAACCATTCGTTCTCGTCCATCGCTGAACAGAAAGTTTACTGCAATTTACCGGTAAGCACATAAACTTATGGATTGCTTCACCCGGTAAAACAACTAATTCACCTCCTCTTTTAGGAATTTGGTCAATCGGATGACTAGGTACATTGTACAAAATAAGATAATTAAATGATTCAGTCTAAATTGAAAATAATCATTTTATAAATGATAATATTTTACAAATGCTATTCAATTAGTGCCATCATGTTTGAATAATTGTGTTTCTTGTGTTAATTCTTCCAGCTTTCTCATATCAAAAATAACAATCTTGTCTCTCTTTCTATCTAAAATATGAAGCTTATTCAGCGTGCAGAATACTTTGGAGACGGTTGCATAATGGGCTCCGGTTATTTCAGAAATATCTCTCAAGGGTAAATTAATGTTGACCTCGATATGATTATTAACAGGCTTCCCCTGAGAAACGCATAATTGATAAACCAATTTCACAATCCGTATTGTCGGATTTAAAAAGTCCATCTCGGCCGCCTGCTTCATAAAGAAATTGCCTTTGGCATTCTCATTTTTCATTATTTCAAAGAGAAGATTTCCATCCATATGAAAAATCTTTTCAAGCTGTTCCCAAGAAAAAAAACATAGTTGGCTATCTTCTAAGGCTATAATATAAGCCGCCATACGATTGTCGGAGTTGTGTTGAAATAAATAGTTGAACATACAATGTTCGCCGCCAAAATAAACCATTCGTTCTCGTCCATCGCTGAACAGAAAGTTTACTTGCAATTTACCGGTAAGCACATAGATAAATTTATGGATTGCTTCACCCGGTAAAACAACTAAACTATCTTTTAAGTAAGATTTGACAGTACCGTATTGAACATACTTCTGCAATTCGCTTATCGGATAAAATGTATCTGGAATACCCACCCTCCATTTTTCAAAATTCTCCTGCATAATTCCCACTCCTTTCTTACAATTTCCTTTTTATCAATTATTTCAAAGCTTTTGTGTCAATAATCATAAATTGAGTATAAGCTTAATTTATGAAAAATTCTTCAATTTATACTCATTTTGCTTTGCGATGCCATACGCACCAATAAACCATGACAACATCTTCGTGGCAAAGAATCGTTCGTTACATCCATATTAAGAAAAGGCACCGAAATTTCGGTGCCTAACAAATCATAGCCTAGATAAATATTCATTTGCCACTTACAATTTTGATGGTTCGATGGGCATGACAATTTCCGTAACATACTTATTGGGGTTCCCCCTGAAAATCATCCCGGGACCTTTATGATAAATCTCCCTGGAAGGCAGCTTGTACTCCAGGCTATGCTCGCTGGCATAATCCAGCACAGCTTTATAGGCGAAACTCAAATTTTCATAACTGCCGACATGCGTTGTGCAGATTGCTTTGATCTTCGGTAACTTTTTGCAGTGTATATTCGATCCGGTCACGGGTCCTTTGACCGGAACGCAAAGCTCGATATCCGCTTCTTCTTTGAAATCCTCATCGTAATAGCAGCAAAACGGTTCTCCGAAAGTCTTTCCTCTTGCTTCTTTATAAATGGTCCCAATGTACTTCCCGACGTCGCTGTACCTGCCTTTATAGCGGATTGCGGCGACTGTCATTTCCTCAAATTCTTTCGTCTCAATGTTGTAGTTCATACTCCCTGCCTCCATTTCTTTGGGTCCAAGGTAGAGGTTCATCTTTTTAATCAGTTCTTTCTCTTTGCTAATCTGTTCCGCAAGCATATCTTGCTTTTCAGCTAAATAGTAGGACAGATCATCGGGACTTTCACAATGGGCTAGGATATCCTTAATTTCTGAAATAGAAAAGCTTAGATCACGCAATAAAACAATCAGCCTTGCCCGGCTAAAATCATGGTTGTCATAATAGCGATAGGAATTTTCCGCACGGTAAGACGGTTTCAAAATATCTTGGTCATCATAATACCGCAAGGCCTTAACCGTTATATTGGTGATCTTGGAGAACTCACTGATTTTATACACGACCTCACCTCCCTGCAAACAGTATAAACCCTCCACTACGGGGGAGAGTCAAGGCCATTACTCCTTTTTCTCTTTCTTTTTCTTTCGGGATAAGGACGCCCCACCGAAGCCGCTGATCACAGCAATATAAAAGCCAAAATCATACCACCAGCCTGTATTTACGGTCTCATAGATTCTGATATTATCCTTAAATAACCCGACAATCAGTGAAATTGGCGCAATCCACCCATGCCAAACGCCCCATAAAAACCCTGCCGGTCTTTCAGATGTATACGTGCCATCTCCCGGTATACATCCTGTCAATGTGAAGGAAATTAAGATTGCCATAATCATGAAGATAATATATTTCTTTTTCATAGATAGGCCTCCTTATTATTGTTCATTGATATTAGCTTATTTCCATTTTACATTTGTTGCCGCTTTTTTAAAAGGTAAATTTGACAGTCTGTTTGCAGCCAACTACAATTAATTTCAGACTTAATCCATTGAGAGATGATATCACACTAAACGATGGCAGGAGATAAATCATGGACTATTTAGGCAAAAATATACGGAAGCTCGGTTTTGGACTGATGAGGCTTCCGATGATCAAAAAAGAAATTGACCTTGAGCAGACCAAAGAAATGGTTGATCTGTTCATGGCCAAGGGTTTCACTTACTTTGATACGGCGTACGGCTACATCAACGGGAAATCGGAAGCGGCCATAAAAACAGCCCTTGTTGACCGCTATCCCCGCGAAAGCTTTCAGCTTGCTACTAAGCTTCCGGCCTGGGCGGTCTCCACTGCCGCAGAGGCCAAAGAGATGCTCCATACCTCGCTTAGGCGCACAGGAGCCGGATATTTTGATTACTATCTGATGCATAATGTGAGTGAAAGCCGCAAGAAAGTCTTTGACGACTTCGGTATCTGGGATTATATGCTGGAGCTGAAAGAGAAGAGACTTGCCCGTCATATCGGTTTTTCCTACCATGACAAGGCTGATTTACTCGACCGCATCCTGACTGAACACCCGGAGACAGAATTTGTTCAACTCCAGATCAACTATGCCGATTGGGAGAGCGAATCCGTCCAGTCGCGCCAATGCTATGAAGTGGCACTTAAGCATAACAAACCAATCATTGTCATGGAGCCTGTGAAGGGCGGCGTACTGGCAAATCCAGCCGACAGTGTCCGGAAAATATTTGAAGAAGCTGATCCTAAGGCCTCTTTGGCATCTTGGGCCATTCGCTTTGCCGCTTCTTTGGACAAGGTCATCACTGTGCTCAGCGGGATGTCTACCACCCAGCAGATGAAAGACAATCTTTCCTATATGGAGGATTTCCGGCCTTTGAGTCTGGAAGAAACGGCCGTGATCGTACGGGCACGGGAGGCTCTCCGTGCGATTCCCTCTATTCCTTGTACCTCGTGTGCGTATTGCGTCAAAGGATGCCCGCAGCAAATTCACATACCGGTTTTTTTAGATGCCTTGAACCGGAATATGATCTTCGGTGATTTACAAGGTGCGAAAAGGACTTATCAAATTGCCTTGATGCTGGGCAGCACAAAGCCTTCCGCGTGTATTGCCTGCGGCAACTGTGAAGACGTCTGTCCTCAGCAAATCCATATTATTGACACGTTAAAGGATGCTGCAGCTCTCTCGGAATAGGATCAATTCGTTTGCAGTTCAACCATCTTGGCTTGAATTGCATTCAATAAATCCTGCCAAGTCTTGTTATATTTTTTAAGGAACGGGATTGGATCAATATGATCTGTTTCCCGATAGGCATAAGAGATGTCCATATGACTGAAGATATCTTTTTGAGGGTCCCAGCCATACCGGATACAAGCATCTGCAACCAAAAGAACGGTCTGATCCCAAACTTTTTTAAATTGCTCGGGCTGATTTCCTTCCGGTTCACACATTTCTACGGAAAGGTACCTTTGGTTGGCTGTTTGGGCAGCATGCCAGGCCATTTCGTCTTCCGGAATCATTTGCACGGTTTCAGTCCAATCCGCAACATAATGGGTAGAGGAATAACGGTTGGGGTAATTAAAATATTGAACTATTTTCTGCGCGGTGGCCCCAGGATCCGCTGTGGAATGAATGACAAATCCTTTTGGGGATAAAGGCGTAGCCGGCCGGTTGTAAGAGAGCAGCTGTATCCCCACTTTAAGACTCGGGAAACGAACTGGAAGCGTCCTTGACTCCGTAAGACTTCCTGAGCTTGGTCTAAGAATTCCTGAGCCATCTGCATCCGCGATCACCTTAAAACTGTAGTTGCCAACGTCCTGAACGCTTTTGTCATTGAGTGTCAGGATTATTTTTTGACCGGTCGTAACGTTCAGTCCCGATATCCTGACCCTTTGTCCAGCATCGGAAATCTGTTCAGAGGTTAATGAATTTACAATGCCGTTTATCGTGATTTTATCCTGTCCGGCTATCGCCAAGTACCTATCCGGAAGGAAGAACTCCACGGTTCCGTTGTTCATGTCCTCCCCAGGAAGATAGACCAGGTAAATATTCTTGATGGCTCCCGCGATTGTACTCGCCGGAGATACTGAAAGTTTGCCATCATTGGTATTGGCTAAATTAATGATCCGCTGCAGGACCGAAGATTTAACCGCATTCTCTCCGCCAAGTCCCGTCACAACCGTAAAAGGTGTGATCTTCCCTTTGAGATATTTTTGCGTGACCTCCGGCAGGGTGTCACGCACGAGAATAAGCGGGGATGATGATTTAGCAGCCAGTACAGCACCGGTTAAAGCATCGGCGAACTCTGTTCCTTTGGGCCCCTCACCCACCGCGACAAACAACCTGGAAAGGTCCAATTGGCCGGAAAAGTGTTCTAAAACCGCTACATTGGTGGCATAACGGTCAGACCCGGCTAACCGGAAAGCTCCCGGCACTTGTTGGGCTACCCCCTCGCTGATTACGCCTGTACCTCCAACAATATAGGCTTGCTCAATGTTCTGTTTTTGCACATATTCCTTAACGCTTTGCGGCAGCCTGTCTTTACCGGCGAGTAAGATCGGTATTTCCGCTTGGGCTGCCACCACCGCAATGGAGAGTGCATCCGGATAATTCTTCCCTGTCGCCAGAATCATCTTGTTGCTGTTTAACGCTTCGGCAATTTTTACTGATGTTTCATAGCGGTCATTACCGGCGAGACGAACAATCTCGATTACACCGGCTTCACGCAGCGTTGTCTCAATCTCCGCAGAGATGCTCGAAGTCCCGCCTGTAATAAATACGCGCTTGACACCAAGCCGTTGAATCTCACTCTGTGCATCAGCATTCAGGGATTGAGACTCAGTCAGTAGGATCGGAGCATGATACTTCGCCGCCAGTGGTCCCGCGCAGAGAGCGTCTGCAAAGTCATCGCCGCGGGCCAAGACAGCATACTCCGACGATTCCCATCCTTTCTGGGAAATGGCTGCCGCTGTCGCATAACGGTCTGAACCATAGATTCGATCGATTTGAGTCGTATCTGCATTCACTGCGCTTGTCATCCATCCGGTGAAAAAAAGAAAACAAAGCATAAGCAATCCACCGAACCGAAGATGCCGTAATAATTTTATGTACAATCTACTTTCCTCTTTTGTTTTATTTCTTGCCAAATCATGATGTTTCCATAAGAGAATTGTACTATATTCATTCCTTTCACCACTAGTTGATATGTTTTCCTCTCATGTAAATAGATGTAAAACCTCCAAACAAAAAAATTGTAAGGAGGTTTTGCGAATCCAGGATTTTATTTTTGAATAACCGGCATTACAATTTTGGTCAGAAGTTCACTCTCCGGAACATCGCTGGGGGCATTATAGTAGTATTCGTAATACTCGCCTGCCGGTTTGCAGCCATTTTCTTCGATCCAGCGGAACATTTCGTTATAAGGCTGCTCCATCCCGCTATAGGGTCCTTTGTAAATGCAGCTGGCAAATTTGCCGGCTGGAATCTCCCGAGCATGAATGTCCTCCTTATCCGGGAAAAGCTTAGCAACGGGAAACCCCATTTCTACATCCAAGTTTTCCATATCCAGGTTGTAGTAGGCGGTATATGGAGCATCGATCGGCTGGACACCGAGTTCATTCAGATACCCCATGATCTTCCCATAGCTTTCGCCGATCACTTTCGGCAGTTCGGCCACGGCCGTTTTCGCTCTGACCACCAGAGCAGGCTGAGCTTTACGCTCCAAGAGTTCAACTTGAAACATCATGACACTTTTTCTCCCTTTCAAATATTATTGTTCCATTAAGTTTTCACTACCTCTATCTTACTGGAACGTATTGACAATAGGATGTCATATTTGAGGAGTTTCGTATTTTTCTAAAGCCTGTTTTAACCGTTCGGTAACGATTCGCCGGATATGTACGGGCTCCAATACTTCAACATAGCTGCCGAAAGAAAGGATATAGCCATAGACCCACTCATCTTCCGGAAAGTCCACCTCGACGACCAAAGTGCCGTCCTCATTTTTCTGAATGAGTTCCTCGGCAAAATCATCGTAAATCCGGTTTAAGATCCTGGGCTGAAACTTTAGTTTTAGATGGACAGAATCCGGTAGGCCGCTTGCCTCTTCTTCCCATTCCGGACAAAGCCTCGGGGTAAATGGCTCTTCCAAGACCGTGACGTTTTTAACTCTTGTCAGACGAAAAATGCGGTGCTCTTCCCGCTTGCGGCAGTAAGCAATTAAATACCAGGTATGACTTTTGTACAGCAGCCTTTCCGGCTCAGCCGAACGGCTGCTTTTTAGGCCATTAGAATTTACATAATCAAAAGAAATTACCCTGTGCTGCCAAATCGCTTCTTTAATATCGTTGAATTTATTCTTCTCATTGGGCGTGCTGTTCGAATAAGAGAAATCGATCTCGACCCAATCCTTGCGGGAGGGCTTTTTTAACACCACTCCCAACTTTGCCAGGATATCCTCACTTTGCGGATACCTGGTAGCCTGCAGGGTCTGCAAAGCAAGCAGCAAACCGTCCCTCTCCTGCTCACTGATCATGACCTTGCTCAGAGAATACTCCTCCAGCAGCGATATTCCCCCACCGTTACCTCTGGTCATCACCACCGGAACCCCGGACGTGGATAGAATATCAATATCCCGGTAAATCGTCCGCACAGATACCTGAAACCGGTCGGAGAGTTCACCGGCAGTGATGGTCCCTTTATTCAGTAAAAGAATTATCATTTCCAAAAGCCGGTTGATCTTCATCGTTTCACCGTCTTTCCATGTCAGATTTTTACCGGCGCTATAACTCTCAATAAAAATAACCGGGTTATTTCCCCTAGAATTGGCTCAAAAATTTTGTTTCTTTAAAGCTTGGGGGTAAAAATCAAAATACTTTTCTAAGATCTCCAGCTTTAAGGGACCGCCGAATGATTGTTCCATTAGTAACCTCTTTTTGCCTCTCTTAGAACATATGTTCTATTGGTATTTTATACCATCAACAGATTAAATGCAATCATTTGAGGTTAAAATTTATTTCTTCTCTTATTCTTCCTTTGATATCCCGACAATACCTGACGAGAAATACATAGGAGGCCAATTGGCTGATAGAAGATCTAGCCTATTGCTATTTATTCAATAATAGCTAATACTAAAATGCCAGAGTTTTTTTATACATAATGGCAATTATCTTCTGGAAAGATCTTCGCTTACTCAAAATAATATGATTATGAAGGGGTTAACAGATGAAAAAAGCAAATACCAAACATCGTCCTGAGAAACAAACTTCCCTTATCGTTGATAAAGAAAATGAATTGTTAAAATTCCTTATTGCTCAGTTGCCACAACAAGGGAGAAACTCTATCAAGTCACTTCTCTCCCATCGCCAGATTTCTGTAGACGGCGAGGTAACAACTTTGTTTAACTATCCGTTGGTTGCAGGTCAAAAGGTTAACATTAATCGGAGCAAAGTCTATCAAGAAAGAAGAGAGCTCAAGCCCCTGGGGCTAAAGATTTTCTTTGAAGATGAATATCTTATCATCATAGAAAAACCTGCCGGAATGCTTTCAATCGCGACCGACAGAGAAAAGGAATTAACAGCTTATAATGTTTTAAGTACACATATCAAAAAAAGAGATAGTCAGAGTCGGGTTTTTGTTGTACATCGGCTGGATAAAGAAACCTCCGGGGTCATGATGTTTGCCAAAAGCGAAGAGATAAAGGAAAAGCTCCAAAACGCCTGGAAGGAAGTTGTTCTGGAAAGAAGTTATGCCGTGGTTGTTCATGGTCCCCTAACCGATGATCAAGGGACTATTACCTCTTGGTTAACAGAAAATAAAGCGCTTCGAATGTACTCCAGCAAGACTCCCAATGGTGGGCAAAAAGCCGTGACCCATTACAAGGTATTGGAAAAAAACAATTCCTATTCTTTATTGGAGGTAAAACTGGAGACCGGCCGCAAAAATCAAATACGTATTCATATGCAAGACATCGGGCACAGTGTTATCGGGGATATAAAATATGGAGGAGTAAAGAGCAGCATCAACCGGTTAGGACTTCATGCTCACATCCTGGCTTTCAAGCATCCGGTAACCAATGAAATTATGCATTTTGAAAGTCCGATTCCTAAAGAGTTCTTGAGTCTTTTTCATAAAAAACAAAATAAGTAATCCTAGGGAATGATTTGTTTTACTCGGCCTACAATGCCATTACTTAGCCGGACTTTAATTCCATGAGGATGATTCGATGAATTGGTTAGAATATCTTTAACGATTCCTTCGGTCAATTTTTCTGTTCGCTGATCTTGTTTTTGTACGATAAAAACGTGTGTACCGGGCTTAATATCGGCACGGTTATTTCCATCCATTAATATAAACACCTACTTATTGCTAATTTTTCCGGCAGCTAAATCTCAGAAAAAATATCAGGTAAAGGTATCTCCAAATCCGGAAAGACAGTCGATTGAATCGTATCTCCCTGCTGGAGACTCCTTAGATTGTCTATATCCCTTTCTTTTGAAAAAGAATATTGAAGAATACTTTTGTTTTCCGGGTTTACAACCCAGTATTCTAAAACGCCGCTTTTCATATAGAGATTTAATTTTGCAACCAGATCTTTGGCTTTGGTGGATGGCGACAAGACTTCGACCGCCAGTGTCGGTATACCTTCATACTTGTTCTTCTCATTCACCTTGTCTTCATCACAGATCACGACGACATCCGGCTGAACCACATTCGGATCTTCTTCGAACTTCGTCGCATAACCAAATAGCCGGACATCCAACGGTGCGGTTAAGGAACGGCAAGGTTTTCCCTTAAAATAGTTATAAAAACAACCTGAAATTTCGTTAACGACTACCTGATGGGTGAATGATGGCGACGCTAACAGATAAATCTCACCGTCGATCAGTTCATACCTTTGATCAGAGGACTCTACCAGCTCCATGTATTCTTCATAGCTCACCGTTTTTGTCGATCGATATGTATTTGCTTCTTCATGGACAAGAAAATAGTCCGGTTCGTTATAGCGGATGAGTTTGGCAACACTCTTGCCGTTCTTTGTAATAATAATATCTTCCTTCTCTACCAGAGAAAGATATTTTCCAAAAGCATTTTGCATATCTGTGGTGTTAATACGCATAGGATCACCTTCATCCTGAATTTACTAATTTAGGTATAATTATAAAAAATATTAGCTACTGTGTCAACTTATTATTAGCTAATGTTCTTTTCTCACATTTTTATAAAGCGAGAATAAGGATGGTCTATGTACTGCAATGATGCAGGACTTCAATAAGCCACCCTTCGAAGTCTATATGACGGAAATCGGTATTGTATTGGATGAAATCAGATTCCATATTCGCCATCTGCCCGGATGGAGATGTTTGACTCTTTTCATCTAGAGGTATTATTCCTTCTAAGCTGCTCAAAATAAAGACAGGAAAGGGCAAGTTAAAATAAAGGAGGGCTTATAATTAACAAAACAAAGTTAATTGCATTATCCCTAACCGTTGCTTTAATTTTTACTTTGTCATTGTCTTTCGTGGCAATTGCTGCTACGGAGCAGAATAGTCCGAACGTACAATCCCCATCCTGCTATGACAAAATGATCGACAAAATATCGCAAGAAAAGGGAATTACTAAGGAAGAAGCTAAAGTTCGATTAGAGGCAAAGCTCAAGGAGATCGCCCAAAAAAAAGGTATTACGGTCGAAGAACTGAAAAAGCGGATTGCGGAAGGTAAATGCTGCAAAGGCCACGGAAAAATGGATGAAGCGAAACTTAAGGAAATAGCTGAAAAAAAAGGCATAACGGTTGAAGAGCTAAAGCAGAGGATAGAAGAACATCACAGCATCAAGGAAAAAGCTCTTCAGTAGAGGATAGACACCCTGCTGACAACATGATTATTCTTGCCCTTTCCTTTACCATTCACCTCAATCTATTCTTGTCCAAACAACTGGAAAGTGATATGATATTGCTAAAGGTCAGGAGGACGTGCCTATGGATAAATCGGATATAATCCTGGATAAATTAAATTCAATGGAAAAAGCTTTGCGCGTAGAAAATAAAACGCTAAGTGACAAAATAGATAGACTTGAGAACAAAGTTGAAAAACTCGAGAACAAAGTTGATAAAGTCAGCGAAAAGCAAGATATGTCCTGGCAAGCAATACAAGAGATACGGGATGATTTGACGGAAAACAGTGCCCAAATTAAAATCATTGATAACAAAGTGAAGGCTTTATAGCCTTTATTTTTTTATTGAATTAAGATTGATTCAATGTAATAGCCAAAGTCATCTAAATAAAAAAGATAGCCGTCGACGAGATACTCGGCTTCATAATCATCGCAAGGCAGCTTAACCCGATATGTCCCCCTTTGACCGATGGGCCCGCCATCTATCGTGTCGGGCGTAAATTATTACGAAATAAATTCTACCCTTTGGAACATACTAATTGGAACATACGAATTCAAGGCAGAAAAATAGGGGTGAGACTATGGTCCCGGATAAAATCTTCTATGAACCGGCAATCCTTGATTATAAACTGGGGAAAAAATTAAAGCATCAATTTCAACAAATCCCCTGGATTCCAATAGAAAACCACAATAACATTACGTCATTGCGGCAAAATGAAAACCGTGAATTCGCCAGGATGAAGCGGCATCTTATCATCGGCGTCCGAAAATCGTTAACCTATACACCTAATCACAAAGTCTCCGATTACCTGGTCCCGTATACGTCCTCCGGCTGCAGCGCCATGTGTCTTTATTGCTATCTGGTCTGCAATTACAACAAATGTTCCTATCTCCGACTCTTCGTCAACCGGGAGCAAATGATGGAAAAGCTGCTCAAAACGGCACGGAATTCGGATAAAGATCTTGTCTTCGAAATCGGCAGTAACAGTGATCTGGTGTTGGAAAATACCATCACCGGCAACCTGGAATGGACGATCGAGCGCTTCAGTCTGAGCGAAAAAAGCTTTTTGACCTTTCCAACCAAATTTGATCATATTGGCCCTTTGCTTCCCTTAAATCATCGGGGCCGTATCCTGATGCGCATGAGTATGAACCCCCAGGAGATCATCCAAAAAGTCGAGTTCGGAACCTCCTCATTGCAAACACGGATCGCAGCGCTTAACCAGATGGGTGACGCCGGATACAAAGTGGGGATACTGATTGCCCCCGTCGTCCTCGCGGACAACTGGAAGGCGCTCTATGGTCAGCTGATCGATGAATTGGCTGACAAGCTCTCCGAGAATACCAAAAAGCACTTGTTTATTGAAATCATTTTTATGACCTACAGTTATGTGCATCGCGCCATCAACACCGAGGCCTTTCCGAATGCGCTGGAATTATACGATAAATCCCTGATGACCGGGCGCGGCCGAGGAAAATACTGTTACCGTCCTGAAGCGCGGGGGGAAGCAGAGCAATTCTTAAGAGAACAGCTTGCGCAAAAACTTAAAGATGTTCCGATCCTATATGTGGTCTAGATCGCGAAACCATATAACTACCTCTTGACGTCCATTTAATTCCGATGTAGAATTAAATTACTTCGAAGGAGGAACTAAGTTTGGATGCTGAAAAACTCTTAATGGAAGATACCCTATTTCAGTTCATCGACCGGATCAAGCCGCTGATCGCTGGTGATCTATGGGCGAATATTCTGATGAACGCCACCAAAAACGAATTACTCGTCCTGCTGCTTTTGTATCGTCAAGAGGATGTCACCATGACGCAGGTTGCCCAGTATCTGAATGTCCCGCTGAATACGGCTACCGGCATTATCTCCCGCATGGAGAAGCAAGCATTGCTCAGCCGCGAGCGGAATGACGACGACAAACGGGTCGTGACCATCCGCCTCCATGAATCCGGCAGGAACCAGATCCGCCAGATTCTTACGACCTTCAGGCAATACGGGCAAAAGGTGCTCGCCGAGCTGACCTCCGATGAAACAGCCCTGCTCTTCACGATCATCGAGAAAGTCTTCTGTGTCTTGCAAAAGGAACAGTCACGAGCGATGAACAGTCCCGCGCAGACGATACGAAAAATCATCATCGAGTGAGTCATCGAGTGAACATCAACTGAATGATCAATGAGTGAATGATTACGATTAGTCTGCTTCAGAGTAAATACTTCCACGCTAGAACTATTCGTATCTCGAATTTAAGAAAGGGGTCTATTAGATGGGTACGATTTTGATATTTACAGGCAAAGGCGGTGTCGGCAAAACGAGCGTCGCTGCAGCCCATGCCATGCTTTCCGCCGGTGAAGGCAAGAAAACGCTTCTTGTCAGCACCGACATGGCCCATAACCTCGGCGACTTATTTGAATTGACCCTTGGCAGCGAGATCACCGTTCTGGACAACGGCCTGCATTTGCTGGAAATCGATCCGCACGACGTCATGGAAAACGACTTCAAGGATATGAAAAAAGCCGTCCTCGGCCTGATTGGCGAGAGCGGCGTGGGCGGTGAACAATTGGAACAGCTCGCCGTTTTTCCGGGTATGGACGAATTGTTTTCCTTGCTTAAGATCTTGGCGCTGCATCAAAGCGGCCGTTATGACCGCATCATCGTAGACTGCGCACCCACAGGCGAAACGCTGGCGCTGCTTAAATTTCCTGAACTGCTGTCCTGGTATATGGAGAAAATGTTCCCGATCGGCAAGGCCGCGCTAAGGATTTTGTCGCCGATATCCAAAACGCTCTTCAAAGTCCAGCTGCCTGACCGCAAGGCCATGACGGATATCGAAAGGCTCTACGCCACACTCCTTGAACTTCAGACGCTGCTTAAAGATCCCGCCCTAACGGCCATCCGGCTGGTCACGATCCCTGAAAAGATGGTGGTTGAAGAAACCAAACGCAACTTCATGTATCTGAATCTTTACGGCTTCAACGTGGACTGCCTGTATATCAACCGGATATTACCGCAGGATCTGGATAATCCGTTCTTTGCTGAATGGATAGCCATCCAAACCCAATACACCGAAGAACTTGAAAGTTTGTTTGCCGGCAGGACGATCCGCCGCATCCCTTGGTTTGACAGCGATTTAAACGGTGTCGGCGGCATCGGACGCCTGGCGGATATCTTGGCCGAAAGCAGCCCACTGTTCGAGCTTCAGCCCCCTTCTTTGGGTGAGCATTATGAAAAGACCGAAACCGGCTATGCCTTAATCCTGGATCTGCCGTTTGTAGAAAAAGACGACATCCGTTTCAACGAATCCGCAACCGATCTGATTCTGAAAATCGGTAACTTCAAACGCAGCATCCCGAAACCGTCAACCCTTCGCCATCATCTGGTCAGCTCCGCCAAGTTAACCGATGGCAAGCTAACAGTACGGTTTGAACCAAAATAGAGGAGGTCACCCCTATGGATACAACCATTAATCCTGAATTCATCCAAAAAATGCTCGAAGCGAAACGGCTGCAAAAAGAAGCCCTGGAAACCCTGATGCCCGAAAATGTCAGAGAACACCTGTCCGTCATCGAAAAAGAAGTCAAAGACTTGCTGGTGGAATGCCTGGTGAACAGCTCCAAAACCTCGAAAACCACAGACCCTACTAAATCTGACAGCAAAGTTCACACGGTAACCATCGATTAGGAGGAAAAGAGCATGCGTATTATTTTATATACCGGCAAAGGCGGGGTCGGCAAGACCAGTGTCGCCGCCGCAACCGCCATCAGGCTGGCCACAAAGGGCCGTCGCGTCCTCCTCATGAGCACCGACCAAGCCCATAGCCTGACTGATTCACTCGACATGAAGCTTGGCAGTGAACCGACTGCGGTCATCCCCTGCCTTGACGCCCTGGAAATCGACGTCGTCAGGGAAAGCGAGGCGGCTTGGGGAAGCTTAAAATCCTACATCAAGCAAATGATCCTGTCACGGGCCGAAGGCGGAATTGAAGCGGAAGAGCTCCTCATTTTCCCCGGTCTTGAAGAGCTGTTTTCCTTATTTTCCGTGTTGGACTATTACGAAAAGAATAAATATGATGTGTTGATCGTCGATTGTGCGCCGACGGGTGAAACGCTGAACCTGCTGAAATACCCGGAAATGTTCGGAGAAATGGTCAGCAAAATTCTTCCCGTGAAGCGCCAGGCCGTCAAGGTCGCCGGGCCGGTCATCGAAAAAGTCCTCAAGATGCCGATGCCCAAAGACAATGTCTTTGAAGACCTGACGAAGCTGATGGCTAAGCTCGAACGCCTTCAGGCGCTGATGCTCAACAAAGATGTCCTGACCGTACGCCTCGTCACAACGCCTGAAAAAATCGTCATCAAGGAAACAAAACGCAGCTTCACCTGGCTGAGCCTGTTTGATTACCAGGTAGACGCCGTCATCATCAATAAAGTATTTCCGCAGGAGGCGCTGTCCGGTTATTTCAACCGGTGGGTTGAACTTCAAAATGAAGGCTTAAATGAAATCAGGGAAAGCTTTGCCGATCTTCCCGTCTTTTATCTGAATCTGATGAAGCACGAACTCAAATCGGTCCCGGTACTGGCCCAAATCGGGGATCTCTACGGTAAAATGAATCCGGAGGCCGTTTTATGCCGGACACGCCTGATGGAGACCTTCCGGGACAACGATCAGGATGTCCTGATTTTCCACCTGCCCTTTGCCGACAAATCGGAAATGACGCTTTCTCAGGCCGGTGGCGAGATTCATATCGCCATAAAAAATGAAAAGCGGTGCATGATGCTGCCACCGCATTTATTGAATAAACAGATTGCTTCCGCCAAGCTGGATGAGGGGAAATTACAGATCCGGTTTCATCATCATGTTTGATCGAAAAGTAGAATAAACAGTTTGTGGTAAAGCCGAATCATTTTCCACTTGTATCGGCAAGTACTTTAATCTGGTTTTTGAAAATTGATTTTAGTATGGGGAACATAAAATGCTCTTTATTCAAAGAGTATAAATTCCAAACTGCTTCTTGGCGTTTTATAAGAAGCTCATTGTCGGAGAGTATTTTTAAATGGTATGAAAGTGCAGATTGCGATATTTTAAAGTAATCAGTTAATTCGCATACGCATTTCTCGCCATTCTGATAAAGATGGAAAAGAATATTTAGCCTTAACTCATCCGACAATGATTTAAAGTGGCTTGCATAGTCAGAAAATGAAGGATCTATGGTTAACGCCTCCTTTTATATCAAATAAAATCGATAACAATATCAAATATGCTTGATATAGATCATACACCCATCTCATCCTGTATATATTTTTTAATTTCATCTTTACTTGGGACTCTTCCCATAGATTTTACTTTCTCATTTATAACAATGGCTGGACCCTTCATAACGCCATAGGACATTAGCGTTTTCATATCTTTGACTTTCTCGACTGTCGCGTCTATACCTATTTCTTTAATCACTTCATCGGTTTTCTCTTTTAGACCATAATCGGAACAGCAGGATACCAAGACTTTAATATTCATTGAAAATTCAACCCTTTCATATTTAAAAAATTGTCTAGCTATTTCACCTGTTTAAAAGGTCCCTGTAAGCGGAGTGATTTATTGCCCGGCAGCGTTATATTTGTGTAAACGATACCTTTTTCGAAATCCTCAATATGGGTTACGGTTGTTTGGTTTTCTTCCTGCCAACCAACCATAAATACACCTGGCCGAATGGGCATTACACTTATCTCAACAGTTTGGGTAAATCCCTTGTGTTCGCCTTTCAGTCCATAAATTGTCATTGAATTTACAGAGTATTAATGCAGGTACAATGATTGATTATTCTAGACTAAAATTATATTGAAAAAGTAGCCTATAAATATAATGGTAACTGCCATAATCCCTATAAATACTGCAAGTAATTTGGGCTTTAAAACCTTGCGGAGTATTATCATTTCCGGCAGGCTTAAGGCCGTTACCGCCATCATAAACGACAACGCCGTACCCATAGGGACTCCCAACTTAGTGAGTTCGCTGATAATAGGCAGTGTTCCTGCAGCATTGGAATACAGGGGTATACCCATAAGAACGGCGATTGGAACTGCAAAAGGATTGCCTTTTCCTGCATACTTTGCAAGCCAGTCACCAGGAGCCCAACCGTGTATGGCAGCTCCAATTGCCAGGCCGATAACTACATACGGCCAGATTTTCTTGAGCAAATTCAGGTCATAGCGCCAGGCATCTGAAATTCGCTGCTTCCAGGTAGGCTTTACTAGCTCAGCATCGCCCATACGTATAGAAAATACATCGTCTTCAAGATATCTTTCCATCTTTAGTTTGCCAATGATGAATCCTGCAACAATTGCTACGATTACTCCTGTTGTAATGTATAAGATAGCTATTTTCCAACCGAACAAGCCCCAAAGCATGACGAGTGCAACCTCGTTTACCATTGGTGAAGATATAAGGAATGAGAAGGTTACGCCCAAGGGTATTCCTGCTTCTATAAAACCTATAAATACGGGAACAGCAGAACAAGAGCAAAAGGGAGTTACAATACCCAGAAGGGCAGCAGCAATATTACCGATAAACCCGCGCGCTTTTCCTTGCTCCCCCA
Organism: Dehalobacter sp.; assembly: GCA_023667845.1. Classification (NCBI taxonomy): domain Bacteria; kingdom Bacillati; phylum Bacillota; class Clostridia; order Eubacteriales; family Desulfitobacteriaceae; genus Dehalobacter; species Dehalobacter sp. Next base: position 316,824 of record JAMPIU010000143.1, on the reverse strand, counting down.
AAAGTTTTTTGGTTCTTTCAGGAGGAAAGAAGCTCCTTAATATTGATACGATGAATATGATAATAATCAGCATCAGGAAGATAACTATCGCATCTGTGAAAAAGTATTCTACGGAGTCCTTGAAACGTGCTGAATTCAGGAATTCCGGATTTTGGCTGAACAAGCCAAAGATCCATTTTAGCAACGCAGTTAGCAAATTGTATAAAAAACTTGATATATGACCAATTACTGAGAACACCTATACCACACCTCCAATTTTGAACCCATAATCACCTTTGCGAATTATAGCCACTGCCAATTCGGTATAATGAGTGAATTGCGTCTCCTTTGCTGGATTTGAGCTGACCGCGACTGTTTCTGCATATCAAAATAATTTGTTATATATATCAAATTATTTTGATATAATAGAGTATATGCTACACAAAACAAAAAGTCAATACATCAAATATATTTGATGTATTGACTTTGGAAAAGTACTTAACCGTTTTATTTAAATATGAGCCTGAGGATGACAGGAAATAACTTTTGAAACTTTATTACTTTCCAGTTCTCAGCACGGGCATATCCATGCGGTGCAAAACGCCCCTGGACAGCGCGAAGCAGCCGAGCGCAGCCAGCAATTCCCATAAGGCCAGCACCCCAAGTCCGATCAGCACGCCGCTTCCCGCGATCTTACTGCCGATGACAAAGGCGGCAATCAGGCCGGGCAACATGATAACGATAACGGCAATGGTGTAAATGAAAATCAGGAGCCCCGCGCTGATGTCCGCGCCCGTCCAGCGCAAAGAAAGATAGTTGACGCCCAAGAGTAAAAACGAAAATAGGGTGAAAACCACAATGGCCGCAGCAATCAGCCAAACCGAATCCCCCATGATCAGGCCCGCGATGCCGAAAATAACCACACTTTCTACCAGTACCTTAAACGCGATTTCCAGGTTGCTCCAGACGATTTTCCGAAAAGAGCTTGCGGGAATCAGGTAGATATAATGCATATAAAGCTCTTTCAAGCCGCGGCCCGTTCCGATCAGAAAAATCTGCATCCACATCAGAGTTTGCAGCAAAATGAAGGTCCCGCCGTCCTCGCCGCGCAGAAACATTGAAAACAGGGCTGCGCCGAATACCACGATGATGGACGACACTCCCCAAAGACCGAGACGGTTGGCACGAAAGGATTCCCGCAGGTGCTTATAAAAAATGGTGCTGGGTCCCAGACCATTGATACCGGTTTTTGCAACCTTCACTTTTTTTGTTGATAACGCTTCTGTGTTGATCTGCCCTTCGGCTAAGACGCGCTTTTTCTCAAACGCGGTTTCCGTGGCAACCAGGACATCTTCATAATAATCGGGGTTGCTCAAGGCGATATAGAGAATTAAGAGCGCCCCGGACAGCACCAGCAGCCCCAGAAAGAAAAATCCGGTTCCCAGATCGCCGGAAATCAGGGAAACTGTACCTGCCGATGCCCAGCCTGCCACCGGCGTCCAAGCGGCAAATGGCGAATGCAGCGTGTTTTCCAGCGCCGAAAGAAGATCACCTGTGCCGAGAAGCTGGATGCCGGTATAAACAATAAGCGGGAGAAAGGCCAGAGCGGTAAGCAGCCGGACAGCCAGCTTCCGCGCCGGTTTTCCATTGGTCAGGCTGTAGATAAGAAGCGACAGGATTTGGAGCATGCCGACAGCCAGGATAAAACCGAGCAGTACCAGGAGCACCGCATCAAAGCCGACCCCAAAGCCCTGGCTTAAGGAATTGCTTTGAAACAGGATAAAAAAGCCTGCCAAGAAAGACATCTTTGCCATGCGCACGATGCCGTACATCAGGATCATACGGGAACTGACCGGTGAAACAAACAGCAAATTGACATCGTTCATCTCGAAAATAACGTCACCATTGGCTAAGCCCTTTTGGATGGCGGTCACGACAAAAATCAGGATGAGAAGGAAAAGGATGCCCTTGAGCCAAACAAGATCATGCGAACCGGCCGTGCTTTGCTTTGTAAACAGGGAAGTGAGAAACACTCCGCCAATCCCTGCAATCACAAGCACCCATAACACCAGCTTCGCCGGCTTCCGAAGCAGCTCCAGCAGTCTGTTCCTGGCGCTTTTTACCAGCAAAAAAACGAGACTGTTCATGGCGTTTCCTCCTGGATTTTTCCTTCCGTGATGCTGAAATAAACATCCTCAAGGCTTTGGCCGGCTGCGATATCCGTACGGCGGCAAACGCGCGCGATCCGGCCCTTGACCATGATATAGGTTACATCCCAGTTTTCCTCCAGGCTTTCGATCATATGGGTGCTGACAAGCAGCGCGCAGCCGCTGTCCCGCAGCCCCGCAATGACCGCTTTCAGTTCACGGATCCCATGCGGGTCCAGACCGACCAGCGGTTCATCCAGAATAACAGCCTTGGGCTGGGGCAGGAGCGCACAGCAGACACTGACCTTTTGCTGCATTCCTTTGGAAAGCTCTTTACCAAGCTTCATTTTTTTATCGTCCAGCTCAAAACGGCGAAGCAAGGCCTCCCCTCTTTCCTCCCAAGCCACCAGCCGGTATGCTTTGGCAATGAACTCCAGGTGCTCCGCCACTGTCAGCATCGGGTACAACACAGGAAACTCCGGCACATACCCTAGTATCCGTTTGGCCTCCACCGTATGATTCTTATGCCCGTCGATGGTGATGGTACCTTGGAAACGCAGCAGACCGCAAACAGATTTGATCAGCGTTGATTTACCCGCCCCGTTGGGGCCGAGCAGTACGGCCAGCTCGCCGCGTCCCACGGACAGGTTAATGTTGTCATTGGCCGCCAGCTTGCCGTATTTTTTGGTCATGTTCCGGACGTCAATCATATATTAATCTCCTTTACTGCAATCGATAAGTTCGTTTTATAATTCTCTATCCTTCTGCATATCCCTTTTTTAGTATCTGTACAAAAATCCTGCGATCATAATAAAAATCCAGCCGGCTTATGAAAAAGCCAAGCTGGATACACAGCGTCAATCTGACCTATATGAAAAATGGACTCGTACAGGGCCTCGGTTTCTGCCGGGGATTTGCCGTTGACAATGACATATCCCGGATTATCCCCGTCCAGCTGCAGTACAATGTATGATCCACCTTGCTTATATATCTCTGCGCCCAAATGACTGAATCCCGAGCAGCAGAATCAAGAGTACATAAACAACACAGTAAACGAGCATCAGGGTACTCGGCGAACCGGTGCCAAAGAGAAGGGAAGCCGGATTAAAAGATCCGGCATTGCCGGCGTCCAGGAGGGTGTTCATATAGCGGAACAGCGTATCGGCGGGAAACAGCAGGCTGGATACGACCCCAATATTCACTAAGGCTGTGTTTTGCAGAATGTTTCCCAGTTGTTCCACAAAACCGCCGATAAAGCTCATGCCATAGAGAACGATCAGAATGATCCCGCTATTCATCGTACCGAAATTCGCACTGAAGAACAACGCCGGAGCAATCATGATCAAGGGAACGCAGGCGAAAACAAAACTTGCTTTCAGGATGTTGCTGAAGAGCAGATTCGCTTGCAGCAGACCTCCAAACAGATGATTCACGAGAATGATCGCAAGAAAGAAAAACAACGTATATCCCATCAAAAGGATTCCATATCCAAGATATCTACCTAACACAAAATCCATACGCCGGATGGGCCGGGTTAGGATCGGATCGATTTGATGGCTTTCGATATTACCGGCAATACTGCCTACCGTTGCCAGAATCGTCAGCAGACCAATAATAAAGTTGGCAAAAAAGAGGCCCATACTCAAAAGCTGTGAACCGACCATTTTCAGTTGCAGGCTCATGGCTGCTTTTTGGTCCGGATCCATTTGATTCAGCGATTCCAACGATGACGCCGCGGCATAATGGGTCGCGATTCCATACAGCAGCAAGTAGGCCAACGTCATGATCAGAGCAATCAGGAAGATGCGTTTATAGAGGATTTCTTTGAAAGAAAGTTTAGCGATGGTCCACATTTTCCGGCTCCTTTCGGTTCATCCAATACAGGAAGATTTCTTCCAGATGCGGTTCCAGCGGCGTGAGCTCGTAGACCCCGATCCCGTGCTCACTGAGTGTCCGAACCAAAGCCGGAAGTTCTTCGGTGCTTTCGATCTCAATCTGCCATTCCGTTTTTCGGGCCGTCCCTGCTTCAGCTTCGAATGTTTGACGCTGCTCTGCACGAAGGACGCTCGGAAGTGTGCTTAAGACTTTCGGGTCCAGACCGGAAGCGATCAACTTGTACCGGTTTTGAAAATGGCAAAGTTTACGCCAATCTCCTTGCGTGATCAGCTTTCCGCGATCGATGATCGCGACCTGGTCACAGACCGTTTCGATTTCCTGCAGCAAGTGGCTGTTCAAAAAGACCGTTTTGCCTTCGCGCCTTAGCTCTGCCAGGAGGTTGCGAACATCCATCCTCCCCAGCGGATCCAACGCGGAAGTCGGTTCGTCCAGAAAGATTAATTCCGGATCCCCAAGCAACGCACAAGCCAAACCGATTCTTTGCTGCATGCCCTTGCTGTATTTAGCGATTTTTTGTTTTTCGCTGCCGCTTAGACCTACCCTTTCCAGTAATGTCTGAAAGTGCTGGGGGCGCAACGACGATTTCATCCCGATCAGATCGGCATGCGTATGTAAAAGCTGGAGTCCGGTTAACCAATCCGGATAACGAAAAAGCTCCGGCAGATAGCCAATTTTTCGGCGTGCTTCGAGGTCCCCGAGCGGCTTACCTAAGAGTTCGGCCTTGCCGCCGGTTGGCTTCAGTAAACCTAAAAGCGTACGGACAAAAGTGCTCTTGCCGGCACCATTGGGGCCGATAAATCCATACACCACACCTTTAGGGACATGGAGGGTAATGTTTTGGCAGCCTCCTTTGCCGTTGTATAGCTTGCTTAAGGCGGCGGTATTGATTGCCGAATCCGTCATCAAAGGTCTCCTTTCCTAAACAATAAATAGCCGCAGCAGGACAGCAGGATATATCATCTGGGTTAGTCTGTGTGTCACAATACTGCTTTTCGGCTGTTTGCGCCCTCCATGGCGCAAACAGCCGCGCTACGCACTCCATACTACGCTTGCCGCAGTACTTGTGACCCACAGACTGATTTTAAGCTTTGAGCAGGTATGCATGTCGTGTTTTGCGCAGTTATCCAAATACAAAAATATTCATTTGGATCTGGTCTGCGCGCCGCATTCCGCTTACGCTGGAGCTGTAGCACACAGGCCCAGCTATGAAGGTTTTAATGTCTAGTTATTTAGAGAACGGTATACTCGTTTGCCTGCTGACGGCAAGATGAGCGTAGGAAACTAGAAATTTTCAGCAAGTTTCAGTAAATCCGCTTTCACAGAGTTTCCATCTGCTCCCGCGGTGAGGTTTGCCCGTAGAGAATGCAGCTGACCGGCGTCTTCCCAGAGAAGGATCGCGGAATGGTCTTTGGCCAGCATATAGGCGCCGTTCCCGCCGTTCACCGTGACTTTTTCGGTGCGGTCAATTTCTGTCGTTCCCTGAATTGCCGGGACAGGAAGCGTATTCTGCCAGTCGTCGATACCGGCGAGTTGGCTGCGGATATTTTCCGGAATAAACGGAAGCTGCAGCAAGGTGGTTCTGAGCTTTTCAATATCGGTCACAGATGGCGCCTGAATTTCCGGAGAGTTCATGACGGTGTATGTCAAATCTGTATAGGTTTGATCCGAGTCTCCCTGATACGTTATATCGGTAAAGCCGGGCCAAGCGACACTGAACGTCTTGCCGTTAAGGCTTTCATCGAAGGTCGCCTCGGAGCCTAAATTTTTCATGGCAGCATTGATCGTTTCCGTATTGAGCTTCATATCTACTTTGGCCGCCGATTGCACAACGACATTGCCTACCGTGTAACCATCAGGAGATGCCGGGAGACTGACACCGGCCGCTTTGGCTTCGGTGGCGGAAGCATAGACAGTTTGTTTGAAATCACCTTCGGTGATCGTGATCGTGCCGATATCATCCATGTCAATCTGGGCGTTTTCCCCGGATTCAAAAAAGTTTTCGATTTGCTGAAGATCCTCAGGGGTAAAAGTTACAATTTCAATCTTATCCACTCTGAATAACGCCAATACTTCTCCGGCGAACGTCTGAACCTGCGGGATCATCAGGAAAGTAACGAACAAGACAGCGGCAGCGAGACCTGTCGCCAGTTTACGGTATTTTTTCATAAGGGTTTTCCAACTCCTTTCAAGATAGGTGGGTGAACCAGTCGTTAAAGAAGGAATCTGCGACGAGCAAGGCTCTATGGGTGAAGAGGCGGAATCCAGGGTGTCCGTGCCGAAATCGCCCGCGCTGATTTTTTGGCTGAATCTTGTCCAGGCGAATTCAGGATTGGTCTGTTCCGCAGACAATACAGACGCATCAGGAAAAAAAGCTTGATCGAAAACTTGGTCGGACCATTTGGCAAGGCCGTCCAATTCTACGAGCTGATCACGGCAGGAAGAGCATTGTTCGAGATGGATCATGATCGCTTTGCGCTCTTCTTTATTCAGTTCTCCGTCCAGATACGCTTGCAGTTGGTTTTCAAATGAACAGGTCATGCATCTTCCCTTCCTTTCTGATATAGATTTTGAAACTGTTTTCTGGCCCGGGCCAGCAGTGTGCCAACGGAAGCGGGGTTCAGCGCTAAGGTTTCAGCGATTTCCCGGTAGCTGTAATCCTCATACTTCAGCAAAAGGAGCAGCCGGTCCCGTTCTTCGAGTTCAGAAAGCGTCTCAAATACGGCATGTCTTGTTTCTTCCCGGATCAACAACGCTTCGAGCTGGGTTTCTTCATCCGACTTCAGATTCGGATAATTCATCTGGTAATCCAAGGCCTCCCGGGCCACTCTTCTTTTCTCTCCGCGGACATAATTGCAGGCGGCATGAAAACTACATTTCGTAAGCCAGGCATTCAGGTTCTGGATTTGGGCCCAATCCACATTGTATAAGCGGAGAAAAACCTCCTGAGCAAGGTCTTCGGCTGTAGCGGTGCTTCCGGTAAAACCGGAAATTTGCCGGACAACCTTCGGATAGTGCATCCTGAAGATCGTTTGAAAATCAGGATGGGGCAGTTTCTTGCTCAAGGTTATACCCTCCATTCGACGATCCTCCTTTAAATGGTTTCATTCTTTGGAAACCGCTAAAGGAAGTTTTGTGACAAAAGAATTGATCGTCCCATATTATACCATAATACTTCCTATTACTTTCACATTTAATTATTTTTGGCAGTAATGAGTTTGTAAAAAAAATGGCGCCCTAAATGGCCGCCATTCTATTTATTTATCCTGCTTTTTCTTTATTGCAGCAGATCTTCAAATGCACTGATGAATCCACCCAGGATCGCATCTGCGAATTTGTCATCCATGGTAATTGTCCAGCTATTATTATTCTTCACAAGATTCACTTCGATTGTGACTGTTGTTGTCTGGTCCTCATTGGCAATGGCGTCAAATAAGAGCTGCTGTATCGCCTGTTCAGCTTCTTCATCGCTTAATTGTTCCTCTTCAGGCAATAATCCCTGTTCAATCGCCAATTCTATGACCGCATCGAGGTAAGCATCCAAGACCGCCGCGAAATCGGTATTGGTGATTTCCGCTGTCACGGTTGCCGTATCACCGTTTATGGCTGAGGACACAATGTTGTAATCGAGTTTCGCAAAGAAAGAGGCAATATTTTCATCGGTGATCGTGGTGCTGGTCGATTCATCAGAATTCATGAGTCCGTCGTAGCTGAAATACCGGTCAGCGGTATCCTGATCCAGCGTTTTGATCGCGTTCATCGCGTTGGCAAATGCTTCGGCGGGTTGCTCCAAAACGATACAAGAATAGATCTGGTTCAGGGTGAGTGGCTTCACAACACTGGTACCACCGACAGAATAAATTTTATTGATTTGTCCTACCTTACCTGCTAAAAAAGTTTCTACGGAAGGATCAATGCCATTGCCGACGAGCAGAATGGCTTTCCCCTGCTTTGCCGCTAACGCGGAACCTGCCAAGGCATCGGGGAAGTTGAGCCCTGTGGCAACAAAGAGGGTATCCGTCGCTTGACCAAGGCCGTTAATAATGTTGACTGCTGTTTCATAGCGATTATTTCCGCCATAACGGGTTGGATTCGGAAGTATGGATTCGACTTGCGCACTGATGACGCCAGTCCCGCCGGTAATAATCGTATCGGTTACTTGCAGCGTAGTTAAAGCTTCGCTTGTCGCTGCCGGCAGGGAATTTGTTTCGGATAACAGAATCGGTACGCCGTTTTGCGCTGCCCAGGATGAGATCGCCAAGGCATCCGGGAAATTCTGTGCATAGGCGATGACAGCCTTTTTCGTCAGCAGTTTATGATTGTCTTGCAGATATTTGGCAATATTTGCCGAAGTCTCATAACGGTTGCCGCCTGTGATACGCTCGACCGTATAGTCCGCAGACAGATCCTCTTCAATCGCTGCGGATACCGCACCGGTACCGCCAAGGATATAGATCGTTTGCGCTTGGAGCCGTTCGATCTCCAACGCAGTGTCAGGAGAGAGTGATTTACTGTTCGTTAAAAGTATCGGGGCATCATAGGCTGCCGCCAGGACAGCACCGGCTAAAGCGTCCGGAAAATTGTTATCACGGACCAGGATCACGGCATTTGAACCTGCAGCCCATCCCTCCTTGGAGATTTCAATCGCAGTTAGCGTCCTGCTATCCCCAGCAAGTCTTTTATTTTCTACTGCCTGGGCAGCATACGCTTGTAAAGGCATCGCAGGAATCGTAATTGTGATTACCAGTGCAATAGAAAGTAGAAATTTCAGCCAATTTTTACGAAAGTTCAATTCTTTTTCCTCCTTAAAATTGAAAAGATAAAAATAAAAAAATGACACCAAGAAGAATTATATATGGAATAATGTTTTATTTCCTTCTGAAATTACTGGGAAAATGCTTAATGGCGGCCCAGTAGGCCGCCAAATCCTGATTACAAAATCTCCTCTTATCGTTTCAAACTTACCACTTGCCTCGTCCAACATGGCCTGCGATTTCTGCTTTGCTTCTTTGTTTGATGACCCAAGCCTCGTCATGAGCTTGTTTAAACAAAGCAACGCATGGCGGGTCAAGATTGATTTCAATACCTTCTTTTGCTAAATCTTTTATTCTCATCGCTAATTTGATGATTTCCATGTGGATGTCATTGGTTCGGTCTGAATTCAGGATCTTTTTGGCATCTTCTTCAGATAAGACGTTGAATTTTTCCTTCGGCGCTCCACATTTCGGACAAAAATTGGGGGCCTCGCTTCCCTCATGAACGTAACCACAAACAGAACAATCTTATCCAGCTCTTATAAATTGTATCTTATATTCTTCAAATATTCTATGGAGAAGAAACCTGGCTATCCAGCACCAGGTTTCTTCTTTTATATTAAGAGGCGCTTCTCATGGCACTTACATCATATGGCCTGTCTTGCTTATTGGTTCAATTTTTTTGTGAATTACTTTTATTTTATGTTAGAATATAGTCCTTACGGTTTGCCCCACCAAGCAGACCGACCTTAAATGATATTAGAATGGTAAGGTATACACAATGATTTTCTTTGGACATTTGGGATTGACAGGATTGGCTGCCAAAGCAGCCGAAAAATCCTTAGGAAATATTCAAATTGATTATCGAATCGTCTTTGTCGGGTCCATTTTGCCCGATTTGATTGATAAGCCGATCGGCCGCTTTTTGTTCGCGGAAACCTTTCATACCGGCAGGGTATTTGCGCACACCGTATTGTTTCTATTTCTCTTATTGGGGATCGGATACTACCGTTGGCAGCGGTACCGAAAGAATGGCTGGCTGGTGCTGGCTGGAAGCTGTCTTTGCCATGACATTTTTGACGCCATGTGGGTGATTCCTCAGACATTTTATTGGCCGCTTTACGGCCCAAAATTTTATGCTTCAACCGAAGCGTCATGGCTTCAGGCGGATTGGATCAAGCTGATGACCGATCCGGCATCTTATGTACCGGAGATTGCAGGGCTATTAATCATCCTGTATTTCCTCCGGAACCTGATTGTACACCATCAGGTTAAAGATTTCCTTAAAAACGGGGGACTATAAGCATTTTCGACGATGATTCTCCATAGCATTGCGGTACTTAATAATTAAGCGGGCTGTTAGGCCCGCCGAAAGGATACGTATTAACTTTCTTTGTTATTGAGAATTTATTATTATATACGAAAAAACCTAAATTGAGTTTATTGATGCCGTCTTTTTCCACGCCGTCTTATTCCGCCTCCCGAAGCCGCTCGACAATACTTTGCTTGTCAGTCAGGGCATACGATACCAGAGGAATCATCACGCCAAGCACAAGCAGGAAAGGCAGTACGCTCAAAACCGGCCATAAGATAAAATGATAACTGAAGAACCACAGAAGGCGACAAAATGCTTTGACAATCAAAAGTGAAAACAGCGTGGTGAATACGAACGACAGGATGCAAGTGCCAAACGTATAATAAAAACCTTCAAACATTAACATGCGGCGCAGCTGCTTGCGTGTCATGCCAATGCTTTGCAGCATCGCAAATTCCTTGCGTCTAGTCAGAATGCTGGTGAGAATGGCATTGACAAAATTGAGAATGCCAATCAATCCGATGATTAAGCTGAGTGCCCCGCCAATCATCACAACAGTCATTTGCATACCGGAAAACTCCTTGAGGGAAGTAAATTTTGAGGTGTAATTCATAACAGGTTCCACCAGACCAGTGTAGCTTTGCAAAAAACGCTCCATCGCTGCTTCCTGATCTTCGGAAACATTAAAAGCATAGCTCATTATAGCAGGCATTGTGACTAATTTTTTGTAGACATCCGCCGGAAGATAGAAGTTATAGTCCCATCCTGTGCGGTCGGAATTGGAAAAATGTTTAATGGCTACATGGCCCAGCACGATAAACTCCTGCGTCGTGTACTCTCTATCAGTAAATGCTTCCGACGTTCCCTTATAGTTATGAAGCGTGACCGTTTCACCCACTGCAAAATGCGCGCTGTCCATTTTCGGAATGCTGTTGTCATCAAGTTGAACGCCTTCCAGAATATACTTGCCGGTGGCCAGCTTAGCATCATCCAGTTCCCCGTCGATCAGCTCCAGCCGCTGAAGCGGCAGGTCTTCAAGACCATAGCCCGCAGCAAAGAAGTGACCATAAGGGTTTTTATTATAATCCTGGGCGGTGTTTTTTTCGTCCTCGACGGCAAATCCTTCCTCTCTGCCTCCGTACAGTCTTCCACCTTCCTCAAAACCGGGCTGCGCTTTCACCGCCTGGATAAAGCTCTCGGTGGTCTGATTTTCGGAACCGGAGAAGTCATTTTGAAAATAATCGGCATGGGCAATCAGAAAATCGGTGTCTACAAATTTAGCAAGGAACTTATTTATGTCAATACTCTGAGACAACGTAAACACCGTGTTCAGCAGCACAAGGCTTAAGGCCATGTTAATCACGACCAAAACGGTACGCCTTTTGTTACGTACTAAATTAGCCAGGGCCATCCTGGGCATTTTCCCGCCATCCGTAGTCTTTTTCAGTTTGCCGTTTTGTATTATATTTCCGTCAGTATAGCGTACTGCCTCCACCGGTGAAACAGCGGCGGCGATCCTGCCCGGCTTAAAGGTGCTGATGAGCACCGTGACCAAGGCAAACAGCGCAGAACCGATAAAAATCCGGGGGTTTGCTGAGACAGAGACCGTACTCCCGGCATAGGCGGTATTGTTCATGATGATAGGAACAATCGATCTGCCGATGAAGAAACCGATAATCAGTCCGATTGGAATGCCCATAGCGGAAAGGATCAGCGCCTGTCTGCGGATAATCCGGCGGATCTGCGTCCCGGTTGTGCCGATGGTTTTTAAGAGGCCATAAAAGCGGATGTCCCGAATGACGGAAATTTGAAAGATGTTGTAGATAATCAGATAGCCGGTAAAAACGATTAATAGTAAACCCAAAAGCAGTGCCATAACAGTACCTGCGTCCATACCAAAGTTTGTGGAGAGGTATGCCCAGTTCACATTATGCGCCAAATAATTCGGCGCATTTTCGTCAATCGAATAACCGCTGTCGGTAATGACTTTGCTAAGCTTCCCCTCTAAATCCATACTATTTTTGAACATAATATACGCATTAATGGCACCGGCAAGCGAGCTATCTTCCTTATAGGTATTATGCAATTCAGCCAAATGGGCATCCACATAAGCCCGGGAAGCAAAAATCTGTCCCACGTTAAAGACGGGATCGCTCTCCCACCAGCCGGCAAGGAAAAAATTGCGCTGTATTTCTTTCCCACGGATATTCAGTGTCAGCGTAAGCGGCGCGCCGACCTCAAGTGGAACACCCATTAGCTCCAAAGTCCTGGTATCGGCAATCACTTCCTTTTCAGCTACAGGTTTGTGTCCGCTTGTGGGTTCGCAAAATCCGAGTTTCAACCCGACATCATCGTAATACCAAAACTCGGCACGGCGCTTTACAAACGCTTTGTTTTCCACACCATCGCACAGTATACGGTTATAGGCAATTTCTTTGATCAGCGGATGTCCTTTGATATTGTCATATTCCTCGTCGGTGATATATTTGAGCACAGCGTGACCGTCACCGCCTGCCTGCCTCATTGTGGCCTGCTGAATACTCTCCACCGTACCGATCCCCATAGTAAAAAGGGAGGTAAGAAGCACCGTTGTCAAGGCAATGGCAATGATCGCAATGATATTGCGGGCTTTATTGGCCCGAAAACTCTTCTCGGCCAAATGGCGAATCGCTTTTTTGTTTTCTACTTTGATCATTTGCTTTCACCGCCCAAGATTCTCCCGTCTTCAATCCGGATGACGCGGTCGGCCAACTGGGCGATTTCCTCGTTATGGGTAATCATAACAATGGTTTGACTAAACTTCTTGCCTGTAACTTTTAACAGACCCAGGACATCTTGGCTGGTTTTACTGTCGAGATTTCCTGTCGGTTCATCGGCAAGAACGATAGCAGGCTTAGCCGCCAAAGCTCTGGCAATTGCTACCCGCTGCTGCTGCCCGCCGGAAAGATTGTTGGGCAGATTGTTCAATTTGCTTTCAAGCCCCAATGTCCGGATGATTTTATCAATATAGTGTTTATCCGGCTCATTGCCGTCGAGCTGAATCGGCAGGATCATATTCTCGTACACATTTAATACAGGAATCAGATTATAATTCTGAAAGACAAAACCGATTTTTCTACGGCGGAAAATCGTCAGTTCTTCGTCTTTCAACAAAAAGATCTCCTTTCCGTCTACCGTGACTGTTCCGCTTGTAGGACGGTCAAGCCCACCCAGCATATGCAGAAGCGTCGACTTTCCGCTGCCTGATGTGCCTACTATCGCAACAAATTCCCCGTTTTCCACCGCGAGGTCGACACCGTCTAAGGCTTTAACGATTGTCTCTCCGCCACCGTAATATTTTTGCAATTTGCAGGTTTCAAGTATGGGCATGATGTTCTCCTCCCCCAAATCGAAAATAGTCAATATTGCAGTGCCTGCAATATTGACTATATCACAACAATCTTTCAACGTTCTTTCTAAAGTCTAACAGTTTTGACAGATTTCATTTTATTCCTGCTTCACTTTACTCCCGGTAAAAATACCGAAAAGGTAGAACCGCTGCCCAGCTGTGATGACACCTTAATATAACCGCCCTCGGCTGAGATGATCTCTCTGGCCAAAAACAGTCCAAGGCCAACCCCTTCCTGATTGTCCACGGCTCGCGAGCGATAGAACCGGGTAAATATTTTACTTTGTTCATCCTCGGCAATCCCAATTCCATTATCGGTAATATCGATGCGGCAGAACAGTTCATAGGGTATGACTTTTATATGAATACGGCCACCGCTTGGCGTATACTTTACAGCGTTATCGATGATATTATACACAGCTTCCGTCGTCCATTTCAGATCAAAATAGGCCCAACTCGCTGTATCTTCCAGATCAATCAAAATGCCTTTGGCCTCTGCCTTTGGCCTGATTTGCGCCCGTACTTCATCCAGCAGCTTTTGAATGACTTCCTCTTTCGGTGAAACAGTCATAATGCCCGTTTCCAGCCTTGAGGTTTTCACCAAAGCACTGATAAGAAAATTGAGCTTTTCCGCCTGGGCGGACAAAGCTTGCATACAAGCTTTACCGTCTTCCGGCAATTCGTGTTCGCTGAGCAGCTGGGCATAAAGCAGGATATTGGCAAGGGGTGTTTTGGTTTGATGGGAAATGTCTGAAATCAGGCTATTTATTTTATCCTTTTCCGCAAGCAGGTTCTGCGAAGATACTGTACAGATGGAAAGGTACCTGGCCAACTTCGCTTCCACCGCCGATAAAGCAGATTCATCAAAAATACCTTGGGCAAAGCTGCCGTTTATGGCTGTGTCCAACATGTTCGCTATTCTTGCGAGCGTTTTCTTTGTTCTTTGGTGGTAAAAGACAATCGCCATCGCGGCTGCGCCTGCCGCAGCAAGGGCAAACCCGATACAGATGCAAGCAAGTGTATTCATCTCACCGTACCGCCCATGTGTAGCCAAGGCCATAGACTGTTTTGATATATCGCGGTGAAGACGGAAGATCTTCCAATTTCGCACGCAGTCTTTTGATCGTCACCGACAGGGCATTTTCGTCAACATACTCAGCCCCGTCGGTCCAAATCCTGTCCACCAAATCGGCACGGGGAACAGTCTTCCCTCTGTTTTCGATCAAAATCCGGAGTAGTTTCTGCTCGGTTTTGCTGAGTTCAATAGGATTGCCGTCTCGCCAAAACGCCATCTTTTCAAAGGAAAAAGAAAACCCGTCAATCATTACGGTATCAGAAAGCTGCTGCCTCAACTTCCGCAATTGGACGCCCACTCTGGCCCGCAGCACCATCAGACTGAAAGGTTTTGTGATATAATCATCCGCCCCAAGCGCTAACCCGGTTACAATATCCGTCTCCAGATCATTGGCAGTCAGGACAATAACAGGCAACACAAGCGTCTTACGGACTTCCGCCAAAAGGTCAAGACCGTTTCCATCCGGTAGATTGACATCGAGTATTACCAGATCGAAGGCCTTGCTTTGCAGCTGTTTCTTGGCGGAAGCGATATCATAGGCCTGTACAAAGTCACAATGATCTTCTTTGAGGGCCAGGACAATGCCTTTGCTTAAGGTGATATCATCCTCAACGATTAAAATGCGGTTCATCATGCGCCTCCTGTCTAACAGTCGGATAGAATAAACTCAGACGGCACCAATCTTCCGTTAAGCTTAAAGCCGAATATAGATCTTACCAATTTCCTGCCCAAGCTCCAGGAAACTGAGCCTGTGAGGTCTGACTGAATTTGATTATTTTCCAACTCCCTGAGATATCCCTTTAATTTCTTGCTGTCGATAGGAAATACCTGCTTTAATTGCTCGTATCTGTTCCAATTCCATTTGGGATATATTTTTGCGTAGAACTTTGCTGTTTCATCAATACTGTATTGAGAAAAGAAATACAAATCGTCAGGTATGTAAACCATTTGAGCCTTAACCTCAGGATTTTCGTAGACCGGCTTATGGTCAATCGTCACTGTTCCTTGATCCTGGCGGTATAATCCGGTTAAATGCTTAATCAGCGTCGTTTTCCCGGCGCCATTCGGCCCAAGCAGGCCATATACCGATGCTTTCCTGACATGAATATTTAAGTCATCCAAAACTTTATTTTTGTCAAAACATTTGGTCAGATTTTTAACCTCAATCAATTTTCTTGCCCTCCTTCTTAAAATATATTTCTTCGATCCTGGAGATAAGCCGCTCTTTGGGTATATTCATGTAGGCAAGCTCTGAGACAAGTTTATCTATCTCCAGCATCAAGTCACCCCTTCTTGCTTGATTGACTTTGTCATTAAAGGGTGTAACAAAGCTTCCTACAGTTCCGAATTTCTGGTAGGAATTACTTTTTGTGAAATAAAATGACAGAATTGATCTTTCCGGGCATAATGGCCTGGGCATAGGCGCCGAATGACAGATGGCGCATGCATCTGCACCATGTCGTTGGCAGCTTCCATCAATGTACGCATTCCTGTTTGATTTTTCAGTTTGGTCAGGACCATTTCCAGCCATCGACCATTGCTGACCTCTACTTCACAAGTCCAATTAAATTTCCGTACCCTTCCCGCTCCATATCTTCTTTGGGCACGAACCGCAGCGAGGCGCTGTTGATACAGTATCGCAGACCGCCGGATTCCCTTGGTCCATCAGCAAACACATGCCCCAGATGAGCGTCGCCGGCGTGGCTCCTGACCTCGGTCCGCAGCATGCTATGGGAAGTATCGGTCTTTTCCCAGACCACATTGGGGTCAATAGGCTTGGTAAAGCTCGGCCAGCCGCATCCTGATTCGAATTTATCCGAGGAGGCAAAAAGCGGCTCGCCTGTTGTAATATCCACATAAATGCCCGGCCGGAAAGTGTCCCAGAACGCGTTATGAAACGGCGGCTCGGTGGCATTATTCTGCGTCACTTCGTACTGCGTTCCGGTCAGGGTTTGGCGCAGCCTGTCAGGATCCGGCGCATGATAATCGGCCGGGTTGATAATGGCCGCTGCCGCCTTCGTGAATTTATCCTTGCCGATGTGACAGTAGCCATCCGGATTTTTATCCAGATATTTTTGGTGGTACTCTTCCGCCGGACAAAAGTTCTCCATTGCTTTTATCTCGATCACGACAGGTTTATCGTAGCTTTTTTGCAGCTTGGCCACGGATCGTTCTATCACCGGCAGATCATTAATATCCACATAATAAATCCCGGTACGGTATTGGGTCCCCTTGTCGCCGCCCTGCCGGTTGAGCGAGACCGGATCAATCGCCTGATAATATAATTCCAGCAAGAATTCCAGCGGCACAATCTCCGGATCATAGTCTACATACACCGTCTCGGCATGTCCGCTGCCGCGCTGACACACATCCTCATAGGTCGGGTTCGCGGTCTTGCCATTGGCATAGCCCACTTGCGTGGAATGAACCCCGCGAATAGACGCAATCAATTTTTCCACACCCCAAAAACAGCCGCCCGCAAGATAAATCTCAGACATAACAGACCCTCCATGACATTAGGTGAACATCAGATGATTATATAATACTCCCGAAGCATAGGCTTTATCCATACAAAGAAATCCAAGGCTTGTTCAGATGAATGCCTTCAATAACCGAATAAATTGTATGCGCATACTCGAAAACAAGCAGGAATCCAGCTGTTCTACGCAGCCGGATTCCTGCTTATGATTGACACTACTACCAATGACCTATATGACCCAATATTATTATATGACTTGTCTATCATAAGTGTTCAAATTTTACATAGGGTAAGCGCTTTGCCTTTAAGGTTACAAACCTGTTGTCACTGTTGTCAAGCTTATCCCATATGATGCCAATAAAGTACAGGAAAGACGGTATCAATATGAGCGATTTGCTGACAGAACGCACGCCGCCTGTCATCGCGGCTGAAATCAATACGATTAAACAACAAACCAGTAAAATTCTGCTGGCCAGCGCCGTCGAAGTAGGAAAACGCCTGAAGGAAGCCAAAGCGCTGCTGCCCTATGGGGAATGGGGCAAGTGGCTGGAGGAATCGGTAAGTTATTCTCAAAGAACTGCAGATAGGATGATGCAAATCTTTGATGAATATGGGGCTAAACTGCTTGTCTCATCCGAAGATCAGGAAATGTCAGATTCGTCACCGGTGACGAATCTAACCTACACCCAGGCCCTCATTCTTCTTGGGCTCCCGGAAGATCAGCGGGATGCGTTTATCGCTGAGAATGATGCAGGCAGCATGAGCAAGCAGCAGCTGCAGCAGGCGGTATATGTGAGGAACCAGGAGCTTGCCGGGAAAGAAGAGCTGCAGAAAATCTGTGATGAGCAAAAAGATAAAATCTCCAAATTATCAGATGAGCGCGATCGGGCGAAAAAAGAAGCCACGGATAACCTGCAAGCCGTATGGGCCGAGCAAGGAAATGTTTTGAAGCTGCAGCGTAAGCTTGATGTCCTGGAAAATGAAAATACGACAGCCAAACACATCGCCGAGATAGAAAACGAAAGCAAACTCTTAAAGCTCAACCTCTCCATGAGCCAGGCAGATGCCCGCTTTGAGCTGATAACCAAAGGACTGGAGGAACTCTTTGTCGCCATCAAAGAAATGGCCGCAGCGGACCCGGACGCGTGTAGCTTATATATAGCCCATGCCAATCAGTTAATGACAAAGACAATCAACAAGTTAACGCGAATAGAGAAAGCTTCCCGGGCAGCTTCGAAAGTACAGGTAAATCAAGTAATTGATGTAAAAGATTAATTTCTTTACAGTCACCCCCGGAAAACGATGGGCATATACTAAAAAGGACATGCTCTTCGGACAAGCAGAAAACCAGGAAAAGAGGTAAGCTTATGACATTAGTGGTAAACACATTGGATTCAGTGCTGGCAACCCGCTATCAGACAGGGACTACCGCCGGCGGTGCGCCTGTTCTCCGGCAAAAAAGCCTGACCGGCGTTAAAGCAACGGCAACCGATCAGGACGTATACGATGTGGCTGTCGCTTTATCAAGCCTGGTGGATTATCCATTGACAGATATCCGCCGCCTGAAAATTTTCGAGCTGACCGATGAATAAACCGGCCGGAGCAAATAATTCCAGGGTGGTGACAGAGCATGGCAATCACTAACCAGAAAGTTTTAAGAATGGTATTCACGACCGCAGGTGGTAATGCGTTTACCATTACCCTTCCCCAGCCAAAGACAGGCCTTACGCTTACCCAAGTCGGGGCGGTCATGGACCTCATCACGGCAAAAAATATTTTTGCAACTCCCAGTGGGGATCTGGCAAGCAAGAGAGATATTAAAGTGGTAGATACTACCACGGACGACCTCTACGATCCCCCCCAAGAATAAAATATTCCGGCTAAGCTGTCCGGAGAGCATGGCTGGTTCCAAGGCATCATTTTGAGGGATTGGCGGCCGCAAGGCCGCCCTAGTACAATGAGCTTTACGTAATTCTGCACCTTCAGCACTTCCAGCGCCCAACGGCGGAACTGCGTACCCCGAAGGGATTTTACACGATAGCCGACAGAAACTTTTAAAGAAATTTTTTTCCACCAGAAACAGTTATTCGAATTTTTTGAATTACTGTTTTTCTAAATTCCCAAATTTTTTCACAAATATTTAGTAAATTATGTTAAAATAAACTTGTAATTTTCTAAAATCGGAATTTTTAGCAATTGAATCAAAAAATGTATCCATAATTTGAACTGTTATTCTTGAAAGAATAATGGTTCTTATGTTGTTAAGGGGTTTCGACTTTTTTATATAGAAATTTACAATTTTCAACACTTAACTAGGCTCATTCTTTACTATTACTAGGGAGATGTTTCGTTGATAAGAGAAAAAACAAAAACAATTGGAAGAATCCTATTATCTATCGTAATTATTTTGTTGTTATTTTCATCTAATACTTTTGCCCATTCAGGAAGAACTGATTCAAACGGTGGACACAGAGATAACAAAAATGCTAGTGGATTAGGTTATTACCATTATCATCATGGTTACGGCCCTCACTTACATCCTAATGGAGTCTGCCCATATGAAACACCAGAAAAAACAACAATCCCTGAACCAGTTGACGTTAGCTCTGTAATGATCAATTCTATGGATAACACTGTATTAGAAGTTGGAGCCGAAACTGTATTAAGTGCTGCTATTTACCCTTCAGATGCAGAGAATAAATCTATTACTTGGTCATCAAGTGATATCAATGTTGCTATAGTTAGTGAAGATGGTATGGTTACAGCAATAAATCCTGGTTCCGCGATCATAACAGCTAAATCAAGTAATGGAAAAACAAATAGTATCACTTTAAATATTGACGAAAAAGCAAAGCCTGTTTCAACAGTCACTGAAGAACAAGCTTCTTCGGAACAAGAAACTCAAGAAATGATAGAGACAAATAGCAATCAAGATGAATCCGGTTCTTCTGTTCTCGGCTATGGTGTTGTAGCTGCTATTGTGGCTTGGTTTCTATTAAGAAAAAAGAAAAAATAAAGAACTCCTATAAATTAACTTAACCATGATCCCCCGTTTCGATTTTTTAACAACTGATGATAAATTCACTTTAGGTCCCGTTATTATGAAACCTCATTTATCTTTATTTCCTTTCTGATCCGTTCTTTAATATCTCGGCACATTTGCTCCGTTCCGATTCTCTCCCATTCATTTGCGATCTTTTCCGTAACAGTCTTGGTAAGGGCCTCATCGATCACCGGATCGTGGCGATTCTTCATCAAAAGAATGAAGATCATATCGTAGAATGAATATTTCTCCAGCATTTCGATCATTTCGATACACTCTCCCGCTGTCGATTCAAATTCCCCATCACACAGCCTGCTTTGGATTTTGGGATGTTCGGATAACCACCTTACGAGCCGGATCGTATCATCCATTTGCTTATGTTTGCCTTCTTGCATCTTTTCCCGCTCCTCATAAATTCTTTAGGGTTACTTGAATCATCAGGACGGTCATTGCTAACTCAATAAATGATTCTTCGGTATTCATACTATGAGATGATTCAGCAAATACTATTTTATGCGAAAAGCGCATAAAAATCAATATGCGCTTATTGCATAATTTACAATAGTACCCAGGTGATTATTATGTACCAACGACTCAGAGATTTAAGAGAAGACCGTGACCTCAATCAACAAACGCTCGCTGATTTGTTAAATGTCAGCCAGACAACCTATTCCAGGTATGAAAGCGGAACTTTGGATATTCCCAGTGTCTCGCTGATTAAACTCGCGAAATTCTACGGTACAAGTATTGACTATTTGCTCGGGCTTACTGATAATAGAAAACCTTACCGTTAATCACAACAGTGATATACTTAATGAAACTCGCTACAGTGTATTTTTCGAAATAATCATTTAACGGGAGCTTACTTTCGAGAGAGCACCCATTTTTCTATCTGCGATTTATCAATGATAACATGATATCGGGGTGTTATTTATGAATGAAATATTTAGCTGGGCAGCAATAGTGTTTATAGGTGGCCTGTTTGTTCAAGCAATTATTCTATTTAAAATAGAACCTCTTGAACGAAAACTTATTGATGATAAAAAGAAGGTACTTTTAGATTTTGTATTAGGTACATTTATTGGATTTCCAATTTCTTTGGTTATCTATAATTTTTATCTTCAACAAGATTTACAAAATGCAACAGCATTTGTTACAGTCTCAATATTATGTTTTTTCCTTGCATTAGAAGTTCTCTACTTCTTGTTTATTCCTATTGCGGAAAGGCTTGGTTATGGTAAAAACTTCTATATAGAAGACAAGGAACATGATAGACTCTATATAATAAAGAATTCAACTAACAAGTTTATTCTTTTGGCTGATAAACCTATGTTGAAAGAAGCTACATACACAATATTTATAGACGAAGAATCTATAAAGAACCAGAAAATATTTACTGAGAACAAAAAACTAAATAATGATCAAAAGCAAATATCTAATGAAAAAAAAGAAGCTACTAAATGATGAAGAAACACTTTTTTATATCAACTATTTCTTCTGGTCATACGATAAGCATAGCAATTCTTACAGCCGTCAGATATTTTGGTGCAGCCCGTCACCGGATTCCAGGTGTTCTCGGTCCATATAATTTAATGCGCGTAGTGCAGAGCCAATTACAGAACGTATTCTCGAACCTGAACGTTGCCGCTGCAAAACAAAGGAATCGTTTCTTATTCTATTTCCTTATACCTATTCTTATGTTCTTTCTCAATTTGCTGAATGCTCTTCCCAGGTGTCGGTAAATCCTCCGGCATGGTTCCTCCCAATTCTTTGATCGTTTGCCGTACCTTTTTCCCTACTTGGAAATGAGTCTGATTGGCTTTTTCTTTTCCTTTAACATTCTCTCTTCTCAATTTTTCATCGGTTTGAGTGGCCCGGAATAGATTTGCCGCCAGTTCCGTGCTTCCCATATGGTCGAGTATTTTTTGGCTTTTCTTTAAGCCTTTGCGTTCATGGATTTCTTTCACCCCTAAGCCGCCATACAACCCTTGGTACCCTTTATTCTGAAAAATCGCATAATCCTTTGCTTCAACAACGCCGGCCCCTTTTGCCGCCTCAGCTAAAGACTTATTATGGGCAATAATCTCGTTACGGATTGCAAAACGCTTCTGTTCTTCGGTCAACTGGTCATAGTTTTCGATTAATTCTTGTTGACGTGTCTTTACGGCAAAATAGGTTTGTCCGATTGCAATCACTTTTTTACGAGAGTCTCCATTTTGAACAATTAAATAACATGCGTAACGGGAAAGCATTATATCTTCTATCTCTCGTTCAGCACCTGAACCGATATCAACCATTTTGCCAACGTTGGCAAAATGGTCAGACAAAATATTGCCACTGTTTTGGCAAGCAATTTTTGCTTTATCGATAACTTCACTAAACCTGCGCCATTGCTTGTATTCCAAAACAGCCTTTAACTCTCTGGCATACCAAAACTCTATACCTTCTGCAGTAAAATGTTTGATGGCTTCAAAAGTTTTTTCCGAATATCTTTCAATCTCAGTCATATGAGCTCTCCTCCTCTGAGACAATTATAAACGAACATACGTTCTAATTCAACGTAAGCGTCAAAGACACCATCACATAGAATTGTAGCCTTGAAGATAGTACAATCACAATAAATATGGTTGAAAAAGTTGAAAAAGTTTGCACACTTTTTCAACCAAAGCGGAGTGGTTGTATGAATATACAAAAAGTCACAACAGAGTACCGACTATCACAGTGGATGCAGGTGATACAGGACCGGCAATGCAGCGGACAGAGCATTAAGGATTTCTGCCAGGAGAAAGGAATAAGTAAGCATGCATACTTTTATTGGCAGCGACAGTTACGAAAGGTTGCATGTATGGAACTTTCAAAACGGAAAGAAGAAACCATCGTAAGCTGTGTCCCGGAAGGGTGGATGCAACTTTCCCAAGGTCAAGAAATAAAATCAACGCTGGATATTGAAGTCGGTGGCTGTCACGTCACCGTGTATGCGGAGACGGATCCTGAACTTCTGAAAAAAGTCTGCCGCATATTGAGGGTGCTGTAATGAGATGGAGTGACAAACCCGTGTACCTATGCTGCGGGCATACCGATATGAGGAAATCAATCAACGGACTCATGGCGCTGGTTAAAGACAACTTTTCCATCGATCCGTTTTCAGAAGCATTGTTTGTATTCTGCAACCGGCATCGGAACAGAATAAAAATCCTGGAATGGGACGGCGACGGATTCTGGTTGTATTTCAAACGTCTGGAGCGCGGACATTTTCGCTGGCCGGCAAAGGGAGACACTGCCACCATGGTTCTTGAAACCAAAGAATTATCTTATCTTATTGAAGGTGCGAAACTGGAGAAAAAGCTGAAACGAGAAGAAGTTTTCGAGCGGCAAATCTCTTGAAATATTTATCTCGAAACAGCGTTTAGAACCGCATGAAATCTAGCTTTTTTGCGGTTTTTATGGTATAATTTTCTTATGAAAACGCAAGAAACTTCAGCAGAACAACTGCTTGGAATAATTGAAGAAAAGGACCGCAAAATTGCTGAATTAGAGCAACAAGTACAGTGGTTTATGTCACAGATCCGCCTTGCTAAGCATAAACAATTTGGCGCATCAAGTGAAAAGACAGACGGTATTCAGATGCTCATATTCAACGAGGCCGAATCAAGCGCCGATATAAGCAAGCCGGAACCGAAGCTTGCCGAGGTAAAAGCGCATTATCGTAAACGGACACGCCTTACAACTGACAAATTGCCGAAGGATTTACCTGTTGAGGTAATTGAACACGAGCTTCCGGCAGAAGAGTGTATTTGTCCGAATTGCAGCAGTCAGTTACATACAATGGGCAGGGAAACTCGCGAAGAACTCAAAGTCATTCCTGCCAAAGCAATCATTGTACGGCACGTACGGCATATTTACGCCTGCCGTAATTGTGAAGGAACTGCCGAGCATGTTCCTATCATAAAAGCAGATATGCCGGAACCTGTCATCAAAGGCGGATTTGCTTCCCCCGAGACAATTGCCCATATAGCGGTACAGAAATTCATGATGGCATCCCCACTATACCGACAGGAGCAGGAGTGGAAACAAAACGGCATCCTGCTTTCCCGGCAGACGATGTCAAACTGGATGATCAAAGCCAGTGAGGACTGGCTGGAACCGATATATGAAGAGATGAAGCTTAGATTATGTGAGCATGAAGTGCTCCACGCAGATGAAACCACGCTGCAGGTGTTGAAAGAACCGGGAAAGACGGCGCAGTCAAAGAGTTACATGTGGCTGTACCGCACCAGCGGAGATACAAAACACCAGATTGTAATTTATGACTATCAAGTTGACAGAAAACATACCCATCCTGGAAAATTCTTAAAAGATTTTACAGGTTACCTTCATACAGATGGATACGAAGGTTATCATAAGCTTCCTGAAAACATAATCGTTGTGGGCTGCCTGGCACATCTTAGGCGGAAGTTTTTCGATGCCTTTAAAACCCTGCCCAAGGAGAAACAACCGGAATCCAGTGCGGCAAAAGGGGTTACCTATTGTGACAAGCTGTTCCACCTTGAAAAACAGTTTGCTTCCCTTACCCCGTATAAACGCCTTCAAGAGCGCAAACGCTTGTCAAAGCCTGTATTTGATGACTTTTACAATTGGATCAATGGGCTTGCTGCTTTGCCTAACACACTTCTTGGTAAGGCGGTACATTATGCCAAGTCCCAACAAAAATATCTTAAGAGATACCTGCTGGACGGACGTCTTGAAATTTCAAACAACCGTGCGGAACGTAGTATTAAACCTTTTGTAATCGGTCGAAAGAACTGGATCTTTACTAACACACCAAACGGCGCCAGGGCCAGTGCGATTTATTACAGCCTAATTGTGAGTGCGAGAGAAAATGGCTTGAATCCATTTGAATATTTAACATGGATTTTTACAAATGCCCCTAACTTAGGAAGAGCGGGTTACATATCTGAAATTAAAGACTTTTTACCTGGTAGTGCAGCCTTGCCGGAGAAAGTATTCACCCCGCAGCCCGGTAACGGAAGTCCGGAAAAATATGCGTGGGAGGAAGACTGATGAAGGTTGGAAAACATACGGCGTTTATGATAGATTTTATCTCTGATTTTGCTGACGGAAAGATATCAAGATATCTCTTCGAAATGGATTATTCAGGCTATGTTATTGAGCATTTTCCGAAGATGAAAAGGGAGAATGCTCGTTTAGCGCAAAAATTCGTCAGCACTGTCGATGATGTCTTCGAATATGCTCAAGCTAACAACATATCTGATGATGATTTTAGGATAATGGTTAACAATGCTCTTTGCGATCTTCTTGGAGTGGATGAGCCTGATTTAATGTAGCTCACGTCTGAATCTGTTTGACGCTTACAATTCAACTAATAAATTCCATTACTTATATGCAGTGATACCTTTAGTAAGCCAAGCAGTAGGCCAGCTCAACCGGGTATTTCAGAATGAGCTGCGCCAGACCACCTGTTCACAGATTTGAGAGTGGAATTTATTTGTTCATATCTCTCTTTCCACCAACCTTCTTCTTATACTATTTCCATTCTGGAAACTGTTGCTTTCACAGTTCGTTACGAACATATGTTCTATTGGTATTTTATACCATTGGCGATAGTTTAGCAAGAGAATTATGAACAATTATTTGTCTACCCCAAATAAACATTTTGATTATGCCACTCCAGATAATAGGGATCGGGCAGCTGATCCTTCCGCTCCGGCAAAGCAAGCAACTTACTGCCATGATGGGCATATCTCGTTTCCTGCCGGTTAAATTAATTTTTCCATTTGAGTATAAGCCACTTATTCTTTATGCTCTGAACTTATCACATCATCTTCCCTCGCTAACAGAATCATTTTTGGTTCGGAGCTTTCTATGTATATGCGCTCTGTTTGCCGCTGAACCTCCTGCAGCTGCTCAATAATAACGGTTACTACCTTATTGAACAGTTCCATATACATCTTCTTGTAGTCCGCCATTTTGTATCACCTTAATAATTGAATATTTTTCAGATTCTTGCGGTCCCTTGGGATCAGACCCCTTTGGTTCGGTTATTAATAATTCTCGTACGATACCATTCGGTATCTATTTTACTTTTTCTTCCTGATAAAATCAATAAAAAAGGATACTATATAGTATCGTAACAGGAGGAGCGTGCAATGCAAAAATTATTACAAGATGTACACATTGGCGTGAATATTCAACGTTTGAGAAAAAGCCGGAACTATTCACAAACTGATATGATAACCAAGCTGCAATTATTAGGCCGTTCCATGTCAAGAGCCAATTATGCCCATATTGAGCAAGGAGTCAGGAACATCTATGTCAGCGACCTTATTTTATTAAAAGAGATTCTCAATGTTGATTATGAGGAATTTTTCAAGGGCTTAACCGTATGAAGAAGTACGTTCTGGGCCGCTCAAATATGGTATAGATAACTTAATCTTTGCTCCTCAGTCATCAGGTTCAATTTCGCCAAAATCAGTATCTTCATCCAAGATAGCTTATATCTTTTTATCTCGAAGCAGTTCAAATGGATCAGCAGACTTTTTAGGCATTCATTCCCCCCGATTTATTTACTCACGCCGCCTGTGCATTTTTGTTGATGCTTTCAATAACAGTCCGCAGGTTGATGAACACCGCCACATCATCAAACAATTCGCTGATACTTCCCATATCTGTGAATGGGCTTTCCTGCAGCACCGACAGGTCTTTCATCATGCCGTTTTTCACGATGTAATTAACAACCTGCCGTACAAAATACATCTGTCTACTGTCCAACCCAGCTTCATTTAGGAAGCCGGAAAAGGCTTCGTTGGCGGCTTTCTGGCTAAGCCCCACAATGGATCGCACCAACTCGCCAAGTGGGGCTTTTCCATACTGGGCGTCATACTGTTCTTTTGTACCCAACTCGTTCCACAGGATGCATTCGAGCACCTGTACATCATCCGAAGTCAACGGCTGGTTGCTCTTGAGCTTGGCAATAGCCGGAATATCCTGATGCTGAAGGATATAGTAGTTGACCTTTTTCTTGTAGTTTGCCAAATCATCGTTGTCCAATTGGGATTCTTTCCATTCCATGGATAAAACATCATCCGTGAAGTCGGTATCATAACGTACCCGGACCCTTTCCGGTATGAACTTTATCAAATCCCGCAGCTTCAGCCTGATATCCTCATAGTCCGAAATACCCGCGCGATCCAAATAATCGTTATGTATGATTTGCTCAATTAGCTCCTGCTGCTGGGCAATGGCCGGAATCGTACCGTATTTTGATAGTTCCGCCGCTTTGTGAACCACATCGTTTTTTGCCCGTTTGCAGCTTTTTTCAGACAACATAGCCAGCTCAATCTGATAGATGAGCATGTCAAACCGCGCCGCCGCAATATCGTCGGCTGTAGGCAGTACAAGCGGAGCAATATGCTCGGCAATCTGCAGGGTGTTTTCATAAGTCAGGGTATCAAAATCATCCTCGGACTGGTATTTATCAATAATGCGCAGGTGTTGTTTTACGGCAAAGTTGTCCCGCGGCAAGGCCTTCACCTGCGCCGCCAGATCCTGCACAAGCTCTTTACGGTATGCTTTAAGCGCATCTGTCTGGTAAGGGAGTTCTTGCAGCTTGTACACCAGCTCGAGCTTTATATTGAACATACGCTCCTGGAGCGTGCTGACCGTCCCTGCCTCGCGCCCTTTGACATGCAGACGGAAAAATTCAAAGTTTCTGCACAGGTCAAAAATATAAAACAGGCGTTTGTCCCCACTGTCGATAAGCCCTGCGCATGTACGGGTACCACGTCCGATCATTTGCCAGAACTTAGCCCGGCTCATGACCTTTTTAAAAAAGACAAGGTTGAGAATTTCCGGTACATCGATACCGGTATCCAGCATGTCCACAGAGATAGATATTTGCGGCATTTTGTTTTTATCCGAAAAGTCGTCAATAATGCTCTGGGCGTAATTAGTATAGTTATCGATCACCCGCACGTAATGGTTGGGATAATCGGGGAACTCCCGATTCCACACCTCCAGAATTTTTTCGGCATGATTATGATTCTTAGCAAAGATGATGGTCTTGCCAATTTTTTCGCCAAACTCCACCCGCTGTCCATGTTGCATCAGAATATGCAGCGCCTTTTTGATGGTGTCGCTGTTAAAAATCCACTCGTTGAGGGCGCTGGAATCGATGGTGGCAGGCAGATTGCCTTCTTCATCGGCAAAGGTGTTCTCATACTCTTCCTTTTCTTCCGGCGAAAGATCCTCATAAGTGATGCCTTCGCTCATAAATTTCAGCTCGGTTTCGATGGAGACAAAGTCTACCAGATAACCATCCTGTACCGCCTGGGAAAGTTCATAGCCATAAGTAGGCACGCCGCTTTCTAAATCAAAAATCCCATAGGTGTTTTTGTCTATTTCATCCTTTGGCGTGGCCGTCAACCCTACCAGCAGCGCATCAAAATAAGTAAAGATATCCTTGTATTTGTTATAGATACTGCGATGGGCCTCATCGACGATAATCAGGTCAAAATGCCCCGGCGTAAACAATCGGTTATCGTTCTCATCCCGGGTAGCGTCGATACAGTTCATCATCGTCTGATAGGTGGAAAACACCGCACGTGCGCTGGCCTCCTCCTTTCCCTCGGTGAGGTTACACAGCGAAAGGTTTGGCATAAGATTATGGAAGGTACGTTTAGCCTGGGTTACCAATGCATTGCGGTCGGCCAGAAACAGCAGATTTTTCACCCATCCATGGCGGATGAGTACATCTACAAGGGAAATAACTGTCCTCGTCTTACCGCTACCGGTAGCCATGACAAGCAGCGCTTTACGGCGGTTACGTTCGTCAAATGCATCGCAGATTGCTTGTACGGCCTCTTTCTGATAGTAACGGTTTGATAGTTCATCACTGATCCGTACCGCCCTTAGAGCAGTACGGCTTTTCATTTTATTAAACTCTTTTTCCAAATCCCGCTTGGAATAGATACCTGAGACTGGACGCTCAGGATAATATTTGTCACTCCAGATGCGGGTTTCGTAGCCATTGGTCATAAAGATGACCGGCCGCTGGCCGTGTTTCTTTTCCAGAAAGTCAGCATATAATACAGCCTGCTGACGTCCCTTTTCCACATTGACACTGGTGCGCTTGGCCTCAATGACTGCCAACGGCAGGCCGTTATCTCCAAGAAGAACATAGTCGGCGGAACCCTTGCCAGATTTATTTGGCATCTCATCGATGGGATACTCGTCAATCCAATTAGGGCCGCGCTGCCAGCCGGTATCCTGAAGCATGACATCGATATATGCCTTGCGGGTCTGCGCTTCCGTCATATCCATGGGTTTGACGGTATAGCCCTGCTTGAGCTGTTGCACACGCTTGGCAGTGAGCTTTTCGCGTTTGGGGAAGTTCTCATCCAACAGGGTCTGGAAGTCCACCTCATCAGCATCTGGCGGCATTACTGTGACGACTGCCGGTTCCGGTTTTGCTTCCAATAAGGCTTTGTCAAACGTAACCTCGGTGTACTTTGTTCCGTAACAGTAGGCAACGAAATCCAGAAAGCTGTGCAAATTCTGCAAAGCAAGTACCGCCTGGTCGCGGCTGACGCTCTTGGCATTGTGAGTGGCGTTATTGCCAACTTTGCGCAGATAGTCCAACTTGGCAAGCATACCTGGGGGAATTAAATCCTTGAAATCCTCGGTGCTGATCAGGGTAACCAGCTTATCCTCATAGGGCTTTTGAAGTGACCCATCCACACTGTAGACCCACTTGACCGCAAATTCCAAGGCCGTCCGGCACGCGGTAGCGCACAATGCTGGCGAAATGGGCAGCACCCGCTCCGCCGAGACGGCTGCCTCGGCAAAGGGTTTAAATTGTGGATCATTTAATAGGAAATCAAAGTTGGTGCGCATGGCGGGTCACCTCATTATAATTTGCGTCGCATAGAATCCAGATGGTATGAAATGTTCCTCAACGCATTTGCTTCATCGCTAAGATTGCTCTGCTTGTTGTCCGTATACCCCATTTGATGAGCATATTGTAATGTCAGCATATATTTTTCACTGTATTGCTTTCCTCTTCCGTCAACAGATGTATACTGAATACTGACCGCGTAATCATTTTTTAAAGTTTCATCTTTTTTCTCTAATACAATGAACTCAAGTGTTTGAGATGGAGCTAAAATAACATTTTTAAGGAAGTTCTCTGGCAATGCCCCATCACACAATTTGAGATTTGGCGTTATCGAGACATTATCAAACTTTGCACCACTTTTCCCATAGTTCCTAATACGTAAATAAAAGCATAAGTCTCTGGGGTCTTTATCTAAATAAACAAAAACATATGGCCGAGACTCCGCCTCTCTGCTTTCCTTCATTTCTTTGATAGTTTTACGATTATATAAAACAATGATCACTGTAGCAATAACGTATATTAATGTTAGCAGGGACATTACAAATCCTTGATTTGTGTTTAACCAATTGATCATAATCAGAAAACCTCCCCTCTAAAGCACTTTTGCATTAGGGATTTGTAGTTGAGTCTCATCTTTTTGAGGGATTTTTGGAGCAGAGATTTTTGCGCTTCGGTTTTTTCTACAAAAGCTTTAAATTCATTCTGCAGAGAAATAGGCGTTATTGGGATTTTAATATTTTGTAATTCCTGTGCATTTATATTGGCCTGACCAACAATTGCTTTACACATATCATAAAGCAATTCTTTGCCATATCTCGAATTTAGAAATGCGGAGATATACTCAGGATTAGCTTTTTCATTTGTTCTAACACGAATAATATACCCAGCAATAATCATAGGAGTATTTTCTTTGAAAATCGCGGTTTTACCAACTAATTCTTTACTATTAGTTCGGTTAAACAACAAATCGCCTTTACGAATAACATATTTCTCATATTCCTTCTCATCAACATTGATATATTTCAAATCGGTTAAGTCAATACCACCACTATAGGTGATATTGTTCATCCGTAAATAGACGTATACCCCATCTGCTTCTGCGGGCTTACTTGTGCCATACTTCACATCCCTTACCAGATCTCGAATCGCCCCAATCTCCCACCCCTTCGGGTTGGTCGCCGGGTCGCCGAACATCTCGATAAATTGCGATTTTATGAGCAAATCCAGCTTGTCCAGTTGAGCCTTGCGCAGTTCAATAAGCGCGGAGGCTTTGTTCAGCACATCAGCTATCTTT
Source organism: Dehalobacter sp. (assembly GCA_023667845.1). Classification (NCBI taxonomy): domain Bacteria; kingdom Bacillati; phylum Bacillota; class Clostridia; order Eubacteriales; family Desulfitobacteriaceae; genus Dehalobacter; species Dehalobacter sp. The sequence continues at coordinate 285,544 of JAMPIU010000143.1, read as the reverse complement.
TGTTGGACATCCAGCGGTGGCACAGGGATAGGAAACTCTAGCAATTGATTCTTTGATAACTCGATTTGATTTGTTGAGCCATTAACACACTTTTTGTATAATTCTCGTTGTGTCTCGTCCATCATAAAATAATAACGAACAAACAAAGAATTGATATGATCATAAGGTCTTAACAGCGTTACATGGCTATCTATTGAATAAATAAAAGCATCTTCTATATTAAAGACATTACATCTTCCTAAAGTACCAGTACCTGTTGAATTAATCAACACATCTTGTGGTTGCAGAAAAACAACTTTATCTGCATTATTCTCGTTTTGATACTTCACATTATCTATCCTAATACCATCCCAGTACACACAGGCTTGATTTATCACTCTTATTCTAGATTCTGGCACATAGGTAGGGGATTTTCCGCGCATTACACATGAAAAACAATTTCTAACTTTAGATATATCCCACCTACCCATGGAGCATCTCCTCCAGCTCCGCAAGCCCAGCGGTAATCTCCATTTCCAGCTCGTTAATCTCCGTCATGATCTCCAGAGGATGGAGGTACTCCTCCTCCACATAGGCGCTCTGCTTATATTTGTTGATGGAAAGATCATAATCGTTACTTACAATTTCGTCCTTGGGCACAAGGAAACTCTGCTCGGTGCGCGCTCTGCCTTCTTCTTGATCCAGCGCATGAAAACGCGCCACGATATCAAGGATATCGCTCTGCTCGATCGGCGTACGCTTGTCATCCAGGCTGTAGCCGTCGGACTGCATATCGTAAAACCACACCTTGTCGGTACCGCCGCCCATCTTGGTAAAGATGATGACGGCAGTGCTCACTCCGGCATAGGGCTTGAACACACCGGAGGGCATGGAGATAATCGCCTCCAGCCTGTGGTTTTCAACGATTTCCTTACGGATGGCCTTATGCGCCGTAGATGAACCAAACAGCACGCCGTCCGGCACGATGGAGGCGCAACGTCCGCCGTTTCTAAGCATCCTGAGAAACAGCGCCAGAAATAAAAGCTCAGTCTTTTTTGTTTTTGTCACTTTAATAAGGTCGTTAGATACAATATCATAATCCAAGCTGCCCTTAAAGGGCGGATTAGTCAGGATCTTTGTATATATTCCAGTATCGTTGTTCTGGTCAGAAAGGCTGTCCTTATACACGATCTGCGGATTGGAAATGCCGTGGGTCATCATGTTCATGGCACCGATGCGCAGCATGGTGCGGTCCATGTCGTAGCCGGTGAACATGGTACTATCGTAATGGGTCTTGGCTTCTTTGTTATAGAAAATTTCGTTCAGATAATGTTCTTTCAGATATTCGCCCGCTGCAACCAAAAAGCCGCTTGTACCGCAGGCCGGGTCGCAGATGATATCAATCGGTTTCAGGTCAAGAAGCTCCACCATCATGCGGATAATATGCCGCGGTGTACGGAACTGACCATTGGTGCCCGCTGTGGAGAGCTTGGAGAGCATGTATTCATACAGGTCGCCCCGAGCATCCCGCTTATCCGGCAACTTGTCAATCAGAGCATACATCTCATCAAGAGCTGTTACGATTTTCTCAAGCAACTGCGGAGTAGGCACCTTGAAAATCGCATCGGCCATGTATTTGGCGTAAGTCCCGCTATTTCCGTTTAATTCCTTTATAAACGGGAACACTTCGGCCTGCATTGTCTGATACATGGATTCTGCAGGCTTATCCCGCAGGACAGTCCATTTCAGATGTTCTTTTCCGGCAAACATGCTGGTATAAGGAATACCCAGCATACTGACTTCTTTCTGACGAGTATTATCGGTTTGATCGAGGTCACGGATAAACATTAGGTATGTAATCTGTTCAATGACGTCCAACGGGTTCGTCAGTCCCCCTGTCCAAAACATCTCCCAGAGTTTGTCTACTTTGTTTTTCGGTTCGCCTGTTATCATGCTTGTGCTCTCCAATTCGTATGTTAGTCCTGTTGTAATATTTGTTTTAGTATATCGCAGAAGCGAAATGTAGACAATCGTTGACGTACCTCCTTTTAAGTGCAAAACTGATTTAGAGATAAGCCAACTTTTTTCGTCGGATAATTTTTCCTCCTACAAATGGTGATTAAGCATCAGGCCTTTCTGGACTCCGTTAGGGTACAAATAAATTAGCTTCTTTCGGTTAAATACCGGATTGGTCTATGAATAATACTGTGATGATTAGGGCAAACGATGAGCTGGTTATTCGCGTCATTGTTAAGGCTCTGGACAAAATAATCAATGTGATGCGCTTCGGCAACTTTTGCACCATATTCTGCGCCGACATACTGCCCACAGATTTGGCACCTGTAACCATAGAGCAGTTTTAAGTTCTCTCCGATTTTCCGGTTTAGCTTGCGAAATTTTACTATTCTTTCATCTTCAAGAATGCTCGCGGTTTTATCTTCTATGTCATAATTAAATTTTGCTTCCATGACCAATTCGGACTGGTTTTGGACTGCTTTCTTAATTGAGATAATATCTTCGGCTTCGATAGTCTCCAATATATAGGAACTTCTTATTATTAGCCTATTGGTATAAAAGACTATTAAGTAATATACTTGATTATTTCTTCTTGTGTTGTAACGCTATAGCATCTTCGTGTGTTTGAAATTTTCTTTGAAAACAGCGATAGAACCAGTTGGGAATGAGCACAGCTTTCTTTCGATGATCAAAAATAAAAGATTGTAGAGTTTCGAGTTGGGCATATAATTCTGAATCAGAATAATTTACTTTATTGTTTAGAATCAATTCATACTCATTTTTCAGCTCTTTTAACGTACCTAAATCACAATAAATATCTTTGCACTGATTTAAGAAAAACTGCCATATAGGGATAGCCCATGCCAACATTGCAAAGAACTGGAATAAGCTTGATTTCGCCAGAATAGCAATTAGTAAAATTGCAACTGACAATATCATGCAAGCCGCAATATTAAACCATAAATAATTTTTACGAAGTTTGCCGTCCCATCTGATATTCTCTTGCTGGCAGTGAAATATCTGTTCTGAGATTGAAAGGCTATAATAATCACTATACCAATTTTCAACTTTTTTTAAATCTAGAGAAGCATAGTCAGCTGTTACATTGGCAATATCATCTCTATTGAGTATCCCAAAATTCATATGCATACCATATAATTTAACATCAAAAGTCTGCTGGATTTTGGCACCAATTTCTTTCAAATTATTCGAGATAATTCCACAACAAAAATTGACTGCCAACAAAATCATAGAAAACAAAATAGATAAAGCATTTACTGTATCTGAAGAACATTTAGTTGTGAGAACCGCAAACGCTGCAGTTCCGATAGTACTTAGTATTATACCTATATACAATATTTTTTTTGCCTTGTTGTAAAATTCTTGCTGTGCCATAAGTAGCAATAGCATATCTCGTTTATTCTGTTGTTTATAAATAAATTTTTTATCCATAGGCCGGAAAATCACTCCCAAACACTTCTCCCCAAAGATTTATAGCCTTTTTTTGATCCTTTTCTGTTAATTCTGCATATGAAGCTTTGCATGCCTTATCATAATCTGTAAGCGCTTTATTACTTATTACTACTCTATCTGCATATGAAAGGGCATTGATATCTCCCTGAATATTCTTCATATCATAAATAGGATTGTAAATATGCTGAGATACATAAGGCAAGGCATCTCTGAAGCGCAGATCAATATATTCTGAGAGACTTGAAACTGTTTGACAATAATCTATTAAAAGCGTTTCTAATAGATATGAAGGCAATGTTGTGGCATTTTTTACCTTGTTCCACTTCTTAAACAGTCGTATGAGTTCTAATACTCGTTCATCTTTATTTTGATTTGTGCTTGTGACTTTTTCCTTATCAATAGTAGGATCAGTTTTTTTCCAATTTCCCTTACTATTTGGAATTAAGTAATATGCGCGTCCGTCACTCTCAGTAACTGTATGAAAACATGGTATAATATCAAACGACCAATCTTTGGATCTTAGATTTAGAACTATAGCTTCACCGCTTCGTTTAACTTCTGATCTTGAATATTCTCGAACATTTTCAAGTTGTTTCTTGAATTTGTTAACAACTTGCGTGCTGTTTAATGTTTTATCATCTCTTGTACAATCTTTTTGCGCCTGATTAGTAGTACTAGCTGTAATTCTAACATTATCCCAATTATCATAAGAATTGTAAGTAGCTCCATTGGCTGCAATACCAACCATGAGATCAATATCGTTAAGTTCTCTACATTTTGTATGTCTGGCAAATGACCCAAAATGGATATTAAATGATTCGCATAAATCAAAAAAGCCATCAATGTTATCAAACTCTGCTATATTTGAAAGCAGATTGTCCCGACTTTGTCTAGCATTGGTAGTCACGTTTGGGTCGAGGTTTACTATATCTCTCATAAATTCCGAAAAAGCAGAATTAACTGTTATTGCCATTTGTTACCCTCCCATTCCTTTGCAATATCTTGATGTTTCCATTTTATTCTTTTATACGAATCCAATTTTGGTGCGCATTATAGACATACTCCTACTTCCCTTTAAGGACTAATCGTATCATTCTTGCACCTTCCCCAACCTCTCCGCTACCTCGACATCTGCCGGACAAAACGCATACTGTCCCAACTCCTCCGCCCTAACCCACCGAATATCCCGGTGAACCTTTCTTTGCAACTCCCCCTCAACAATCCGTCCCTCAAAGAAAGTAAAGCTCATCTCTTTATCCCCATATGTATGCCGAGTCTCCGCGAACACCTCTTCGACCTGTATCGTCACTCCCAGTTCCTCCCGGCATTCCCGAACCAGACATTCCGCCAAGCTCTCCCCTTCCTCCAGCTTTCCGCCCGGGAATTCCCAAAGCAGTGGACAGCTACCGCTGTTGTCTCGCTGACAGATTAAGATTTTCCCATCCTGCCGTAGAATTGCCGCAGTAACCTGCGTTATTTTCTTCTCTTCCATCGTCTCAACCCACAATCAATTGATTGGTTTTCTTAATAAATTTAAATTCCTCAATAAGCAAACGAAGCCCGCTCCATTTAATAAAGGAGACGAGCATATCGATCCGGTCGCAGGATAAGATTTCTCTTTTTAGTTCAGCGAACATGCTGGGCTCATGCCCTACTCCGGTGAATAAGGAGCTTGCCGCCAGGGAAGTCACCGGACGCACGACCTCCGCTTTATCATTTAACTTTAAGGCATAGATACTGTTTTCTTTATCGAGCAAAACAAGTAACAGCTCTGCTTTCTCATCAACAGATAATGCTGTGAGTCTGTCTTCGGGAAGATCATTAGCCAGAAGGTCAATCATCCGGTTGGCCAGTGCCGCTTGGTCTTTAATACCGCCGCCATTGTCCTTAACATTGGACAAGGCTGTTTCCAGGACTTCAGCCAGATATTTGGAGAGTATTCTCGGAGCTTCTTCCTGGTCGATTGCTGATGTTTTAATCAGCTTTTCATTGGAGGCGGAAAGTTCTTGACGAAGAAGCTTATTAATCAGTTGTTCATAGAGACCGGTTTTTAGCATAGGTTGTCTCCTGTATATTGAAACAAACATAATATGGGTAAATTCACCATATACGTTATTATTCTCCCTAAATCTTTCATATCCTGTTAATTTTTCCAAAAATAAACTAAAAAACGAAAGAAAAAAACACAGTTTATGACTATGTTTTTTTCTTTCGTTCCATAAAAAGAAATTAACCGCCCACTCAGATGAATAACGGTCTATTCCGTTACAACAGCCGACCGCCCTTAAAGCAACTGTTGCGGGGAATCATGTCTCCAGCACGATTCCTCTATTTGTATTATATACCATATTAAAGTAAAAATAAAGAGTAATTGTAAATTTGTGTTAATATATGGTTTATTATGGTAATTTATGTTATAATAACCCTGCAACAGATGGCGTGCAGGGCGGTCGGCATTCCCTCCGGAAAGGAGGTGATGCCATGGAAGTATATCAAACATTAACACTGATGATATCCTTCGGGACATTGGTGGTTTTGATACTTTCTTTCCACAAACGGAAATAGACCGCCACACTGCAAAGTAAACGGTCTATTTCGTTTACCAAAGCCGACCGCCCTTAAAGCGGCTGTTGTGAGGAATCATGTCTTCAGCATGATTCCTCTTTGCTTATATTATATACCATATTTAAGTTAAAATACATAGTTATATGTAAAATTTTGTTAACCACAGGCTTTCCTCTACATTAATTATACCAAAAACATTTCTCTAATAACATTCTTATATTTATCCTATATTTTGTGTAAGATAGAGATTATCATACTTATGCCAAACTTAGGGGGTAAACTTTTGGAACGGAACGGCCTTGATCAAGATTTTGAAGTCAGGCGCCTGGAGCAGGTGCTGGCTATTGCCCGGGAACAATTAGACTGTGCCCTGCAAAAGAGCGAAGAAAATAAAGACGCCATTATTGCGGCTAAATTAGATATGTGGGAAGATACTTCCCGCTCCATCTCCGGCCTTTGGAATATGGATAATTTTCATGAGCTTGTCGAGTTGAGCCAGTACGCCAATCCGGTGTCGGAACGGGTGTCGGATTATGAACGGGATGCCGCTAAGATCCTGGCTTTAAAAAGATTGCTCTATTCCCCCTACTTTGCGCGGATCGATTTTCAGTTCGAGGGCGAGGAACTGTTTGAGCCTGTCTATATCGGGCGGTCTTCGCTTCAAGACGGCCTTACCCGGGATATAATCGTCTATGACTGGAGATCTCCCATCGCCAGTGTCTTTTACCGCTTCGGCCCGGGGAAAGCGTTCTATGAGTCGCCGGGCGGCAAAATAACGGGAGAGGTTCATTTAAAACGCCAATACGAGATCAAAAACGGCGAGCTGCAATATTTCTTCGATGCGGATATCCAGATCATTGACGAATTCCTGCGCGAACTGCTTTCCCGGAATGCTTCCCCTAAAATGAAAACTATCGTCGAAACCATCCAGAAAGACCAGGATATGGTGATCCGCGATCTGGAAATGGATTTGCTGATGGTCCAGGGAGCTGCGGGAAGCGGCAAAACTTCGGTGGCGCTGCACCGCGCGGCTTATCTGATGTATCAGGGGCTGGCGGCCAAGCTGGCTTCCAATGAGATTGTGATTATTTCTCCCAACACGCTGTTTGAACAATACATCGCCAATGTCTTGCCTGAGCTGGGCGAAAAGAATGTCCATTCGCTCGTCTTTGAAGAAATATTCGGCAAGGTTTTGCAGACTGATTCTATCCAAAGCAGGAATCAATATTGGGAAGGCCTGCTCTCCGTAGGCCTTAGCGGCAGGAGTATCGCCAAAAGCAGCATGGCCTTCAAGGGCTCGGGTGTATTCGCTGAAATTTTAAAACGTTTCATTCAGGACTTGCCTTACCGCTGGCTTCCGTTTGCTGATATTTACTATGACGGAAAGGTTGTTGCCGGCCGGCAATTGCTGAAAGCGAAAATCCTGAGGGGCGGTCAGGAATTCCTGCTGAGTGTGCGGTTAAAGCAATTGGAAGCGTCGATTCTGCAAATCGTCCATGAGCTGCGTCCCAGCCGTCTGGAAAAGTTAAAAAAGTTTATTCAGGCCAAGCCCGAGCATGAATTCGAAGCGGAAGAAGTTACCCGGCGGTTATCCATTCTGGAAAGCGCCGCCTTGCTGAAGAAGATACGAAGGTTTACCGAGCTGGATTGTGCGGAGCTTTACCGGAAGCTGTTCAGTGATAAAAGCTATTTTTATCATTTAGCCGAAGGTCTGGAGCTGCCTGATTGTATGGAAGAGATTATTGACTACACCAGGGAAAACCTGCAAAAGGATGATTTGCTCTATGATGACGCCCTGGCCCTTACTTTTCTCCATTTAAAAACATTCGGGTATACCGCTTACCGGGATATCAAGCAGGTTGTGGTCGATGAAGCCCAGGATTATGATCCCCTGCATTTCGAAATACTCCACGGTCTGTTTCCCAAAGCGCATTATACCATCCTGGGCGACATTCATCAGACCATAGGAAAACGTGTTGATCCAGCACGCTATGAACAGATTGGCAAAATATTCGCCAGACCTAAATCGACGCTGGTGACTTTGGACAAAAGCTTTCGCTCCACCAATGAGATCTTGACGTACAGCGCCAGGTTTCTTGACCAAAGCGTTAAGCTCCATAGTTTCGGAAGATCGGGAGATGTGCCTGCCGTGTTTACGGCGCCAGACCGGGCGGCTCTGACTGCTCTCCTGCTTGCGGAAATTAAAACCTGCCGGGAAAAGGGTTACCAATCGGTCGGATTAATCTGTAAAACGGAACACGACGCCCTTTCCTTATATGCGCAGCTCAAGGACCAAAGCGATATTCAGCTGCTAAAAGGTGACGTTCAATTTGATTTAAGCGGTGTATTCCTGATCCCGGTCTATCTGGCCAAAGGCCTGGAATTTGACGCCGTACTCATCTGTGAAGCCGATCAAGCGCATTATCACAGCGCTGATGATAAAAACCTTTTATATATTGCCTGTACGCGGGCGCTGCATAGACTGAACCTGTTTTATACCGGGGAGATCAGCCCGTTTTTATAATACCGCTAACCAAGGAATTCAATCGTATTGCGGTTTTGCATTCAGCTTTGAATTATAAACCCTGTTCGTTCCGGATTAGTGTCCGATAATATGGATTAGTGGCTTGAATCTTTTAAAGCTTAAGATTGCAAAAAGGAAAAAGATGCTGCAAGTTTAATGTGCAGCATCTTCTTTTGTTAGTATATGGTTTAATCTGGTAATTTATGTTATAATAGCCCTGCAACAGATGGCGTGCAGGGCGGTCGGCATTCCCTCCGGAAAGGAGGTGATGCCATGGAAGTATATCAAACACTAACACTGATGATATCCTTTGGAACATTGGTGGTTTTAATACTTTCATTCCATAAAAGGAAATAGACCGCCACTCTGCAATGGATAACGGTCTATTCCGTTTTTCAAAAGCCGACCGCCCTTAAAGCGGCTGTTGTTGTGGGGAATCATGTTAGCTGCATGATTCCTTTACTTATATTATATACCATATTTAAGTTAAAATACATAGATATATGTAAAATTTTGTTAATCATGCGAATACTCCCTTTCCATTAATTATGCCAAGAACATTTCTTTAATAGTATTCTTATAATTTATTTTTTGGGCTTAATACTGCCTTGGCAATGGCTGCACCGCCATCGGGTTCGATTTGGAAGAATACAACGAGACATTGATTATTTTCAATATCAAGGGTTACAGAATATAAAGAGGTTCCTATTTCTGGCCGGGGGAAATAGATTTTAGCCGGTTTATCCTCAGTACAGTTTTTTAACGCCAAGAACGCTCCAGCCCCATATTCGTTTTTGTCCCCGCCCTCGGTGTTAACCATGATCTCATCTGCAAGTTCTCTGCTGCAAAGGGCTTTAAGATTATCATATTTTTGTTTTTGGGAAGCAATATAGCTCTTAACTGCCCAGCTCATGATTATCTCCTCCTGCCGGGGGGAAATACATTCCAGCAGCTTGGTTGCCTCAGCTTCCGTAGGTTTTTGATAACCTATTTTTGTTCCCATGATTTCTACCAAGCCATCAGAAAAACAGACAATATCATCATACCAATAAAGGCCGTCTTCTGTTAAACTGGAATATCCTGTTACGGTCCAGATACCGCCTTCCCCTTTTTTCTCAGGTTGGACAAGGTTTATAAATACCGCATTATGATCATCCCATGCATAAAGAAATGAAGAAGTCCCATCCGGTCCATGATACAGATTCTCGGCTTGCCCTCCGGAAAGGTTTAACATTCGAATGGCGCTTGTGTCTGGAACCAGGAGAAAGCCTGCCTTTCCGTTATCGGCTTGTTTTTGCAGCGCCGCTGTTTCTTCCCGGGAAAGAGAAGGAATCACCTTTTGATAAGCCTGAGCAAATTTTGCCGGCGAATCAATTTGAGTAGTAGAAAATACGGGAACTTGATTCGCAGGCTCCGATTGGACCTGTGAATTTTTGATTGCTGAACTGCAGCCTGATATGGATCCAAAAATAAAGATCAAAGCAAGCATTACGCTCACTCTGTATATATCGTTGTATATATTGTTGTTTATCCTGAACATCCGGTCCCCTCACCTTACTGCCTAATTCCAATCCATTATATCACTTTTAAGGATTTATTTGTCTATTTGGCCTGTATAAGGTTCGATTATTTTCAATATAATCATAGAGATTATGTTACAATAAATGGTAGGATAAATTATTTCAATCATTCCTGCGCAAACAGCAGACAGCCTCCGCTTATTCAATCACGCATCCGGATCTTCTTCTTCGTTTTTTCCTTCTTTGCCTATATTATACTCAAAGATTAGCGGGAAACAAAACAAAAAGCCGGAACAAAACGAATCGCTCCAGCTTGAATTCCCGCCTTGTGAAACCTATTTTTTCAATTCCCTGACTGGCCTGGCCTCGATATACCCTCTGTAGCCCATGGGCGCCAGCTGGAATCGCGGGCCGTCCTCGTCCGCCCACTGAAAACCATAGATTTCCGGATTGTAACTTTTCATGACTTCCCATAATTCTTCGATCGCCTCGCCAAATTTCGAATCATCAAAAGGCTGACCCTGAAAAACCATCATCTTGCACGGCGACAGGTTCATGCTCTCGTAACCATCCGGAATTTCCCCCGTATAATCCGCCGGAACCTCAACCCCTTGGGCATAAAGCGACGTATCCGGCCGGCGCAAATTGTCCGGCAGCCACATCCCAATGGGTTCATAGATGGCTTCTTTAATTGCGGAGAGCTGTTCCCAGACAGCACACCCTACTTCTTCGCAGTATTCAAAATAATGGGTCGCTTTTAAGCCGCTTTTGAAGATCAGTTTCCGGGCGGAACGTTCCACCACTTGTACAAAGACCGTGTTTAACTGAGAATGATCAGACATATTGCTCTCTCCTTTTTGTTTCGTCAGGTAATAATCACGGACATAGCCGGGTATGAAAAGTTTAAGAGATGCCGTTTCTTTGTTTTGGCTGTACGTTTTCGGCGTAATTCCGAATTCTTTGGAAAAGGCCCGGGTGAATCCTTCATGGGAATCAAAGACGAAGTCGAAAGCAACATCAATGATTTTCCGATCCCTGTCCTTCAGTGTAACAGCTGCCTGGGATAACCTCAAAGCCCGGATGTATTCAAACGGTGCTTTTCCGATCAGATCCTTAAACATTCTGGCTGAATGCCAGGGCGAATACCCCGCCGCCCGGGCCAGAGAATGCAGGGTAATGGGTTCGGTCAAATGTTCATCGATATACTCCTGCATCCGCTGTACTGCTTTAATTTTTTCCCAGTTTTCCATGTTCTCACCTGCCAGTTCAAAGGATAACAAATATGCTTATTTTTTTCTTGACTTCTTTTGCGATTGTGAAGCACCGCCCTGTTTTAAAGATTGATTTCCCATAGTTCCTGACCCCAAAAAAGCTGCACATTTGTACAGCTTTTGTAACGATGGTTTATTTTACCGGAATATGCTTTAACTCTAAAAGTATAACGGTCTAGAATTTGATCCTCGGTATGTCCGCTTCCTTAAGATTGTCTCCCCAGGTCCAGAAATGGGCTTCCCCGTTGACTACCCGGAAAAGAATAAAGTTCGGATTATTCGGGGTATCAAAACCAAGGGCCTTGAGAAAAGGTCTTTCTTCCAGGGCCTTTTCCCTTAAAGCGGAATCCTCAACAAACTCCACATCGCCCATTATCCGTAAATGCTTGATGGGCTGCAAGGTGACAAAACAAAGTTCCACCTTGGAATTGGCACGCAGTTGTTTATACAAATCCTTAGAAGCAGCAGTCGTAAAATAGATTCCGTCATCTTTCACCCACAAAGGAACCATTCCCCTACCCCGGGGCTGGTCTCCCTCAATCGTACATAGGGTACAGGTCGCCTGACTCTCCGTAATAAATTGCATACAATCCTTAAAATCCATTTCAGTACCTCCTTTAGATTTTTCATTTTTTAAAGATAACTTATATTTATCGTATTTTTAGTAAATAGGAAGGGCTGTCCTTCTAGATTATCCTATAAAAATTATCCTGATTGCTGTAATTTGACTTCTTCTATATCCCCGTCAATATCTAATCGTAAACTGGGGTTCTTTCTCTTATAATTTTGATAACTTTCATTATCATGCAAAAAGATATTTTTTTGCTAATCATCGACACTCCTGCCATAGAAGCCCTTTAATTTTGCCTTGTGTGTATACATAGCTTTATCAGCTTGAGTAAATGTAGAATATATACTTTCATTTTCATTTTTAATATAAAAAGAATATCCATAAGCAAGAACAATTTTAATGTCGCGTTTTTCATTAATTGCAAATAAGAAGTGATCTAAATTCGTTAAGGCGCTATCCACTTGTTCCCTCGAAGTCTCCTTGCAAATAATACAAAATTCATCACCGCCAATCCGAAATGCTTTACCAATGCCCGAAAAACTTTCCTGTATGATTTTTGCGGCATGGTAAATTATTTCATCTCCGACTTTATGCCCGTATTTATCATTAATACTTTTTAAGTTATTGATGTCAACCACAACAATTGCTGCATCTTTATCCCCCTTAAGAAATTGATCCATCTCTTTTTCAAATGCTGAGCGATTATTAAGTTCAGTTTGAACATCATGTTTAAATTGTGACTCCCGTAAAAAAATATAATATATCAGTAAAGAAATAGAGACACTTCCCCAAATAACTAGTATTTCTTTAAATAAAATTTGAATAATGATCCCAATTATAGGAATAAAACAGATCAAAGATAAAATAATTTTATCATTCTTTTCAAATTCTGCACTTTTTTCAATGACTGTAATGACCATTAATACGAAATAAAAGATACTAATTATAGTTGGCAGTAGAAATAAATTCCCCCGTGTATATTGATTTTGAGCATCGACGAAAAAAATCCAGCCTGTTTTGTAACTTGAAATGCATACAAAAGCATTAAAATATAAGGGCAAGGCCAAAATACGATTAGCGAAAATCCCTTTTTCCCTTTTGCTATTAAAGAATAATAGAATGTATGGAACTACTGGGCACAAAGAAAAACCTATAATGTTAGCTATGCGGTGAGGTATTACGAGGTGTTTGTTGCTTGATAGTTCCATTAAAATAGTCGTTATTTCTAATAGAAGCAAAATAATTGTAATCAATGACACAAATATATAAATTTTATTCTTATAATTATTAACAACAATGTTCCGCTTAGCCAAATATATTGCGAAGCAAAGAATGATGATTGCTAGAACATCCGTACTGATTGATGTTGTCATATTCGATTCGCTCATTTCATTCGTAAAGATACTATTTAGAATTAAGTATACTATAGAAATGGAAATGTAAATGTAAATAATTTTGGGCAAATAAATTTCTTTGCATTACATTCATATATCTCAGATTTTGGTAATACAGCCTAAGACGCCATGGACGGCGTCTCCCAGAAATCTTTAAGTATTAGAATATTTGATAAAACAATATTGATTTAGTCCGATACGGCTATCTTCCATAGTTTTAATTAGTTGAAATCCCATATGTTCGTACATTGGAATATGATTGGAATTATCTGTTTCTAAGATAATTGGAATACCTTTTTCTTGGCAATTCTCAACAATTGGGGTAATCAATGCCCTTAATTTGCCTTTACCCCGTTCTTCATGGGCAACAGCAACAACATTTATATGATAATAGTTCTTTTTAATAAATTGTTTATGCCAGTTTAAATTAATAGCTTTTGAAACTGATCTGACGTTATTTGCGTATAATTCAAAATCCTCTTTACTAACTTGTTTCCTTATTTTTTGTGTTGCCTGTATACTAAGTATAATTTGCTTTAACATTTTTAATTTCTTTTTTTCATAGCCTATTATTACTGAATTAGACTTATCATCTAACGAGTAAACATCTCTTGTTTTTACAAAAACACCTAATTGAATCTGGAAGAGCTTTGTAAGAAATTCTTCCTGATAAATTATTCCTTTTATCTGTAATACAGTTAAGGGGTCATCAATAAAACACTCTGTCAGAAGCTTAGCAACTGGTTCAATTTGATTTTCAGTTATCCTTATCATATTAACTAACCCCCAGCGAAAATCTTCTACTACTATTCGCACATGGATGTACGGCTATTGCATCCTATTACGTATAACTATGGAATTTCCGAACATTTATTCGGGAATTTCCACTTGGCTAAAATACCCAATTTTGTTTAATTCTCTTTTATTTTTCTATTTCCTTTTCTTTTTTACAATAATTTGCAATAAAACTCTAAGGTATGGACTTTTCCCAATCGCTCCTAAAACAATTCGGACTGACAATTGCGGCACGATTTAAGATCACGGGTCTTTACCACATCATTTTCGCCGACACTGCCAAACAGCAATGGAGATTCCGGATTATGCGCAGCATCATTTTTCTGTGTAACCGGCGAGCTTTGCTGCAAGCGACTTAAAAAACTTAAGATGATACGCCGTTGTATAATCCGCATTGAACAGAATCGGGTCGTACCGCCAAATCACCTTGTCCTTGCCAATTCTTCTAGACAGTTCTTGAAATGTTGGAATCACAATATCATTTTTTGACGGTACATTCGGTTCAATATCTTTTCCGTAGGCATTAAGGGTAAACTGAAAATAATAGGTGTAGGCTCTCAGCTCGTCCAACCGTTCAAGCATCGGCGCCGGATTTTTCGTCCAGAAAACAATACCGTCAACGACATCCGGCGAAAGGTCAATTTTACTGATGTGATGAATATTCATCGGGTTACGGACAAGAACAGACTTTTCCTTTAGGCGATTATAAAACCATTTTGCATAATATGCCGGGATATCTGTTCGCCTGCTTACACTTATTATCATTGTCGTTTTTCCTTTTTAAAATTGGAGAACAAGTTGTAGGCCCGGATAAAAAGAGTTGACGCCAGAGCCCCCAATCATGGAATAACGATGTCTACCTTATACATAAAAAGCATTTAAACAGAGAAACA
This sequence comes from Dehalobacter sp., assembly GCA_023667845.1. Classification (NCBI taxonomy): domain Bacteria; kingdom Bacillati; phylum Bacillota; class Clostridia; order Eubacteriales; family Desulfitobacteriaceae; genus Dehalobacter; species Dehalobacter sp. The sequence continues at coordinate 270,543 of JAMPIU010000143.1, read as the reverse complement.
TTAATAACAAATTTTAATACTATGGGGGTATCCAAAAATGAAAGACTCTATTGGAGCTGCTACCATTGCAGGTATTATTGGCACAATGATCATGGACGTCTTATCCTATATAATTATCGCTTTGGGAATTCCGATGACATCTCCATGGAATATAGCCGCAGATGTTTTTCTAAATTGGAGTGAAGTTAATTCACCCATCGGGATATTTTTAGGAATAGTCGGAACAATGGCCTTGGGTATTGGCACAACCATAATATTAGTTATCGTCATGAAAATGACCGGTAAGGATTTTGCCATTTTAAAAGGCATCATCGTGAGCAACGCCGTTGGGTTTGCTTCGATGGGATTGTTTATGCCCTTATTGAATATTGCCCCTCAAATACAATTGGAACCTCTCACCAATCTGTTTGCGCTAATCATTTTAACGATTTTTGGCGTTATTATATCTTTCATCCTTAAAAAATACGGTACATTTGAGATTTAACCCGTTATTTTATTTTCAGCGTTCGCAGGTACGCCTTTGCTTTGTCGCTGATCCGGTAGCTCTCAATCGCTTTCTGGATCGCTTTGTTATGCGTCCACTTCTCCAGACGCTGTTCCTGAATGTACGGTAAAGCCGCTTCGTACTGTTTAGCCAATGCTGTTGCGAAATACCAGGCAATCATCATGTTGACATAATATTCCTCCGACCGGATACCCGCCACCAGATCAAGCATCTCCGGCCGGAAATCGTCATCGAGATAGAAGCTCATCAGCATTCCCATCCCGAAACGCACTGTATAGGTCCGGTTGGATATCAGCCAGACTTTGATTTTTGCGTAGAGCTCTGGTAAATGCTTTTTAAATATCTTCGGTGAAATCAGATCACAGGTTGCCCAGTTGTCGATGTACGGCAGAAAGGCGTCAACGGCGCGAGCTGCGGTCTCATAATCCTTGATCGTTTCAATCAGGAAACCGTGCAGATTATTTTCTTCATAATAGGCGTGCGGCAGGATTTGGAGAAACTCCGAAGCCTCCGGCGTTTTGGCAAATTCCCGGGCGAGCTTCCGCAGATCCGGTGTGCGGACGCCGATCACGGTTTCCGGGTTCACTGTAGGCATAAGTTTGCACGCAAACTCTTTGTATTTCAAATCCTGCAGTTCGAATAGCCGGCGCTGTATCTCTTGTTCTATGCCACTCATCGTTTACCCTTTCATTGATAGAAATCTCGAATTTCCATTTATTTGTATAATAAAATCATCAATCATACCACAGATAATCGGCAGTCTCTTCGAATACCCAAGTAGTCGTTTAACCCCAGATTTAGAATCGTATCCATCTTACCCGAGATTTTTTTGTTTTTTTGAAGGATATTCCATTTATAGAAAGAATTATTTAACTATTGATTGATAAATAAATAATAGGGGGTGTTATTATGGAATTTTCGGGTGCTGCTCTTGGCTTGTATTTTATTTTCATGATTGGAATTATTGTCAGTTATGTTTTTACAATCATCGCAATTTGGAAATTATCGAAAGCCCATCAATCACTCGCAGAAACAGTAAAAGTAATCGCTGAGAACATTAAACCAAAACAGGAATAATAAAGACAAAAATAAGCAGAACACCGATCAAACTGATATGCTCCCCTTGTGTAGACAGTTTAAATAACAAAAACTGTTTATTACAAGGAGGGGCTTTTTTTGGCTCGCGAGTCTAACTCAACGTTAGGAGGAAGTAACGCAAATCCCTTTTTCCGCCGGATTGAATTGGTACCAGAAAACGATCTCCATTTATTCCAATAAAATATCCAGCATTTTTTTCGTGTTATTCAAGAAAGAACGCGTGATTTGATAGTGCTCCGTCTCTTCATAGCGTACCTGCTCAAATCCGTCACGAATCTGATAGATCAAGGCATCCGGGTAGGCCATGATGATCGGGGAATGCGTGGCAATGATAAACTGAGACCCTTCGTTGATCAATTCATGCATCCTTGTCAGCATCGACATTTGCCGTGAAGGAGATAACGCCGCCTCCGGTTCATCCAGAATAAAGATACTCTCCCGGCAAAACCGATTCTGAAAAACCGCAAAAAATGACTCGCCATGCGACTGTTCATGCAGCGATCTTCCGCCATAAGCCCCTTCCAACATTAAATCTTCAACATTGGAGGCAAAATTATAAAAGCTCTCTGCTCTGAAGAAGAAACCATCTCTGGGCCTTTTGGCTCCTTTGATAATTTTGATATATTGATTCAAGTCTGAATGCGTCGCTCTGGAAGTAAAATTGAAATTCTTTGTCCCGCCTTCCGCATTAAAACCAAACGCAACCGCGATTGATTCTAAAATAGTTGATTTCCCCGAACCATTTTCCCCGACGATGAACGTTACTTTGGGGTGAAAAGACAACCTGTCTAAGTTCTTGATGGCAGGTAAATGAAAGGGGTATTCCGCAAAGGAGGGGACACGCTCCCTGTCTAATTCAATATAGCGTATGTACTGGTTAAGGCTGTTGAATTCCATTATCCTACCCCCTTAACGATTTGATCCTAACCGCTCATTGATTGTGAATTCAATAAGGCTCTTGCTTTACCCCGGAAGAATCTTTACCAAAAAAGTCCGTTCTCTGGGACCATCAAATTCACAAAAGTAGATTCCCTGCCATCGGCCAAGGAGGAGCTTGCCATTTTGAATCATCACGGTTTGGGAGGGGCCTACCGTACTGCTTTTTAGATGGGCGGCAGAGTTCCCTTCATAATGCCTGTCTTCAGGATCATGCTGCGGGTAGATCTTATCCAGCCTGCGCAAGAAGTCCGCTTGTACATCCGGGTCAGCGTTTTCATTAATCGTGATCCCTGCTGTGGTATGGACCGAAAAGACAACGGCAATCCCTTCCTGGATGTTTTCCTGCACCAGATATTTTTCAATCTGAGCCGTAATATCCAACATTTCTTCCTTTTTATTCGTTTTTAAATGGATTTCATAGAGCATGATGATTCCTCCGTAAATATGATAGAAGCCAATCACTTATTCCATTTGGTAGTAATATTCATAATTATACCATTATTTATAGTTATTTCTTTTTTCTTTGGTTTTGAGAATATTTTTCTTAGGGCTATTATATTTTCACTTCATGCACCTTGCCCATAAATAGAATCGTCCCCGTTTCATCATCCGCAATGATGAACAGAAATGGCCGGTCGGCGATGAAAGCCAAAGGTTCGCTAAACCCTTCGTCATTTCCACAGCAGTCGCTGCGGCGGCTTCACTGCCCTCTTCGTTGACCTCGATGACCGCTTTATGAAGTACCCGGCTGATACAAATGTCACTTTGGATACCGGAAAAGTCAGCTTTCTCCGTAAAGGCTTCGCCCATCCCCAAAGCGGTCAGGCTGTCGTTTAAATTTTTGATTCGTATTCCAGTTTAAAACGCGGCAGCTGCACCAGCACATTATCCCGTTCTGAGATGCTTTCTTTTATTGCTTTCCACTTACTGGCGTTCAGTGACGCGATAAAATCCCGGAGGGTTTCGTCTTCGCCCGGCAAAATGCAGTACATTGCTGCTTTGCCTTTTCCGTACGGAAGCCGGACAGCGTGAAAATTTTCTCCCTGGCCGTATCCCACCTTCCCCGTTCTGCTCATCATCATCTCGTCCGTCGTGCCGTCTGCCGCATGAAACTCTCGAAAAACATAATAAAAAGAGTTGTTGAAATACATTTTAAAGCATGTTACCGTTCAAATATGTTAATGAAAAAGGAGTGGTGACAATGGCTTATCAGCTTCAAGAAATGCCGGCAAACCGCATAGCATATATGCGGCGGGTTGGCCCCTATGGTGTACAGAATTATACGCTTATGGAGAAATTCAAGGTATGGGTCAAGGCCAATGGTCTGTTTACAAAATCTGCAATCATTTTGGGAATTTCACGGGATAATCCCGAAACAACACCGTCTGAAAGTTGCCGTTATGATGTCTGCATTGTTGTCGCCGATGACTATACAATAACGGATGCTGGTGTAAACGAAGCGAAACTGCCCGGCGGTAGATACGCCGTTTTTACGGTTGCTCACACCGCCGAAGCAGTTCAGGAAGCGTGGAGTGAAATCTTTTCCGAGCTATCAGCCAAAGGCCAGCAGCCGGACGTTTCCAGACCTATCCTTGAAAGATACATACCTGCCATGATTGACAATCACCTGTGCGAGATTTGCGTACCCATCTAGACCGTTCCCCGTATCGCAGCCGCTAAATATTTTATTTTCTTTTAATAAGCTCTGACATCATGCTCAAGAAAAACAATTTCATTTGTCTTCTCATTGAGATAGAATTTAAAACGCTCCGTACTGACCTTGTTAAGTTTAGCCGTATCGCCCTCGTTGATCATTTCCCGGATTGCTTGCCAGACCTTTAGCTTACCGCTTTTAATCTTTTCACCTTTTTTCTCCAGCACATATTGCATAGGTTTGGTTAAAGTTTGTTTGTCATCCGGGGCGAGAAGCTGATAGTCATAGATGGAGACGTAAGCAAATTCATCAAAGCCATATTGTTCCACGACCACATCATAGATCGTTTTGCCGTTCTGCTTGAACGATCGGACTTGCTGTAAGCCGTAGATCGGCTCGAGTCTATAGCTGCCGGGCTTAACCGTATAGACCTTGCCGTCAAAATTCCAGTCTCGGTCTGAAGACTGATGAATGACTTTCTTCACTGGAAAATGGGATGTGATCACATCCTCCACGTATTGCTTGGTAAGATAATTGTGACCCGCTTTCCATTCGTTAATGTCAAAAAGAATGAAGGCATAATACAAGTAATCCGGGCTTTCGGCAGGAGCCTTCCCTTCTTCAAATTCGGGAACATAATCGAACCGGTTGGCGATTGCCAGATCAAATAACCAGGCACTGTCTTTCTTTGCAACAGGTACCTGAAAGCTTACACCGATTATTTTCCATTGCGCTGCCCCACCGGAAGCGGATGTATCGGAAATGCGGTTCAGCTGCATGATCATTTCATTTTGCTTTTGCACCCCGAAACGAACGGTTGCCGTGTATTCGTATTCCGGCGGTGCTCCCTCGTCCAATTCAAAATCTTTGCTGGTTTTCACGACCGGATCAAATGTTTCCAGCTGGTACTGTTCAAACTTAAGTTCACTTCCATTTTCCGGCGGCGTACCTTGCTCATAAAGTGCAATCATCTCCTGAACCGGCTTCAAAAGCTGTTGTTTATCCAGGGTGTCGGGATCGGCTGGAATCACCCCAAAGGCTGAGAGGAGAATTTCTTGATAGGCTTTGGCCTTCAGTTCGCTAATGGCGACATAGGGCTTTTCCGCATAGTACTTGCCGCCCTTCTCATAGAGGTAATAGATATTTTGCGGGGACAGTATGACCTTGACATAACTTTTGGCATCGGGGACAACGTTGATACTCTGCATCTTGGTGGGAGAAGCATCGGTTAACAAGGTAGAAATCCGCTCAACCAATTCCTTGTTGCTTTGCGGAATCGCCACCGTATTTTTGACTTCGGCATTGCGGTACTTGAGAAGTTTGATGTCTGTTGCGTATGCTTCCAGTTGGCCTCTCTGACAAAAGCTTTGCAACAGAAGGGGAATTTCGCTTTGGAGCTGCAGATAGTCGTTTTTCAAGGTGTCATCGCCGGGATCATATTGCCTATCAGTCGGGGTCCGGACAAAATAAATCCAGTCTTTGCCGTCTACTTTTTTTTGAGCGAACGGGATCATGTTTGTTCCCCATTCGCCGCCATCCCATCCGTAGCCTCTCAGCTCATCCTCGGGGATCTGCAGAATGCTGAACAGAAAGCCGAAGTCAGGTCTGTATTCTTTGTATTTATCGTGATTACTTTTACTGTAGACTTGAATAAACGTTCGATCGTCATATTCGTGGATCGGCGCGGTGACATATTTACCCTGCCAGCTTTCCGGAAAAACAAGGCTGCCGCCAGTAACAGAATTCGTATAAACATCCAACGTTTTATCCTGTCCCGACTCCATCGCCGGTGATGCCTGATTGCAGGCTGTGAGCCCTCCGATCAGACAAACTGCTGCTAAGAAAACGCCAAAGACACCCAAACACCTGCGCCTTTTATTGGCGTTTATACAATTGGCAAAGCGTTCCTTCATTCTGTTTTTCCCCCTTAGCGAACAGTTATCCTTCTTCTTTTTAACATCAATAATGATACTATTATTGAGACTTTTGCATGCGATATCGACGAGTCTCTTTCGAGTACTCTTTTATGAATTTACTTCCACCTTGGCTTGGCGATGACTACACTACCATTGGGTTCTGCCTATTCCTGAAACGGCCAGCGGCTGACTTCCCCGATTTGCAGATTGATCCGGGCAAAAGTAGGGGGCTGGGCATTTTCGTCTTCCTCAATATAATAGCCATAGCCGTCCAAATAAAAAAGATATCCGTCGACGAGATACTCGGCTTCATAATCATCGCAAGGCCATTTTACCCGGTATGTCCCCCTTTGACCGGTGGGCCCGCCATCCATCGTGTAAAAATAGAGCCAATCACCATACACATAGCTCATGCTATCGAGTCCAAACCGGTCCATTTTCAGGAAAGCAAGTTTCACGGCTTTTCCTGCTTTTTGATCGACCCGGAAGACCGACCAGCCTGCGGAAGAAGGAATACCATCCGGACCCCGCTCTTCAGTCACAATGTAGAATTGGCCGTTATAACGGGAGCCTCCTCCAAACTGTCCAAGGATAATATTTTCACCGGTCCGGTTATTCAGCAAATGCTGCGTTTCACTGTCTTCGTAATCCGTATAAATCAGATAGTCATTGTCGGCAGCAGTGATATAGGTGCGCCCTTCGGCCAGCAATTCACTGCGGCTCCCGTCCAAGGCCGCCCGGTAAAGGTCCCTGTTATTCATGTGGGTGTAATAAATCCATTCGTCCTGGATGGAAAAGTAATTGCCGACATTCTTGATCAAGATCTGGATGTTGGTGCCGTCTTTATTCATCGTACACAAATTTCCGCGCGGGGTCTGGTTAATATCGTCAAAACCGATCTGATCGGTAAAATAGATCTTATCTTCTGTCAGCCACAATTGCAGCGAAGAGTTCGTACAGATCTTTTCTGTGTTTCCCTTAAGGTCAACCCGGTAAATACCCCGTCCCAGATAATAGTAGGGCACATAGTAGACATAGGTGCCGTCAAAGTAGAGCTTATGCACGGAGTGGGTCTTTACCAGTCGCCGTACTGTATTCTTTACGGTATCCACCATATAAATCCCGTCCTGCAGCTCGGCATAATAAATCAGGATGTTGCCGTTCTTGGCGAAAAACTTCCCGCTGTGCATGCTGTCACTTTTTTCATCCGAGATAGCTGCACTATTCTCACTTGAAGCTCCGGTCTCCTGTAGCCCCGGCGCTGTGTCTCCTTGGCTGCCGGTGTTTTCAGTTGCCGGAGATGGTTCAGCAGCACCGGCAGGACCCGTGGCAGACTCAGGCTGCGCAGCGCAGCCTGACACCAGCAAAAGGATTAGCGCAAGGCAAACCCACCCATATTTCATTTTTTTCATCCGGTGCACATTCATCTTATCTCCCCAAAACCTATTATTTTTTATATTTACTCACCTTCGTTGCTGGCTGCCGTAATCGTTACCAATAAATACCTGATTACCGCTTTCATAAACAGGCAAACTATAAGATAAACTCATTTTCATAGGAAGGATATGATCTTATGGCTTTACTTGGAAATCCATTTGTAGCCAATGTCCCTAAGCAAATGTCCAATGAGGAGTTGGCCCAGGCCCTTCGGGTTGATATTGCAGGGGAGTACGAAGCAATTATCGGCTATGAATCGCATGCTATGGCAACAAATGATGAGAGAGCAAAAAAGGTTCTCCACCATATTGCTGATGAAGAAAGACAACACGTCGGAGAATTAGAACAGCTGCTATCCATGATTAGTCCAAAGGACTTGACGTCTATAGAAAAGGGAAGACAAGCCGTACAACAACAGCAATCTCAAAATTTTCAGGCCCCTATGCAATAAGGACTTCATTTTAGTAAAATTCTCCAAATAAATTCGTTCTCCTTTATTTTCCCCATGCTATCAGCGCTTGTCATAAAAAAACAGCCTTGTCCCAAGGCTGTCACTTCTTCATATTTCCTCACGTTTTAACTGCTCAATTTTCCACTGGCATTTCCACACGATCTTTAACATCGCTAAAGCAATGATCCCAAGTAACACTGTAAAAGCCCCAAAGAGAACCTCACCGCTATCAATGGCTGCCATCAACTCCACCAAGAAACAGATGATTTCTATGGCCAAAAAAACGGTGAAAAAACGCTTGATCTTACTGTATTGCATGATTTTAGATTGGGCATCCGTATACATCTCAAAGGGCCCGTCTGCAGCCTTTTTCCGCAAAAAGACCCATCTCCACCACTGACCGATGACTTCTACGCCCGTATCCGTCATGAAAGATGCATAATCAGCCTTGTCGCCGTTCCAATTATCCAGTAAATCTATCTGATAATTGTATTCACCGGGTTCACAAGGCACAAACGTATAAAATCCAAGGAAAAATCTTTTCAAAGCCCATCCTTCTAAAGACATTTTTTGAAGCCAATCCTGTTCGGCATCTTTGTCATAATACATTCTGAATTTTAACATCTTTTAGTTCCGCCCCTCATCCATCTTTTTTGCATTCTTAACAAGTTCATTCAGCCTTTGAACTTCGTGCTGAAAGACTTCCACACCCCGGCCCGTTAGAAGGTACTCTTTTTTCTTTCTGGATTCCTTATCCTCACTGTATAAACGGATCCACCCTTTTGAAAGCATGGAATTAATCGCCCCGTATAAGGTCCCCGGTCCTAATGTGACTCTTCCGCCGGTCATTTCGCTGATATCCTGAATAATCCCGTAGCCATGATTCGGTGTGCGAACTGCCAATAAGATATAAAACAAGGCTTCTGTCAAAGGTGTATTATTATCCAAACCAATCATCCTCCGATATATCTTTTAACGATATATAATATATCATCTGACGATATATGTGTCAATGGTTCCTCCTTGTCTTGACAAAAAAATTCCGTGGAACACCTTTCCACGGAAACAGCAGCATTTTTATTAAGCCGCCTGCTTAAAACTGTTTTGCAAAGCGAACAGGCCTATAAACCTCGCTTCTTCTAATTATTGATAATCGTCCCGCCGTTGATATGCAGGATTTGGCCTGACATATAGGCGGAATCGGCATCGGCCAGAAAAAGGTAGGCGGGAGCAAGCTCCACCGGCTGGCCGGCACGCTGCATCGGGTTCGTACTGCCGAAGGTATGAACTTCCTCGGCACTGAAAGAAGCGGGAATAAGCGGAGTCCAGATCGGGCCGGGTGCTACGCCGTTGACCCTGATTCCCTGTTTGGCTAAGGATTCGGACAGAGACCGCGTAAAAGATACGACTGCACCTTTCGAAGAAGCATAATCGATTAAACGGACTTCACCTTGATAGGCGGTAATTGAAGCCGTATTGATAATCGCAGCGCCTTTTTGGAGATGAGGCAGTGCGGCGCGGGTCAGGTAAAACATGGCAAAGATGTTTGTCCTGAATGTTCTTTCCAGCTGTTCGGAAGTGATATCCAGAATAGAGTTCTGGGGATGCTGCTCCCCGGCATTATTGACCAGAATATCCAGATGACCAAAGGTTTGGATCGTTTCCCGGACGGCCTGATTGCAGAACATCTCGTCGCCGACATCCCCTGCGATCAGCAGGCAGCGACGGCCAAGCTGTTCTATTCTTGCCTTGGTCATTTCTGCATCCTGATGTTCATTGAAATAGATAATTGCCAGGTCGGCGCCTTCTTTGGCATAGAGAATCGCAACGGCCCTGCCGATCCCGCTGTCCCCTCCGCTGATCAGGGCAATTTTCCCCCGGAGTTTGCCTCCCGGCTGATAGTTGGGATCCTCAAAGGCAGGGCTCGGGTTCATTAATGTTTCCAGTCCGGGCTGAAAATCCTGGTGCTGCGCAGGGAAAGTCGGCTGCGGAATGATTGCTTCTGTCATAACGGTTCTCCTTTGGTTTTTCCTTCATTTTCTCCCAAAAAAGCAGTATTCATTCCGCAAACGATCATTCATCATCAGGGTGCGCCTAATCAAGCTAATGTCCTTTATTCATAAGTTTTGTGACTTACAGGAACGACAATTTATGACCGTTTTCCAGCTGCTGGATCTGCTGTTCCCCTTTTTCAGCTAGTTCCTTGAACTGATTGATCGTATCCCGCATTCTGGGAAGGGCTTCTTGCTTATAGGTACTGATGGAATCCAGAGCGGACAAAGCATCTGCAAAGGCGCTTTTCAGGGTATCGACGGAAATATTTGCTTCCATCGCCTGCTTATGGATCTCCATTCCCTGTTCTTTGAGCATTTTGGAAGTACTGCTGATGATATTATTGGTGGTTTCGTTTAAGAGCTGGATCTTTTTCAAGACGATCTTCTGGTTATAAAGAGCGCTCGCGATCGTTACCGAGATTCGCAGAGCAGAAATTGTAACGTTTTTAGCCCGGTCGACACCCCGGATCAGCTCTTTATTGTTGCGGATCACAATTTCAATAGCCATGATGCCCTGCTGGTTTACGACGATCATCTGCTGCAGATCCATCAGCCGCTGCCGGAGAGGGAAGAGCACTTCTTCCGTAATAAATTTGATTTTTTCCGGGTCTTCGTTATTGGCCTTCGCTATTTCTGCTTGCTTCTCAATCGCCTGGTCCATCAGTGTTCCGAGCTCAATTTCTTTGCGGAGTTTCTTGGTCAGATCCCGCATGGATTGCTGCTCAATCTCCAGTGTTGTATTGTCATTCTTTAAGGTCGTCTTTCCTTTTTCCAAAGAAACGACAATATCGGCAATGGCTGAATCCGCCTTCTCATATTTATCAAAATAGGCTCTGATCGGGTTAAAAATTTTACCGAGGAATCCTGTTTTCGTAAAATCAATGATACTCGGGTCCAGGTCCTTTAATTCCCGGTGAAGTTCCATCAATCCCTGAGCGACGACGCCGCCTTCGTCTCCGTCTTTGGCTAAATTGCCCACAGTGATCTGGAGCAGGGAATTCTTCTCAGATGAGTTTTTCATGGTGGCCGTCCCGAAAGAATCCAGAGACTGCAGGATCTGCCGTCTGCTCTCCAGCGATGCGACGTCCAAAGACATGATTTCCGCGACGTTAGTATTGGCTAAAGTTTGCAGCTGGGCCACCTCTTCAGGCACCGGCTGAACCTGTTCGATCACTTCCTGTTTAATGGCCGCTTCATTGGCGACTTCCATCGAAAAAGACATTTCCTTGTCCTCCCTTATTTATCCGTCCTATATTATAGTATCTTGGCGTTTTTTACATTTGTGCATTGAAAAGGTTGCCGAGCTGATAGACGACATTATCGGTATCGGCGTTGATACTCGCAGCCTCGTTAATACTGGAGATGCTTTGCAGCGCCTCAATTTTGGCATTATAGCCGATCGTGTAAATCGGAATTTGATACGTTTCGAGCACACTTCGGATTTCATCCAGGCTATGGCCTCTATTGGTTGCCCCGTCACTCAGGACAAAGATCATTGGTTTCAGATCCGGATTGGATGCCGTCTGTTCCTGAATCATCTGAGTGGCAACTGCGATCGCATCAAATGTTGCCGTATTACCATTGGCTTCCAGACTATTGACAGCCCCTACAAAATAAGAACGCTGGGTGATATCAAACGGTTGGATCGGAAGATTAATCGTGACATTGTTGGAATAAGAAATCAAACCTACCCGATTGTCTTTGCCGATAAAGTTTGCTCCCTGCAGCAAGGACTGTTTCAGCTTGTTCAAAGGCTCCCCGGCCATGCTTCCGGAAACATCGGCGATGAAAACGGCACAAATATTTTTGGTACCGTTCTTCTTTTCTTTCCACAATTCCTGGGCTTTGCTGATGACGCTTCCGTTAACCGGTCCCAGCTCGGACTTATACTCATTCAAATGATTGAATCCATACTTGGTGGCCAATTTCTGGTATTTGTCCTGCTTGGCAAAATCAATAAAGGTTTTCAGGATATTTGTTTTTTCTGAAGATAAATTGCCAATGGCATAAACCGGGCTGTCATGTCTTACCCCAAACGGTGTGAAGACGTAATCCGATTGCAGCTCCGGCGAATTGGCATATGTCTGATATTCCAGCATGAATCCGTCCAGTACACCGGACTTGGCAGAATCTCTCATCTGCAGGGTGGTATAGGCTACGAACGGAATATTGTTCTGGAACGTTTCAAAGCCCTTTTTTGCTTTATCACTTAACAAATTGCTGCTGTCAAATGTATCCAAGGCCGTTATCAGGAAATTCAATCCTGTCGAGCTGGCAAAAGGATTGGTATATCCCATGGCCAGTTCATTGGCCGAGACTGCATCTGTAACTGTTTTGATATTAATGGCGCCGTATTTTTTGATCAGTTCCTCGTTTTTCGACTTGGAGATCAGGATTCCGGCTACATTTCCGGCCAGCTTCTTCTCTACCAGCTGGGTCTGTACGCCCTCAGACTTTATCATTTCACCCCAAAGTTCATTGGAAGGTGAAAACGCATCCGGCACATACTTGCCGGAAGTAATGTAGTCGGCAGCCACACCGGAGGCAATCCCCCGGATCCTGACCGATACCGGTTTTCCGTCCACCATGATTCCAGCGTTATTAAAGTCTGTGGCGACTTCCGTTAACCAGCCGTCCGTACCGCTGCCCGCTTTTTCCGTGGAAGAGAATATTTCCACATAGGCATCCGTCGTCTTGTCTACCTGCGCGGGATATTTGGAGATATTCGGCAGGGAATCTTTCAGTTTAGCCGCATCCAGGTTCACTTGTCCCTTGACGAGATCAGTCTGATTCACTTTGATGTCTTGGACGATGCTTTCCAGGGTCTTTCCTGCTTTTTCAGCATTTACCTGGACATCATCTTTCCCTAAGTTCTTCGTCAGCGAAATACCGAAGTAGACAACAGTGAAGACAAAAACCGCAGCACCCAGCAGAATCAGGAGCTTTTTTGGAGAACCTACTCTTGCCATTCTTTTGATCCCTTCCCTTTACCGATAATATTTGACTTGTTGAATCAGGTTATTAATTTCTTCCATGCCTGGCATATTTTCAATTTCACTGCTTTCCAGACTGGTTAATTTGGATATTTCAAGCAGCAGCTTATCCAGTTTCAGCAAGATTTGTTCGTTTTGCTGTGCCGCATTGCTGACAAATGCCATATGCTCATGATAGACACTGAGTTTTTCTTTCCTGAATTCTTCCGAAAGCGATTTTCCTGCTTTGCGCGTGATAAATATGTAATCTTCTTCATCAAAGGCATTGAGCCGATTGATAATGCTTTTGATATTAATATAGAAAACTTCTCCCACTTCGGTGACCACTGCCTGAAACTTTTGGAAGCTCATTTCTGACGGGCTGAATTTCTGCTGCAGGACATCTATAATAGTTTCCTGTTTCTTTTCAATTCTCTCAATTTGTCCGGTCAGCAGATCGATGGTTTCGGCAAACGTCTTTTTATGGCGATGAAGCCGTAAGGCTGCTGCATATTCCTCCGGAGAATCAAGCTCTTTGGTCTGAACCATTTTTACTTTTTCCATCAACATTTTGTAATTGCCATAAAGAAACAGGACTGCACAGATAAATAAGATCGTACAGCTCAAAGCGGTGACAAATGCGCCGGATCCCCCTATTTTTAATCCGACAATTCCCGGGGAAAAGATAACAATCAGCACGGCGGCTATGCCAATATTCAGCCCAAGCAGCTTGAGGATTTTATTCATTCCCAATGTCCATCAACGCTCCTAAAAGGATCGGTTATTCCCTATTTCTACAAAATCATACGAAAATAACCTTAAATCCACATTAAAAATAATAAAAGATCATTCTTCCTATAATTATAACATTCTTCATCGGTCTGTGCATTCCTTTTAAGTATTCGGACAATCCATATCCAGATGTAAATCTTGGTTTTATTCTATGATTGATCAATTGAATAAGTTAACATTTGTAGTCAGGTGAGCTTGAACAGTTGCCATACGATCGAAGAGGCAGTCTCGTTGTTCCAGGCAAAAGAAAAGATCCGGTAAGCTGAATAACAGAAACCCTTCAGGATATATTCCCGAAGGGCTACGCTGCATCAAACAAAATTCGACATCTCTGTTCAGGCAGGCGGTTTTGTCCGCTCTTTTTCTTATACGATCTTTATCTTTTCTTTTCTTTTAAATCTTTGACCAGCCAATTACACAGCGAAACAATGAGGGAGGTCACAAAGGCTGCGAAGAACCCGTGAATCCCCAGACCGGGCATCAAGGCTGCCGTCAGCATGACCATCCAGGTATTGACGATCAGGATGAATAATCCGAAAGTCAGTAAGCTGAAAGGAATGGTCAGCAGCAGGATCACAGGCCGTATAAGCAGGTTGATTACGCCGAGCAGCAGTCCGGCCCCCAGCAGTGCTAGCGGATTACTTACCGCAATCCCCGGTACGATATAAGAAGCGATGATCAATGCCAAAACATTGATTAAACATGTCAGGACCCATTTGTGCATGTTCTGTTCCCCTTATTAAAATAAATCCACATAAATTTGAATGGCCTTGTCTTCAACCTCAATCATCCTGAATCTGCCGCAGGTGCGCAACTCCCGGATGATGCCGCTTACGGCTTGAAGCACGGCGCTCACAGGCATCCCTATGATATATTGGCGCCATTGGCTGTCAGCGCGTTTATCCCTGTCGGCTTGTTTATTCTCATCGTGCTTTCCCGAAAGCTTCAGAATCCGCTCCCCTACCCAGGCGATATCCTGTACGGCCTCGAATGTATCTTCCACTACCCAAACCGGAATAGGAATCAGCCATTTCCTGCGGTTTTTGTTTCTGATGCTGACCACGATCAGAAAAGCTTTTCGCGGCCGCTTAGTCCACAAATACCTCAACTTTCATCCTTCCTTCGTGCGGATCATCGACATCGACATCTACCAGTTTACCGCCGGAAGATCCTTGTTCTAATTCCTGGATAAGTTCATTCAGAAGGTATTCAAGGTCGATTCCTCTTTTGTCGATTTCACTTTTTGCTTCCGGCGGGATGAAGGCCATCGCCGCATTGGCCAGCTTTGTCACCGATTTAACCAGGTTCATCGGAATATTGACGTTGACTTTCGGCGCTTTCTCCCCTTCTACCCGGACTCGTAAAAAACGGTTCGCAAAAACCGACACGGCAGGACTGACTTCAGGCGCACTTTCCTCGATGGCTTTCAGAAGCTCCATCCCTTCGGCAGCAGTAATTTTACCCTCTTGGATCATTTCCAGGACTTTTAACCTTTCGCTGCTCATGACACCATTCCCTTTCTTATTTCCACTCTTCTTATTTTCCAGCCTTTTTCAGGCGGCTGGCGGCTTCCTGCGAAGTGATTTCTCCGCGATCCAGGGCGTCCAGAATTTCCTTGCGGTTTTCTCTTTCCTCCTGCAGATCCGAACCATCCACTTTATATCCCAATGCTTGAATGGCGCTGTCCAGGCGTCCCCTGACGGTAGGGTAAGAAATTCCCAGTTCCTTTTCCACATCTTTGATGTTACCCCGGCACTTAATAAAGACTTCAATAAATTCAAGCTGGTCGGGAGGGAGCTGACAAAATTTACATGGGATAAACTGCCCTTCCAGGGTAGTGTTGCAGTTCATACAGTTCAGTTTGCTGACATACAGGCTATGTCCGCAAATCGGACACAAACCCGGCGCTTTGTATTGAATCATTTTCACCCCCAAATTGGAACCACTCTAAGGTTTTACAAATTAAGAATAGCAACAAATATTAATTTTGTCAACTAGTGTGTTAACTATATTAATATAATAATTAATTATATTAATATAGTTGATTATTGTCCTATAATTTATAATCCTTTATAAATTAAGAAATTATAGAAATTGCTTAAGGCGAGAAAAAGCCGCGATGAAGGATCGTATACCCACTTCATCAGCGGCCTGTAGTTAGTCTTTAACCTCTTTGTAAAACCGATTACCGGTTTCCGGTTCATAATAGACTTTAAGTTTCTTCCCGTTAACTGGGTCGATAAAAACCTCATCCGTAGCCATATACCCTTTGGGTATATCGTTTCCCTGATTTTTTCGATAACGTTTATCCCAAAGAAACCAGGAAAGGAAGGCAATGATAAGAAATATACCAACTTCCAATAATATATAGATTTCAGCCGCTATTCTCATCTTAAACTTCTTTCTCCACCACAACCGCAGTCCCAAAGGCGACAATTTCACTCATGGTCTGTCCAATTTCGCTGGAATCAAACCGCATCATCACAACAGCGTTTGCTCCCATAGCCTGGGCATTCTTAACCATACGGTCTATCGCCTGTTTACGGGTATCTTCAAGCAGGGCGGTGTATTCATGGATTTCTCCACCGATAAGACTGCGCAGCCCAGCTATGATATTCCCGCCTAATCCCCGGCTGCGAACAACGAGACCGAACACCTGGCCTTTAACATCCGTTACTTTGTAACCTTTGATATTTTCGGTCGTGACGATTAACATGCTATCGCTCCCTTTTTATTCTTATTTTACAAATCTTTTAGCCAGCTTACAATTACTTTCTGCAATTCCGGATGAATGTGTTGAGAACCGGTATGTAATCCTGATTGGTACGAGAACTATACACATAAATTGTGTCAGAAGTGGACAATGTTCATATGATGTACCAGGGAAAAGTCTGTCCTAATTTTTGGAGGGTGATTAAGTGTTCAATAAATATGGTTTCCAAAAAATAACTCCCCTAAACGGTTTTGATACAAACCCCAACAACGCCATGCAAAACAACTATGCCTGGTCAATGGCTGAGATGGGAGAATATCTCTATGTAGGAACCGGAAGAAATATTCTCTATAACATTCTCCTGACGATTAAGAATGCAGGAATATTG
Source organism: Dehalobacter sp. (assembly GCA_023667845.1). NCBI lineage: Bacteria > Bacillati > Bacillota > Clostridia > Eubacteriales > Desulfitobacteriaceae > Dehalobacter > Dehalobacter sp. The sequence continues at coordinate 253,624 of JAMPIU010000143.1, read as the reverse complement.
GGGGATTTCGAAATCCCGAAGGAGCTAACCCCTGAGGTTGTCGATAACAGAGCAGAAATCTGGCGTTATAACAAAGCACTTCCCCATGCCGGTTGGGAGAAAGTTTTTAAAGCTCCAGCTGATTTCAATATCATCCAAGGTTTTCGGTATATGATCCGTTATACCGACCTAAACGGTCAAACGGCTCTTTATGTCGGTGGATATTGTCAGAGTAAGGTAAGGACATTTAGGTCAACAGATGGATTGTCCTGGCTTGAAATACCCAATGATAATCTTAACGGTACTTCCACAAGGGCGATGGTGATTCATACCAACCAAAAACTCTATATGTCAACTGTAGATGAGATCTCTCAAACTCTAACTGCTCTGATTTATGAATATATCCCTCCTGCCGTTCACTTTCCAAATGGCAGATGGGAGCAGGTTACTGGGGATCCAGGCAATCCCGGATTTATCCAAGGTAAAAACCCAAGCGGGCAAGTGATGATGATGGCAAGCTTTAAAGGACACCTTTATGCCGCTACCTCTAATCAGGTGGAAGGATTTGAACTTTGGAGAACTGAAGGCACAGGACCAATTATTAATGAATGGAAATTGGTGATTGATAAGGGGGCCGGTGATGCACTTAATATTATTCCCTTAACACTTGGAGCGTTTCAAGATCATTTATATGTTGGCGCCATTATGTTCCCCCTTCTTGCTCAACAGCCGATGAATCTCTCTGCATTTAAACCCTTTGATCTGGTAAGGATAGACGCGCAGGATCATTGGCAGCTGGTAATCGGGAGTAAGGCTAAAAAGCCTACCAATCCCACCACGGGCACACGCGGCAAAGCTTTGAGCCATAAACCCTCGGGTTTAGGAAATCCCTTTAATTTATACTGCTGGCAGCTGGAAGAATACAATGGGGAGTTCTTCCTGGGCACATTTGACTGGTCTGTACTCCTTAAACCGCTCGTTCCCGCTATCATTCCTGCAATTCTAAATTTGCCGGGATTTTTAGAAGAACTTCTGCGAATCATTCTTACAGTGCTGCTTACAGTAGGCGATGCAATCTATCCATTTAATGGATTTGATTTGTTTAAGTCTAAGGATGGCATTCATTGGTCTCCCATTACCTTAAACGGCCTGGGAAATCCTCATAACTACGGCGCAAGGATCTTGTTTAAAACAGCAAACGGGCACTTGAATTTAGGAACAGCCAACCCATTTGATGGTTGTGAAGTTTGGTTCCGCTAAACCAGCGCCTCCTTTGTCACCATTATTAAACAATCAACTATAAGAAAATATTTTTGCTCAAATGGTTATAAATGGTAAAGTTAGTTCTTGTAGAAGTATTCGCATGGTGATATGATAGATCCTAGAAGCAGGGGGATGAGCGTATGGATAAATCGGATTTAATTCTGGAAAAGCTAAACTCCATGGAAAAGGCTTTACGAACAGAGATTAAAATGCTGAGCGACAAGCAAAATGAATTTACTGAAAGACAAAATGAATTTACCAAAAAACAAAATGAATTTTCCGAAAAACAAGATATGACTTGGCAAGCTATCAGGGAAATGAGAGATGAACTGACAAATAATAGCTTAAAAATAAAAATTATTGACAACAAGGTAAAGGCTTTATAGCCTTTATTTTTTTGACATAAAGTTGAACATTCATTTGCATTATAAGGCAATTCTGTAAAATAGTTGATGCTTTCTGAAAAATGATGAAGGAAAATGTAGTTAAAAGTAGAATAATTTGTTGAATAGCCATTGATTACTTTATTGAAAATGATGTAAATCTGATCTTAGCAGTATTTTCATCAGAGAAGGGAAATATGGAATCATCACATTTCTTTTCAGTTTTATTTTTCTTTTCTTGTGTAATGAGCAGCTTTCTTGGGGCCTATACACTTTATCTTGACCCGAAAGCCGGATTGAACAAAGCTTTTTTTGCGCTGTGCATTTCCTTGAGTCTATGGGCTTTCGGGTTTTCCATTTGCGTTTCTGCCCAGACTCAAGAACTTAGCTTAATCTGGCGCAGGATCTCAGTCGTTGGTTGGGGTTCGTTTTTCAGCATCCTGCTTCATTTCAGTATCATTCTAACCGAGAAAAAAAATTTGCTAAACAAATGGTGGCTGTACCTTCTGCTTTATTTCCCCTCGGTCCTGACAATGTATATTTATGGGCTCTCCGGTTCCGCGGAATCGAAGTATAAATTAATCCATACAGCCAATGGCTGGATTAATGTTCCGAATAGCGGCTTTAATTCTTTTTTCAATTATTATTATATTATTTTCTGCATCGTTTCCGCAGGAATGATCTGGTTATGGGGGAGAAAAGCTTCTTCCTGGAATAGTAAGAAAAAGGCAAGGCTCATTCTATCTTGGATTATTGCGACTTTAATCTTTGCATCCTTTACGGATATTGTCGCCAGTACTTTTTGGAAAATGCCGCTTCCCCAATTGGCTCCTTTTATTATCTCGATGTCGCTCATCGTCATTTACTACGCAATTAAAAAATATGGACTGATGAAGCCGGAAAAGATCATCACTGATGAAGAAACCATCTTAAATGAATCCACCCGCGGCAATATTATCAGCTATATGGCCTATGCTATGTTTGCCTGCGGCTTTATTAATTTTGTTTCGTTTTTTCTTTTTGACATGACGAACGATTTGACGCCCGTCATATTGACAAGTATCGCTGTCCTTTTTTTAGGACTTATCATTTTGTTCGTGAAGTGGATGCCTATAGCGGAAGATAAAAAAGATATTACTTATTTTGTGGCGAGTGTTCTCTCCATTCCAATTTTCACTTTAAGGTTTATTGAATCCGGAAGTATTACGGTTTGGGCGTTTCCAATTATTTTTGTAATTATTGCCCTGGTGTTCAATCAACGCATTATCTTAGCTTCATTGGCAATTTCCATCATATCTACCCAGATTCTGGGCTGGTTCATAGCGCCAAAGGTTAACGTTGAGATCAATGCTCAAGACTATTTGGCAAGAATCTTGTTTTTCCTTGTCGTTCTTGGGTTGGCTCTCTATGTCAACAAACTGTACATTCGCAGACTGAAAGAAAACGCTGAGCAGATGAAGCTGCAGAAATTAATCTCGAAGATTTCTTCGGATTTCATTACAGCAAATCAAATGAATTTAGAGCAGAAAATCAGTCAGGCGCTTGAGGAATGCGGACGGTTTTTTGAGATGGACAGGGCATGGATTTATTTACTGGACCGGGAGCTACATCGCGTTACCCTTCCGTTTGCTTGGTACCGGCATGATCGTGTTATCAGAGAAGCGATAGAATGCCCGGGAGCGGAAGACTCGATCCTCATGAATCAGATATCAGAGGGCAAAATGATTCATACAAAATCAGTCATTTGCCTGCCCATTGCTGGAAACGGTCAGATATTAGGCTCATTCGGGATTGACTCCCGCAGAACCCCTAAAAAATGGCGTGAAGACCAGATTGATTTACTCAAGGTCATTGCAAATATTTTGGGAGACGCTCTGACGAAAGTCCAGGCGGAAAAAGAAATTAAACAACTAGCCTACTATGATCATTTGACAAAGCTACCCAACCGGGTGTTGTTCCAGGACAGGGTCACGCAAGCGATCCACCAAGCCGGCCGGATTCAAAAGATGCTCGCGGTGATTTTCCTGGATCTTGATTCTTTCAAAACGGTTAATGATACTTTGGGCCATGAAGGCGGGGACGAACTGATCACTAAAGTCGGGCAGAAATTATTGGAATGCACCCGCAAAACCGACACGGTATCCCGTTTTGGCGGCGATGAATTTCTGATTTTGCTGAATAATATTTCCGACTATCAAGATGTTATGATCATTGCCGATAAAATCATGGGTTTATTCAAAGAACCGGCGGTATTAAGAGGTAAGGAATTCTTTGTTACAGCAAGTGCAGGGATTGCGCTATATCCTATCGATGGACAAGATACGGAAACGTTGATTATAAACTCAGATATTGCGATGTATCAGGCCAAAGAAAAAGGGAAAAACCAGTATGCCCTCTGTTCTTCCGAGATGAAAGAGGACATTCGGAATAAAATGATACTGAAAAACAGTCTGTTCCGAGCTTTAGAACGCGAAGAATTGCTGGTGTATTACCAGCCTCAGGTCCATCTTCCGGAAGCAAAAATCATCGGAATGGAAGCTTTGTTAAGATGGAAGCATCCGGAGTTGGGAATGGTATCCCCGGCAGTATTTATCCCGATTGCCGAGCAAAGCGGGATCATTAACACGATCGGAGAATGGGTACTTAAAACAGCTTGCCGGCAAAATAAGATCTGGCAGGAAAAAGGTTATCCTCCGGTGCGGATGTCTGTTAATATTTCGGTAAATCAACTTCGTGACCCGAATATTGTTGAGCAGATCGCAAATGTCCTTCAAGAAACCGGACTTCAACCCAAGTATCTGGAATTGGAAATTACAGAAGGTTCTGCGATAAATGAAACAAATATTGTTCAGGTTTTAAACGATTTTAAGAAATTAGGGATTACCATCTCTATCGATGACTTTGGCACAGAATACTCCTCTTTAAACAGGCTAAAGAATTTGCCGATCGATCGTTTGAAGATGGATATGCATTTTGTTCATGGTATTGAAAAAGATGAAAAAGACAGAGCAATCACCAAAGTCATCATAAATCTTGCTAAAAATCTAGACCTGGAGGTTATTGCCGAAGGGGTGGAAACCGAGAAACAAGTACAATTCTTAAGCCGGAACATGTGCAACGAGGTTCAGGGTTATTATTTCTACCGACCAATGCCTGCTGAGGAAATCGAAGGATTATTAAGAAAACCATGCGCCAATATCCTATAGATACATAGATTCTCTACAAAATCAGCTCCAACCACCTGTCGTCTTCGCCGTAAATTCCGCATGTACTTTCTTCAGCAAGACCGGGATATTCAGCGCCTGCGGACAATGTTCCTCACAGCTTCCGCAAGAGATACACTGATCAGCACCGGAACCGGAGGGGAGCAAGTTTTCCCTGTACATCCCTTTGTCCACCCAATGCGTTTTCATAAGCTGGTGGCTGTTGTAGAGTCTGAATATTTCAGGAATGCTTACGCCTTGGGGACAGGGCATACAATAGCGGCAGCTTGTACAGCCGATGCTGTTATTGGACTCGAAAGCTTCCCGGATTTTTTTGATCAGGTTTTGGTCAGCCTCGGACATTACGTTGACTGCAGATTCATCAAAGATCCGCAAATTATCCTTCAACTGCTCCAGCGTGCTGGCCCCACTAAGAATTACGGAAACCTCAGGCATATTATAAAGCCAGCGGAAACACCACGCGACCAAGGATCTCTTTTCCGGATATTGATGAACCAAATCAACGACTGCTTCAGGAACGTTCGCCAGCATGTAGCCGCCCCTTAGCGGTTCCATGATAACGACCGCCAGGCCCTTGCCTGCCGCATATCTCAACCCCTCGATCCCGGCCTGCTGATTTTCATCCAGAATATTCAGCTGAATTTGCGCCATTTCCCAGTCAAAGGTATCCACAATCTGTTTGAATGCCGGCAGTGTCCCATGAAAAGAAAAACTCTTGTGCAGTATTTTACCCTTTTGGATCATTTTATCAAGAAAAGTAAGGCCATCAAAATGATTGACTTTCTCCCAATTGTCATGATTCATGTTGTGAAGAAGATACATGTCGATATGATCGGTTCCCAAGCGTTCCAGCTCTTCATCCAAGTATTTCTCAAAGTCTTTGTGACTGCCGATTTTCCATATAGGGCTTTTGGTGGCGATCAACGCCTTATTCCGATAGCCCCCTTGAAGCGCTTTCCCGGTAATTATTTCACTGTTTGGATACATGTAAGCGGTGTCCAGGTAATTGACTCCGTGATCCACCGCATACCGCACCATTTCTATCGCTTCTTTTTCACTTTTCGGGAACCGCATACAGCCAAGCCCCAGCCTTGAAACTTGGAGTCCTGTTTTTCCTAGTATCGTATATTGCATGATATTACGCTCCATTTTATCTTCATTCTTTGTTATACCCTATTGCGTTATTTACTAAACATCCCTTTAATTTTCTTCCACAGTCCGGTGCCAACCATATGATCGGCAACTTTTATGATTTCCTGGACTTTAATCAGGATATCGCCCTCGCCGGCCCAGTGCCTGCGGACAACTTCCGGGTTCGTGTTATTAATAATGGTGTTCAGGACATAAGCAGCCACGGATATATCGTCAACAAATCCTACCGGGCCTACAAAGAGCTCAGGGATTAAATCAATCGGTGAAACAAAATAAGCAATCGCAATCGCCAGTTTTGCTTTATCGTCTACGTTGACTTCCTTGTCTACAGTCAATTTGCACAGAAGATGAAATAAGTCGGGGGCAATCAGGATATACTCTGCATACTTATTCGTTTTACCTTCTTCGCTTGTGAAGTAGTCCTTGATCTTTTTCCTTAGAGATTGATAAAAATCATCATGGTCGTTCTCATGGTCGTTCCTCATTTGGTCACTCATGATCTAACCTCTTTTCGTTATTTTTCGTTATTTTATGTACAACAGAATATTTTATAGGCTTCGTCTTTTATTGCTTTTATTGTATCTTCTTTCTCTAACAATTGCACCAAGGTTTGTCTATTAAAATTGGTGGGCTAAGCTTCATTCAAAGGGTATTCTCTTATCCATGACGAATATCTTCTTAACCGACAATAACCTATTACGTTTGGAGAAGGTAAATCATGAAAATTACTGACAAGAAGCTTCTTACGATTACCGTCCTATTGCTCATAAGTACCTTGATCCTTTCCGCTTGCAGCTTTAAAAACAATTCTTCTGCTCCTTCGGCTGCAATCTCCTCCGCTGGAACCGATGACACCAGTGATCAGGAAGTGGTTTCAAACTTAATTATGAAAGGTACAGGTCTCAGAGAGATTTCTTATCATCTTGTAACAACGAATGCGGGAGTATCTTCCGAAAGCAGCGTTTGGTTCCAAGATACCAAAATGAAAACGGATACGATTACGGATGGGCAAAGAACGATCTCCATCTTCGATTTAGAAAAGGGAGAAATCGTTTCCTACCGGCCAGGACAAAATGTGGCTGCTAAGATAAATATTACCGAATATAAAGGGAATGACAATATTACCCCCATGGACTATTTAGCGGCATTAGATACAGATGAAAACGCTGATGTAAGTTACCAAATCATCGGGACACAAACGCTTAACGGATTGGAATGCAAAATACTTTCTGTAACCAGCGCCCAAGGGAATTATAAAGATTGGTTAAGTACAAAATACGGAATCGTCATTAAGTTTGAACTGGTTCAGGATGGGCAGACCAACACCTCAGAATATACAGACATTAACGTCGGTGCAGGTTCTATCCCCGAAGGTACATTCGACTTACCGAAAGAGATTCTTATTCAATAAATCCATGAGGATATCTATGACTTCTTCCAGATACTTTTAGGAATTTTTTACCGGCATAATGATGTAAATTTTAAGGCATCCTATTTAAGGTTAAAGAAGAGGGAACCGTATTCTCTCACGGTTCCCTTCCGGCTTATCATTTGCTCTCGAAAATCAGTTTTTGTTAACGCATACCAAGGCTTTCAAAAGTCTTCTTCACCATGTATCCACCTACGGAACCATTCTGTCTAGCGGATGTATCAGGGCCTAAGCTTACACCCATTACACTAGCTGCCTGACTCTTGTCTACGGGAAGTCTATATTTTGCCATTACTTTTTCCCTCCTTTCCTTTTGGAATGTACACTTATTATTAACATATTTACCTTTTCTACACTGGCAGTTTTTGTTATCGATTATATAGTCGAAAGAAGACCGGCACTCTTGATACTGCCCCCTGAATATATTGACATTAAACGAAGATGCTTTTGGGCGGGTGGTATCCTATGAACGCTGTGGATCGTATATCCAAAGCTTTTCAATCTGCTGAAGAAATCCCTATTGACGATTCCTCAAAGATGATCTTAATGAGCGATGTCCATAGGGGTGACGGCAGCTGGGCTGATGATTTTTCCGGGAATGAGAATCTGTATTTTGCAGCGTTAACGCATTATTATAAGGAACAGTACACGTATATCGAGCTTGGTGACGGTGACGAACTGTGGAAGTATAAAAACATGTCGGACATCGTGCCTGTTCATAAGGACACACTTTCACTCCTGCAAAAATTTTATAATGAAGGCCGCGTTTATTTCATTTACGGAAACCATGACATGGTGAAAAACAACGATCATTTTGTACGGAAATGCTTTAACCGGTACTATGATGCCGAGGAGAAGCGTCACGTTCCTTTATTTGAGAATGTTAAATTTCGCGAAGGGCTCGTTTTACGGTATAAGGATTCAGAGCGGAAAATTCTTTTGATCCACGGGCACCAAGGCAGTATGTTGGATTATACGTTTTGGGGGTTACGAAGATTTTTGGTCAGATATGTATGGAAGAAACTTGAGTTGTTCGGTTTTAAAGACCCCACCAGTACAGCTAAAAATTATCATAAGAAAGATTCTATAGAACAAAACCTTACTGAATGGGTCAACCAGGAAAAGCACATGCTGATTGCCGGTCACACCCATAGGCCCATGTTCCCTGATGCGGGGAAACCGCTTTATTTTAATGACGGCAGTTGTGTTCATCCCCGTTCGATCACGGGGATAGAGATCGCGGAAGGCAATATTACACTGGTTAAATGGCATGTCAAAACCAAGGATGACGGTACCTTGTATATAGGCCGGGAAGTTCTCGCAGGACCCAGAGGCTTAAAGGAATACCTTTAAGTCTCTGGTCTTTCCTATTATTTTGTATCGTCAGCAGTGTCGCTTTTGGCCTGCTTGCGAAAAGCCTTGAGGGGTCAGGCGTGTTCAGCTATCTTTTGATGATATTGATATTTACAAGCTCCGCATTTGCGCCGACCGAAACCATGCCGGCCGCACTGCGCCATTTTGCGGAGGTTCAACCCATGACGCCGATCATTGATAGTGTCCGCTCCTTATTGATGACTGGGACTGTAAGTAATGCCTTCACAATCAAAAGAGGCTGTCGGAGCTATCAGAGCATCTTTCTGATGCTTTCCGCCATATGCCGCTGAAAATTGAAATCCCGGAATGTCTCTTGACGCGACGCTCCGAGCGCAGATCCAGCTGATTGATCAATGGCTGCTTTAAGATCCGCCTTCAGGCTCTGATCCGTTGTTTCCTGGTATAAGGTGTAGATATACGGGACTGCTGCCTCAGACAGGCTGGACAAAGCCTGCACATCGAGATTCTCCAGTGTTCCGTTACTGTACCTGTCAATATTATAGGCAGCTATTCGTCCGTCGATGTTTCCGTAGCTCAGGACCATGAAAAGCACTACAAATCCGACCAGCATGATCCTGGCTGCGTTAAATTTTTTAAACTGTCTGACAGCGATCACCGCGAATAGAAAGAGCAGCACAAGCATAAACCAGGTCGTATAGACACGCAGCGGGGTCAAACCAAAATAATTAATGTACATCACCATCTTGCTGATGGCCGTGATGATCAACATCAAGGTAAAAAGACATAAAATGGCTGTTTCTATTTGCAGGATCTTGACCTTGTCCCTTTTCACAATAAGATGGGCCACCGTAATCACGACCATATTGATTCCGGCTACCGCACAAAGTTCAAAAAAGCCTCTACGGGCATACTCCGCATGCGTCATGAGTTCCGGGAGACGGTCATTGAATGCCGAGAAAAGATAGGTGACCTGAGAAAGAAAAAAGACCATAAAGACAAGATTCAATGCTGTCAAGGCGGTGTATACGGTCACTCCCGGGGAAAAACGGAAAGCGGCGGCCGTTTTGTCAACAGTCTCGACGGTGACATATCCCGTATTCCTCCCATGCCGGTCGCCGTAAATCAAGCCGTACAGATAACAAGCGACGGGAATTCCCATCAATATCTGGACAATAATATTCATCGATACCGAAAACTGCAGATTGGCGATCACCCCTGCGAAAACAGCATCAGCTCGTGTCAATAGGTTGATGACTGCGGCCAGAATCGGAATCATCACAAGAATACCAACCGCGCCGGCCAGAAGAGATTTTCCCTTTTGATTTCTGCCAAACAGTCCCTTGACCGCACCAAAGCAGCAGGCCAAATTGCAAAATGGGATGACCAAAACTTGATTAAAAAAATCGCCCAGGATATAAACGGAAATCCTTTTCTCCAGGTTTCTGCCCGTAGACAGGCTGATCCAATAGATGACAGCGGCTGTAAGAAAGATAAAATTCAGTCCTTTGATCAGGATATTGTCAAAAAGCAAGAAAACCAGGGCCGACATGACAATAATGATGAAGCATAACAAGCTCGTTCCTGTTTGACGGAACTCACCTGATTTCAGATATAGGACGGTACACAGACAGAATACCGCTGCAAATAAGGTAACCCCTGCGCCAAGCCCGGCAGCCGGGATCAAGTTCCAATATAAGAAGCCGCAGACCAGCATGGCCAATGCGAAAACAATATCACTCCTTGTATAGGTTGCCGTATCCGTACTGTTATTCATCTCCCTGTTATTCATTTTCCTGTTCTCCTTTCCGGTACTCTAATAAATCTCCGGGCTGGCAATTCAGAACCTTGCAAACTTCTTCCAGGGTCGAAAAGCGGATAGCCTTGGCCTTGTTGTTTTTTAGAATTGAAAGATTAGCCGGAGTGATTCCGATTTTATCCGCCAGCTCACCGGCAGAAATTTTTCTTTTTGCCATCATAACGTCGAGATTAACGACAATCAATGAGAATCCCTCCCCCTAAATCGTAAAATCATTTTCTCTTTTAATAACAATCGCCTGTTCAAAAACATTTTTGATCACTCTCAGGATCAGCCCTAAAAAAGCGGCACAAACGGCTATAATCACAAAAAGAATATAATAAAATCCTGAGATGAACAAAATGGCGGAGACGACAAAACTGCACCATGACAACGCCCGCAGGAGCTTGACATTTTTTTCTACAAATACTTCTTCCCGCCTGATGTTGGAAAGAAGCCTGCCAAGGCAGATCAAGGATAACATCCCCGGCAGAACACAGGCATAGACCGTTAGGAGCAAGGAATGAATGATTTCAGGATTTTTTCCTGTGTAGTTTACATATGTAGGGATTAAATTCGGCATAGCAAAAGCTGCGCAAATGACCAGGACAATGGCGATCTTGGTACAAATGGAAGATAGTCTTACGGACTTACTTGGATTCCACATTGTATCATACCCTTTCTATCTATTTTGGTTCTATTGTAAATGGCATATTATTGTAAGTCAATATTAATTTATCATTTATCGATATATTTATGTTGTTTATAGATAAACTCAGATTGAGTCGGATTGAAGCGCAATTCCTGACGGTAATGAAAGAAAGATATTAAACAGATCATGAAAGCAAAATATTAATCGAAAAAAATAACCTTGGAATGACTTGAAGTTCCAAGGTTATTCTTTTTAGTTCTTACCGTTTATAAGTACTACTATTATATCAAACTTATTTGTTTTTAATTATAAGCGGATACAGAGCTCAAATTCATGATGGCAGCAAGGGCACTTTACTGTATGTTTGCCTTTTCGCCGCGGCAGCCGAAGTACTCTTTTACAGTGCGGACATCTGCGGAAACGATGGGTTTTAATTTCTTTGATTCGGCGTATCGTCAAAGAACCTTCAGCCTTAATCCTATTCCACATTTTCATGAATTTATCGTTTTCCTGGCGTCTTTTATAGATGTTCCGGGATAAGGTTCTGAAGATCATTCCAGCCAGAACGGCCCCCATCAAAATACTGATGATACCGGAACGGATAAACGTATTGGCGATCAGTAATACAAACCAGACTCCAAGTAAAGCATAATACAACTGATCAATGCCGTACCGGCCAATCATCAAACGTGTCAGCTTATTTTTCAAATTACCCATTGCACACACTCCTTACGCAATTCTCATCAACAGAACGGACAGCAAAGGTCCGCGATACATAAGCCAAAACAGAGTTTGTCCAGCGTGTCATTCGGCATGCCGAAGCCGCGTCTTTGTTGCTGATAAACGCGTCCGCCGCGTTGCAGCATATTTAAGATGCGTTGGTATTCCGGATTGCCGGGACTCATGCGTACGGCTGTTTCGGCGTGGTTCAGCGCAATGATGATGTTGCCGATACCGGCATTGGCGACGGCACTGCAATAGTACCATTCGGCACTTCGGTCACTCATCCTGGCCAGAATATTCAGTGCCTCGCGAAAATAGCCCAGATTGATATAGTGTTTTACCGAATCATACGCTGAGGAAGCATATTCTCTGGAAGCGTTGCTCCCGTTGTAATAGGTGTTTGGGTAGGGGGTTCCGCTTTTGATCTGTTCGTAAGCGGCATTGATTTCACTCATTTTCTTAGCCGCTTCCGCATTGCCGGGATTCAGGTCAGGGTGGTATTTTTTGGCCAGTTTGCGATAGGCTTTTTTTATTTCACCATCCGCAGCCGTCTGAGGAACACCAAGTACTTGATAAGGATCGGATATCATTCTTTCTTATCTCCCCTTTGCTTTCTTATTCGCTGCTTCATACCTTGTCCAAACGCCTGAATAGAGAATGTTTTCAATAAGGTTTTGATCGCGTTTGATTGGCAGTTGCCGGTATTTTTCCATACAGTCGGCCATGAGCAGGTTTAATATTTGCGGAAAATGATCTGTTGACAACGCCGTCAGCGGATTATAGCATTCCTTTTGGATGTCCTTTTTGAGATCAAGACAGGCATCCATAATGTAAATGAATTTGCCAAGCGCTTCTCCAAAGTTACGTAAGTCTTGGGCATCGTCATCTTCTTGGAAAACGAAGACCTCACCCATGAGCCTGCCGAAGCAACCTGCAGGAAGATCCGGTTTCAGTTCCCCTGATTTTTCAATGTCGGAAAGGGTACTCAAGCACTCACTGATGACAGCACATTGCCGGGGATAGCGAATAGCAGCCTGCCTGTATTTCTTTTCGAACAGCTTGGCTTCACCCAGCGACAGGATCTTCCGTTCGTCCTTCCAATCATCGAGAAATTTGAAATAAGTCAGGACAATACTCATATCGGCGGTATAGTCTGAGATCTCGTTATGCCAATAGCCGTGAGGTTTGCGGGGATGCATGATGCACCGCCCAGTTTGAATGGTGGTATCTTTCTGATAAAGCGCTGAAAGAAACAGTACGAGGAAAGTCATGTCATAGTTTAGGGTGATACGGCTGAGGGTGCCGTGACGCTCTCCCAGCGTTCGGCATAAACCGCAGTAGCACGACCGATAGTGTAGTTTTTCTTCGGCAGTTAGCTTCTCAATATTGGCGACGACATAACCGAACATATTTTTCACCTGACTTCATTCATATCTTATTTAAATATAAATAAAAAAACCTTCACCCCCAAGGGCAAAGGTCTCGCTTACAATGGTCAATTGCAATAAAGCCGGGATCGAAATCCGTCTTGACGACTTTATTATCCAGCTACTCCCCTTTGATTTACGAACAAGGCTATTATATCAGAAGGAAAATTTTGATGCAACTACGAATATTTTGTACGAATATTCTGTATTGCAAAAAATTACTGCTAAAATAACATAAAAAAAACCGGCTGTGATACAATAGGTCTAACTTAAGGAAAGTATTATGTTCATTCAAAAATGATGTGTGTATCCTTAACAGACAAGGAGGAGGCAACATTAATGACTGTCATTCAAACGAAGAATCTCACGAAAAGTTACAACAAGGCAAGAGGCATCGTTGACGTGAATCTTGATGTCACGGAAGGCGAGATCTTTGGGTTTATCGGGCCGAACGGCGCCGGCAAATCGACGACCATCCGAACGTTGCTCGGGCTTATCTACCCCACCGGGGGAAGCGCCGAAATCTTCGGTAAAAATTGCAGTGAGTTCCCGGAAATACGCAAAGAAGTGGGCTATCTGCCAAGTGAGGTATTTTATTACGATAACATGAAGGTTATCGATCTACTCAAATATTCCGCGAGCTTTTACAAAAAGGACTGTATGAAGAGAATCAAGGAGCTTGCGGAGATCATGGATCTCGACCTTAAGAAAAAGATCGACGATCTCTCTTTTGGCAACAAAAAAAAGGTTGGCATTGTCCAGGGGCTGCTCCACGAGCCTAAGCTGATCATACTCGACGAGCCAACCAGTGGCTTAGACCCGCTGATGCAGCAAAAATTCTTCGACATTATCGCGCAGGAGAATCAAAAGGGTGCGACCGTATTCTTTTCATCGCATATTCTCGGCGAAGTTCAGAGGATGTGCGACAGGGTAGCGTTCATCAAAGACGGTAAAATCATAAAACTTGAAAAAATGAGCACGCTTCAGGCAGATAGCTATAAGAGTTTTAAAATTGAAGCAAAATCTCCCATAGCCGGAGAGATCTTCAATATCAGTGGTGTAAGCCGGCTTGAAATCAAAGAGAATACGGCTGATTTTATTTTCAAAGGCAACATTAATTCTATGATGAAAAAAATTGCGGAGCTTGAGCTTGTCAACATATCCATTTACGAACCTGACCTTGAAGAGATCTTCATGCATTATTATGCCAAGGAGGGTTGATCGTTATGAATATGTTCTGGCACGAGCTTAACTCCCTGCGAAAATCGACGATTCTATGGACATGCACTTTGATTGCGCTCGCTGGGATTTACTTTTCTGTCTATCCAGCAATTGCGAATGATGCGGCAGATTTTAAAAGGCTGCTGGGCGGCTACCCGGCGTCGGTGAGGGCAATACTCGGTATTTCGCTTGACAGCATCACCTCTCTTTTGGGCTTTTATTCGATGATATTCTCCTTCATCACATTGTGCGGTGCCATTCAGGCCATGAATCTCGGCGTCTCCATTCTTTCCAAAGAAACGAGGGAAAGGACAGCGGATTTCCTTCTCGTCAAGCCTGTTTCGCGTTCGGCTATTGTCAGCTCCAAGCTTCTGGCTGCACTAACCATGCTCATAATCACGAACTTAATTTATTATGCGGCTGCCTCCATCCTTGCCACCATGGTTAAGACAGCTGATTTCAGCGTTATGCTGCTTTTTATGATCAATCTCACGCTACTTTTCATTCAGCTCATTTTTTTCTCGATCGGGGCTGCGGTCACGGTGATCATTCCAAAGTTAAAATCCGTACTTCCGGTTTCACTCGGGGTCGTTTTTGGATTTTTCTTTATCGGAGCGTTTTTAGCCACCGGTGAAAATGATGCCGCACGCTTTCTCTCACCATTTAAATATTTTAATCCTTCTTACATTATCAGAAATTCAAACTATGAAGCTCCCTACCTTATCACAGGCGCTGTTATTGTTATTATCGCAACGGTAACAGCCTATATCATTTATGCCAAAAAAGATATCCATGCCGTGAGCTGATTAACTTTGGGTTTCACTAAAAGGGAGGTCGGATCATGAATATTTTTTTAAGAGAATTAAAAGCCAACAAAAAAGCGTTGATCATATGGTGCGTTTGTATGTTTTTGGGGGTTCTAAGCGGCATGGGCAAATATACCGCCTATTCGGCAGGCGGACAGTACAACAAAATTTTTGACAATATACCCTACTCCATCAAAGCACTGTTGGGAATGGGCTCATTTGATGTAACCACGATGTCCGGGTATTTTGCAATGTTGTTTCTTTACATTGAGATTGCAGCTGCCATCCATGCTGTTTTGCTCGGAGCCGGTATCGTTGCCAAAGAGGAACGAGACAAGACAACCGAATTCCTGATGATCAAACCCGTCTCAAGAGATACCATTATCACTTCCAAGCTTCTTGCGGCCTTTGTGAATGTGGTTATTCTGAATATTGTAACGCTTGTTTCTTCCCTTGTTATGGTCGCTGCTTACAATAAGGGAAATGACATTTCAAGTGAAATCGTAATGTTCATGTTGAGCATGTTTATCGTTCAGCTTATCTTCCTTTCGCTTGGAACAGCACTGTCAGCTTTCCTCAAGAATCCAAAAACTTCCGGTTCCCTTGCCGCGGGGATACTCTTCGCTGCATTCGTGATATCCAAAATAACCGACATAACAGACAAGCTGAACGCTCTTAACCTGCTCTCTCCTTTTAAATATTTTAGTTATGTTGATTTGGCAGAGGGCAATGGGCTCAACCTAACGGCTGTCATACTCTCGCTTGGGCTTGTTTCTATCTTTTGCATCTCCACCTATATCTTTTACCGAAAAAGGGATCTGCACGTTTAACCCTTCGGCCGGGTATCTTCATCTTCACTTGATCCCTTTCGATAAGGTCTGTCGCAGGTCATTGCATCCTATGAATCTGCAACCGTAATAGGGACCGTATTCGTGTATTCCCTGCATTCTTTCCTGTCAATGCGATCCTCTTTAAATCAATTCATTCCAAAAACTCATAAAAGCATTGCTGTCTACTTTAAAGAATAAATCAACACCGTTGTAGTAAACATATCCCTCTTTAAAAAGCCTTAGTTGGACTTTACTGCCGTCATTCAAGGTTACGTATATAAATTTTTGACTGGTTTCACCTTGATCTTCAAATAAGTCGGGTAAACTCTCCCGCGTATTGGGAACAGCGTTTTCCAGAGCAGCAAGAAAGTGATTGACGCCATCCGGATTCGTCAGAGATTGAACTTCATTCTTACCATTGTTCCAGCTGCCGAAATTTTCATATTTCACTGATTCAATATTGTTTTCCATTTTAAATTTTTCAAAAATATCATTTCCGGTTTTAACTGTCAACCCGTTCAAACACTCATAAAAAAACGCATAAGTTTCACCGTTGATTTTTTCACAGGTCATGATTCTATAACTTTTATCATAGCCTTTAACCGTATAAACTGCTTGTACCCCTACCGTCGAGGCCAATTCGACAGCGTAATCATCCTGCTTGCTCCATTCGGTTATATTGGCCTTGGTCATACCCAGCTTTTCTCCAATCAGTTTCTCCGCATTGTTCGCATCAATTTGCAAGGCGCTTTGCGTATATATTCTGCCTTGATAGACGATTAGCCCGATCATTTTGGCTTTTACTTCCGTGTTCTCAGATATTTGTACCTGCGGGATATAAATTCCAACTTTATTTTGATCAACTTTGCCGAAATTAGAATTAACAAAAGTCCCAGCCCCAATCATGATAACAAGTGCGGCAGCGATGGCAGCAGCAGGTTTTATACTAACTCTCCGCTTCGGCTTTTTTACTAGTTTTTCTGATATTCTATCCGCCATTTCCCGGTCAGGTTCAAGCTTGGCAATCACACGTTTAATATCATTTCCATTCATCTTTCATTCTCCCTTTAATTCAATTCGAAGGATTTCACGACCGCGATGTAAGCGCATCTTTATTGCTGATTCCTTTATCTTAAGAATTTCTGATATTTGCTTAATCGAATAATCTTCAACGTAAAACAGATAGATCACTGCTTTTAATTTTACAGGGAGTTTAAGAATCTCCTTCATGACATCACTGTCAATAGGATCTTCATAGTACTCTTCTATCGCCTCCATTTTTATAACGCGTTTGTGCCATACACTCCGAAGCCTATCTTTGCAAAGATTTACAGTAATTTTGATCAGCCAGGCCTTTTCGTGTTGATCATCGTTAAACCCAGGTGAGTTGTACAAGAGTTTACAAAATGCGTCTTGCATGACTTCTTCCGCATCTTCTTTACTTCCAAGATGAACCATGGCGATTTTAAAAAGCATCTCGCCATAACTACTGTATTTTGTTGAAAAAGTGTTAGTAAGCCGCGGTGACAATTCTTGCATAGGGTAAATTCTCCTTTCATCCATAAAACGAGTGAGCTCTGGAAAAAGTCACATTCTTTTCCAGAGAGTCCCAACCTTACCCTAGACGAACTTTGCACCCTCTTTCTGATATTCAGACTTATATAAAAAAAAACGGATGAACATGTCATTGTTCACCGGTTTTTTCGTAACAGAAGGGAAATATCAATCGTAGCCTGAAACATCTTGTCCCAAAAAGCATATGATGTACAAACTCGAATTTTCAGTTACAGTCATTAATTTTGAGAGAAGGTATGAAAATGGCTACGTTAACCCTGAATATACCCGATACGACTTTCGTATCATCTTACCTGCCCGACATGAATTTTTCATCCTACCCACTGGTTTATTCCGGTACAGATCCTTCATTTCAAAACTGCATCAGTTTCCTGCAAATTGTTTTGCCTGTGTTACCGGTCACTTCCGTTGACAGCGCCTTGCTCGAATTATCTGTGATTGTTAAAAGCGGTGCTGCTCCAAGTCCGCTTGTTGTCAACAGAGTAACCGATCCATTTAGTACAGCCACCGTGACTTACAATACACGTCCTGCTTTCACCGCAACACCATCCGGGATTGATATTACAACAGAAGATTTATATACCACTGTCCAAATTGATGTCACAACGCTGATCAATGATTGGCTGAACGGAGCTTATTCCAACAACGGCATCGCACTGACAAATTCTGACGGCACTTCTGTCGTTGCCGTTGCCACGAATAGCATCAACTACGAACCATTTGATCCAAGATTAGTTTTAACTTACACCCCGGTGAAACCGGATACCGCGCTTTGCTTCAGCTATGCGCAGTTGGCGCACCTTATTGAGCAGCTGATCACCTTGTATCCGACAAATACCATGTCCGTTTTTTTAACAGGTTTTAGTCCTTCCGCGATCACCGGAACTCCGTATCAACTGTATGTATCCCCCGAAGGAACCTATGGAATGATTTTTATTTTGCTTGATAACGGACAGCAAGAAGCGATTCCGCTCAATGCCATTGCCGCAATTTATACAGGCGATGGAACGGTATACGATCCTTCGATCACCTACCTGCCCCCGCCACAGTTCCCAGACGGTTGTGACAAAAACCTGATTACTGCTTATCACGACTATGTGCCGGTTTCAACAGATGTCCAAATGTATTTGGGGTCTATCGTTCAGGCTTCAGGACTGGTTTATAAAAATGAATATGGCATCTTGGTCCTGTCTGATGCAGATGGCAATACGCCTGTCTTTATCCCGGTTATGAATATAACCTCCATTTTCCCGGTAACTCAGAATAGCAGCGGACAAAAGACCGCTCTCCCCCGAATCACCATTACAAACAAAACGTGACCAAAACCGTTCCGCCGTACGCAGTATTCTGCCTTTGAAATCAGGATCTCTTCAATCCGACTTCAAAGGCAGTTTTGTTGGAAGTTCTTCAATTTCTTTCTGAATTACATGTTTAATCGGTTTATTTCAAAATACTTTATGAACATAAGCACCGCTATTTTAGCAAAATTCACACTGAAAAGGACAACCCCGGCTGGTTAATACGGTATTGGTATACGGCATCATCGTAGAAACACCGCTGTTATGACCCCTGATCCGGCCGCATTTGTCGCTGTTGCGCCCGGTACTGTGAAATAGTTTGCGCCAATGCCTTCCAAGGTATATCCTTCTTTCGGAACCAGTGTGATGGTCGCTGTGTATTGCTGGCCTTCCACAAAGAGGGCGTCGGCCGGTGTCCAGGTGACCGACCCCGTATACTGCTCCGTTTCGGTGATCGCTGTCACAGGTGCCGCTCCCGGTGCGGGCGGTGTAACCCCGGCTATTCCCGAAATGTCGATGGTGGCTGCTGACGCTATAGGTGATGACGCCGGGAACACCGCCGTAATGACCCCGGATCCTGCAGCATTATGCGCTGTTGCTCCCGGTACGGTAAAGAAGTTCGCACCGACGCCTTTTAAGGTATACCCTGCTTTAGGAATGAGCGTAATCGTCGCTGTATATTCCTGACCTGCAACAAAGGTACTGTCGGCAGGCGACCAGGTGATTGTCCCCGAATACTGCTCCGTTTGGATCGTCGTCACGGGTATCGCTCCCGGTTCAGGTGCAGTTACGCCGGGTATTTCCGGTATATCAATCCCAGCTGCCGTAGATGGGGCCGCAAGGTGGGATTTAACTTCCGGATCCAAGGAGGCAAGGACCGTACTGTCCCAGACTTTATCGGTGGTTTTACCCAAAAGAAGGTTCTGAGCGACTTCTTTGGCTGCGTCTCTGTTTACCTCCCAGTAGCTTAACCCGTCAAGATTAATCGCATCGCCGGGCAGTGTTTGGGTCACGATCGTTGCATCTTCAAAGGACTTGGCCGCCCCGGCGAGTTTTAGGAGATCTTTCAGAGACAAGTCTGTTTCCACAGCCTTCATTAATTCCGGAATTAGCTCGGGCAATTTTAATATGGTGGCAGGCTGAAGCATTTTTTTACCTACAGCGGTCAGTACTTTCTGCTGCCTGGCGGTTCTCCCGATATCGGCGGTTGCGTCATGACGGAAACGGGCATATTGGAGCGCTTTTGTCCCGTCTAATTCCTGTACCCCGGCTTTTAGGTTGATATAGCCGTCCTCTTTATCCCCGGTCTCATACTTCATGTCTTTTTCCACGTCAATGGTGATCCCGTCCAGCGTATCGATCATGTCCTTGAACCCATTAAAATTCGTCAGGACATACCCGTCCAGCTCAATACCGGTCAGTTCGGTAACCTGTTTTTCCAGCTCCGGAATCCCTTTTAACATGGGAACGGCATTGATCTTACAATAGCTTTTTGATCCGGGGAGCGTTACCCGGGTGTCTCTCGGAATGGACAGTAAGGAAATAAGTTTCGTCTTCGGGTCAAAGCTGGCTACAATAATCGAGTCCGAATTGTAAGAACTTGCCCCTGGCCTTTTATCCGTCCCTATCAAAAGAATACTGACCCGATCGTTCAAATTCACACTGTCGCCGGGCAGATTGCCTCCCTTCGCGAAATAGAAGGCAAATGCTGCCGTCCCGGCAACAATGCCTGCGATTACCAGTGCTATGATCATAAAAACTTTTTTCAGTTTTTTCTTCTTTCTCTTTTTTTCAACCATTACATTCACCCCATTTTGATTTTGTGCCATAAAAAACATACCACTTATTACCGCGGGTATCAATACCAATTTTTTGTTATTCTGCCAACTAAGCAATAAATTTTATCGCAGTATCCAACATTTCTTGCTTAGTGAAATCAATTTGATCTGATTTATGAGATAGTGCCATTATTCTCGGCATGCAATTTGAAAGATAATTGGCAAATAATTTTTATAAAACCAGAGAAAACTAATGAATACTTACTCTTCTAAATGAATACTTACTCTTCTATAGGAGATTTAAAATGGATGAAAAACGAACAGCAAAATTAAAAAGGATCTACGAGTTGGAGAACCTTCAGATCCATTATTATCAGTCCCAATTGTCTGAAAACGACGACCCGGTATTTAACAAAGCTCTATTCAAAATCGTTGAAGCTGATAAAAAGCATGCCAAATTTTTTACTGAGCTTTTTCGTGAACATAACGTAGACATCCCGCTAATCACAGCAAGTATTGCCGACATTGCCGGGAGCATTATCGGGGAGGCGATTGAATTAGCCGGGCAGGAAAATATCTGTAAGATTGGGTTTGCTTTAGAAAATCAGATATTGGAAATATACGCCGACTTAGTAGAAGAAAATCTAAATTCAGATTTATTAGATAAGCTCCTAGACTTTAAGATTGATAAGGAATTTCATGCCTTATGGCTGCAACACTATGCTCATTATCTAAAACACCAAAAATCCCAAAAATCCTATAGTAATAATCTCATCCAAGATTCCATTGAAGATCATCCAACCGTGAATATGAATGTACGTTTGATCTAATAATTTTGACAAAACCATTTACGCTATCCAATGTGAATAATAAATGAATACTAGATTGAAACTAATCTTTAAAAGAAACTGATGAACAAGTCATTGTCCACCAGTTTTTTCATAACAGAAGGAAAATATTTGATGTCAGATGAAGATGGCAATACGCCTGTTTTTATCCCAGTTATGAATATAAGCATGAGCTCGGACATTCCGATACCCATTCTTTTTTTGTGAATCTAAACTAGGACATACTGCTAATATTAAGTAATAAAGCAATAAGAATGATTATATTTACTATGGAAACAAGAACAAGGTATAACTTATCCTGTCGACTCATCCCGGAAATCTTTTGGGGACAAGAAGCATTGTCACAATGATTACAATTTGCATTTTCCCTAATCTCTATTTTCTTTCTCTTTAATTTCCGTTGAAGGCGCGCCATAAAATCCAGCATCAAACCTACTGGACAAAAACTATGGCACCAGAAACGAAACAAAGCAATTGACATCAACAGGATGATCGACATGATGATCCATTGAGCAATATTCCCACTGCCGTCAAAGCAAACAGAGAACGGTTCGTAGCTGGCAATCCCGGCATTATTAAAAATTAACGCGGTCATGGCCGCTACCCACAACATCCACCAGCGATATTTACCGACTTTTGATTGGATGTTTTGAGAAGGGGAAAACTTAAACAGGTTTAGACTGCGATATATTCCCTCCTGAACCGCACCAAAAGGACAAAGCCAACTGCAATAAAAATTCTCCCCCCGGAACAGCGTAATAATCAGGATACCGGGTACCATCAGGTACCAAATCGGGCGTTCTACAAATGACGGCAGGTTACCCGAGAAAAGACTGACAAAGTTACTGAAAGTTAAAGAATTATTTAAAATAAATCCAATGAAAATTACGGATAAAAATAACAGCCATGGGCGTAACTTTTTAATCTTTCTGGCAGAGCAAATGATTGCCGTCAAAACTAAGGCTAGGGCCGCCATATCCTTCCAGGTTGGATTAACGCCATCATCGTTGGGAATTTTCATACCCAGTTGCTCATTCGCTATTTGGACCGAACCCTTTTGCACCGCAGCAATAATCGCTTCCGAAGTTATGGTTGCTCCGGACACCGCATTGATATCCCCAAATCCTTGCTCAGGATTTCTTCCAAGAATCTTTTGCAAAAATCCAGTGGCTAGGACTTTATTCAAGTACAAAGGCGTTTCACTATTTTCGGTTAGAGAAACCTTGGTGATTTGTCCTGCCGGATTCAAGACACTGAGTACTGAGAGTTTGCCGCCATAACCAGAAGCACCGGCAATTACACCGTATCCCAAAAAGTTTTCTTGGGCATCCCATAATTTATAGCTGGGATAGTTTCCACCTGCATTTTCAAAACGTGCTGCCGCCGGTTCTCCCTGTCTTAGAACCGACAAGGTATCTTTTTCGTTAGCAAAATGTTGATAAATGACAGCAAAAATGAGTAGCAATACCGTAATACCTATGAGCTTTTTGTCTCTTTGCTTCTCCTTATTCACTTAACTCCCACCATCTAAAGTAATAGTTTTCTGTATTTTTCTTTAATCTCATCATCAATAGCGGTTTCTTCCCGGCACCAATAACATAAATGCCTGGTATTATCAAAGGTAATACTCGTGCATCGCCGGCATTTTATAGCAGCCGCACTGAAGAGTGTAGTTGCTTCAAAGGGTTTCTCAACTTTTTCCCTGTCTCTGCTTATAGCCTCTCTCGGACAAAACAATTGGCAAATCCGGCAGTCCAAACACAACCCACTGGTAAAATAGCGCGTACAGATACCGCCTTCTACAGTATTTTTCAAGGTCTTTGAGGGACAAAAATTAGTACACATTCCACAATTTACGCATTTGTCATTTATTTGAATTGTTGGCCAATAAGCTGGAGAAGCGCCTTTAATCCTGTTATTAGGATACACTTCAGCCAGACGTTTCTGCCAATCAGGCAAATAACTATTTCGTCGTTCTTGATCACGTTCCTTAGAGAAAGATTTTGTATTGTTACGTATGTTTTCGCTTATCTGCCTGCCTTTGCCTATCACAGACAAAAACAAATCCCGTCGTGAAGTAACTTTGAGTCCGGTTTCGATCGCTTTAAGATTTTTTTTGGTTTTACCCTTACTACTCTGGTGTATATAGCTGATTTCCGGTGTACACCCTGAAGCCTCCAACCATTCAGCCGCTGTCCCTACATTGAAGTCCAACCGGGATAAAGTGCAAGACATAGAACACCCCTCACACTGGTCCAAATGGAGTTCAATTGCTGTTTTTAAGCCGAATTCATACCAAGCTCCCTTAGAAATCATACTTAGACAAGCCGGTAATTGTACTGCTCCCATTTTCCACGTCTTGTCTTTATTAAAAGGAGACGAATGTTTACCACAAAAAAACTCTGTAGCTTTCCATTTCTGTTCCTCTACTTCTTCCACTATTGAGGTCTCATCCCATAGACTGGAGCTAAAGACCTGGGTTGGACAATCATTAAAACATAACCCACAACCACAACATAAGTCTTTATTCAGATAAACGCTATGTTCATGTAATAAAATAGCCTTTGAGGGACAATTCTCTATGCAATGATTGCATTCTACTGCATGATGAGTCTGGTTTAAACATCTATTCTCGGCTATCTTAATCGAAAAACCTTTTTCGAATCTCATGCAAACACCCCTATTTCTTAGGAGAAATTTTTAATAGTTTTTAACCAGCATTTCTCGCATAAAAGCGCTTCCTATTTCTCCGAGAGTACGGTAAACCTCGCTGTTACTTAAGGTAATGCAATGATTAAAGAACTGTTTTGCCCATTTCTTCAAATGTACTTCTGAAAATTCTTGGATTTCCGCCTCTCTCCTATCAAGTTTTTCTTGATTGTTTTCCTGTAAGGCTCTGGCCTTTTCCAGATAAAGATACATCATGAATTCCATCTCAGTGGACATATGGTCACCAGGTTCGTTGACCTCCTTAGTCATCATTAGTCCAGCCTTCTTATAACAACGCTCTGCATCAAGAGCCGCCGGGCTAATGAAAAGACTGGGGCTTCCTTCATTCTTTTCGGGATTAAAGCAAAACAATGTTTCATAGATATCCATTGCCGGTTTTTTCGGATTGGTAAACAATCGTGTATACTCTTGGCGTATCTCTGTAAGAAGCTCTTCCTTTGTCTTTTCATCATTCTGGAACGTTGTAAATTTGGTTTTAATGTGTTGAATCTCTTCTATTGAGAAATTCAGCTCGCAGTAAATAGCTATAACATCTTCCGCTAGACTTCCGTTTAACAAGGCAGTAGCCATTTCCACTGTGGGTAGGCGAAAAAACATAGACAACAATTGATACATATCGGATGCTGCCAAAGATCTTCGAATTTCTTGTTCTTGCGTGTTTACTTCTTGCGTGTTTACCATTTTTTCTCTCCTATCCATTTTCTATATTGAAGATTTTACCGCTTAATTATTAATTGCTTTACCGGCAGGCTGAAACCAATCAGCCTGCCGGTTTGCCGAAAAAAGAGATATTCTCTGACTAAGCCTGCTCAGATCTCGCGCCAAGCCTATGTTTATCCAGGCTTTGATTAGTGTTCGCACCGAGATCAAGCTTATTGAGACCGATCATGACCAGTAGACAACCCAAGGCAATAATACCTACTGCTAGTCCGATTTCAATTATTGAAGGTAGGTAGATTCCCTGACCGCTAACGTAACCTTCAGGACCGGGATAAGAAAGCAGTGGATTAAGTAATTGGGCCTGTAAAAGTGTGTATTTAATCATGAAGATCGCAAGAATCCCGACCCCCGCTCCTGCGACGAGCGTTCCCTTGTTGAGCAGGAGAACCACACCTGTTGCAATAGCAATTAGTTCTATCCAGAAGAGTGGTGCCCCTTTACCGAGTACCAACCAGTTAAGGATCTTATATTCATCTCCAGCACCGGCATACAAACCGATCGCTGCTTCACCGAAGACTACCATCAATTCGACCGCGAGAAATGCTCCGGCCAGCTTGCCCAGTTTAGATAGTTTTTCGTTGCTTATCTCTATATAACCGCTCTTATTAAGTATCGCAAAGAGGATAATCAGCAATGCCAACGCTGCCACTAGGGCTGCCGCCAAAAATGACAGCGGTTCTACCGGGTTATTCCACAAGGGTCTGGCTACCTGCATCGAGAAGGCGAAGGAGGTAACCGTCACGAATAAACCCGCAATAAAGGCTACCAGAGAAATGCCGTACAAGGCCTTCTCCTCTTTTTCGCCCTGTTCCGCCATAATTAACTGACGTGTAAATACAATGCCGATGACAACATAGGCTGCTAAAATCACAGTATCCCAAAACATCGGGGATTCAATATTAGCGCTAAGAATAATATTCCAGACTCTTTCCGGATTGCCGATATCCACAATGATGAAGAGTCCGGCGGCAACTACACTGCCGATAGCCCCGACGAAGGCCGCTATCCTTGTAAAAGGCTTATATTCCGCCATCCCTTTGAAAAGGTAGGCGGAGGAGGAAAAGATCAGAGAACCTGCTGCTATACCTGTGAAAAGCATGAACCCGATAATATAAAGTCCCCAGCAATTATTGTTATCCAAATTGGTCAGCTGCAAACCCTTGGTCAGCTGCAAAACCCAGCAAGCCAGGCCAATCACTGACAGAAGGGCGAAAATAATCAACCAAAGTTTTGAACCACCTTGCTTCGCCACTTTTGCATTCATTTTATTAGCCCCTTTCTTAAGTTAAATAGTACACGGACGGGCCGGTACCTTTTTCTTCAAGCATCTTGACATAGTTGCGGCCTTGGATCGCTTTGCTGACTTCACTGTTCGGATCGTCCAAATCTCCCCAGTAGCGGGCACGACCGATACAAAGCTCCATACACGCCGGCTCTGCACCTCTGGCAATCCGGTTCACGCAAAAAGTACACTTTTCCACCACATTATACTGATGCACCGGGGCATCGATATCACCCAGCGTATGCTCTAAATAATACTCCGGCTTGCTCCAATTAAAGCTGCGGGCACTGTAAGGGCAGGCCACCATGCACATCCTGCAGCCAATACATTTATCATAATCCTGAATGACAATTCCGTCCTCATCCCGTTTGTAGGTAGCTCCTACAGGACAAGCCTTGACACAAGCAGGATTTTCACAGTGCTGACAGTTCATCGGTACATACTGTATTTTTGCATTAGGGTATGTGCCCGATGCCGTATCCATTCCCTCTCCGCCAACGGTCAATACCTTGTTCCACCAAATATGATTAGGCAAGTTGTTATTGGACTTACAGGCCACCGAACAGGCATGACAACCAATACAACGTTTTAAATCTATCGCCATTCCATAACGCATTGTTTATTCCCCCTTTACATTTTTTTAACTTCGCACAAGACATCATAGTAGGCATTATTGGGGACCGCAGGATTAAACGCTCTGGAGGTTAAATCACCTTCGTCTCCATCAATAAACTGATCATGCTCAAACCCATGGTTGAGAACTATCATTCCAGGGCGAACAGCTGCAGTCACAAATGCTTTCAAAACCATATGACCCCGATCATTAATAACCTTTATTGTATCTCCTTGGACAATCCCACGCGCAGCCGCATCCTGAGGATTGATCTTGGCAAAAGGTTCTGGCATTATTTCTAATAACCACTGAACATGGGTAAAACCGGTATTTGCTTTTAATCTACTCCGTTCTGTGGCGAAGATTAAAGGATATTTGGAAGACAACGGATTATCTTGCCAAGCTTCTATTGGCGGTTCCCAATAAGGCAAACTCTCTTTTTTCTGATCAATTTTTTGACCATAATCGAGATAGGGTTTAAAGGCTTCCTGATAGAATTGGGCACGTCCGGTAGCAGTCGGGAAAGAACCATTTCCCGAGTGAGCTTCTGCACCAGTCATAAATGCGGCTCCGCCACCTGACCTGGCATATGCTCCATGAATATAGTCATCCGGCATATAGCGCATTGTCTTTTCCTTTTTCAAATTCTCCCAACTAATGCCGACCGCCTTACAGGCATCGTTATCCATAAGTTTTGTGTAAAACTCATCTCTGGTAACTACGAACTCATCCCCAAGACCCATACCTTTTCCTAGTAAATTGATGATTTCCAAATCTGGTTTGCTCTCATAAAGAGGGTCTATTGCCTTTTCAGTCATTTTAGCAAATGGGTTAAACATAGTGAGTACGCTTTCATATTCAAAGTATCCGCATACAGGTAAAACGATATCTGCATATTTGGCGGTATCGCTCATATATTGATCGGCAATAACAACCAAGTCCAGCTTTTTGAATGCTTCAATCCCAGCTTTTCTCTCGGACTGAGCCCGAAGAAAGTTTGAAGTGCTAAGATATAAACTTTTTAACGTTAAAGGAGTATCACCAATTTTGCCTTCATTCAAAACATCAAGTAACTTAAGTGAAGGAACAACTGGCCCGGGAACTTTCCCCGGCGGGTAGATAATACTTGAACAATCGAATATCGTTCCTAAAGCCATGGACTCATCACCATTAAGTCCTGCTCCAGGCTTCGCCACTTGACCTGTTATCATAGCCAAAGCATACATTGCCATATATGCTGGTGCTCCATTACCCGTATGGTCAATCCCATTAGAGGTATATATGGTAGTAGGACCGGCAGCAAACATACGAGCAAGTTCATAGATGGTCTCCACGGGAATGTCGCAAAGCTCAGAGGCTTTTTCAGGCGTCCATTCGGCTGTTCTTTCCAACAGCAAATCATAAGCGGTGGTTACTTTAACGCCATTAATCTCAAACGTACCATTAATAACGGGGTTGAGAATTTCTGAAGGCAAACCGACTTTCCCGTCGGCTCCTCTGACAACAATCGCGTTATTTTCAGCATTGGCTGCTCCTCCGAGATCACTCTGGCGCAAATATAAACCATCGCTTTCTTTTACTAAGAAGGGGCCAACGGTATTTTGAGCAATAAATTCCTTATCTGTTAAACCTTCCTTAACAACAATATTAATCATTGCCATAGCTAGCGCAGCGTCGGTCGCCATCCGAATCGGTACAAACTGGGTTCCCTTAGATGCGGTAGTTGTGTAATTTGGGTCAATAACGATCAACTTTGACCCGTTTTCAACCGCTTCCTGTACAAAATGCCAATTTTGCTTGTACGACGAGGTAGGATTGGTCCCCCACATAAAGATGTATTTGGCGTTTATTATATCAGGAATAGCATTCCCGAAGAACCAAGGTCCGTAGCCAAATGATCTACCCCCAGAGTCCACTGCCGCCATATCAAACATATGAAAAAGAAAGGTGCCCCCCATCCAATTAAACAGCCTCTTATAATAATTGTTTACGCATACTGTTGAATTTCCTCCACCAAAGGAATAGGCAATACTGGAATTACCAAACTCCTGTTGATAACCTTTCCACTTTTCACAAATATATCGAATGGCTTCATCCCATGAAAGCTGCTCCCATTTGCCTTCACCACGTTCCCCGACTCTACGCATCGGATATTTCAGGCGCCTTTCTTCATAGGTTCGTTGTGCGTGTGAAAGACCTTTCCCACAAATACGATTCCATTTCTTATCTGGAAAATCCCGCTTAGATGTTTTAACGATTTTCCCATTCCTGACATGTACATTGAGGCTACAGCCGCCAAGACAACAGGCTGGGCAGGCACCCGCGAAAATTTGCTCCTCTAGGCTAGTAGTTTGCGCGTCATCACCTGCAGCCAAAGCCTGCAGTACCGTACTTCCCGGAGACGCCGCAACCGCGCCAGCCATCGCTGCCGCAGCCGCCGTGCCTTTAAGGAAGGTTCTTCTGCCAAAATTTCTCCTGAGAATGTTTCCATCTTCTTTTCCCATCAAATTTACCTCCTTTTCGTTTAAAAGCATTTGTTGTTTTTGCAAGGCTTGGTGAAGGGCAGGCAAAAGCATTTTGTCCGCTTTTTCCTTTTCAACAATGAAACAAGCGTCGATGCTTTCTGAATAATGAGCATAGACTGACTCGTCCCTGGAAAGGAGAAGAACAATTGCAAGCGTGGGGTTTTCCGTTTTGAGGCGGGCTATGGTATCTGGACAGCTTTCCTTATAGGCGAAAATGTCAATAATTAAGATACCGCCGGATTTTTTTTTCACCCTTTCATATAATTCCGTCATGCTTTTGACGTGAATATACCCTTTCCTCATCAAGAAAAGCAAATCGACAATCGGTAGCCGCAGCCAGACATTAGGAACAGCTACGATTATTTCAGCTTCCTTTGTTCCTTTGTTTTCCTTCATCCATCTCACCAAAAACAACTCCTTTAAATCGTACGCGCATACAATTTGACTTTAGTTTACAAAAAAGAGATTTATCTGTCTGTCATGAAGAACCATCGATCTTCTTTCCCTATTTGGTCACGTATTCCATGACAACTGCTACATATCTTCAAATATTTTATGACGGATGGTGTATTCCACTAAATCCGCTTTCTTAAATAATTTTAGTTTTTCACTGATACGCCGTTTGTAAGTTTCAACGGTACTGGCGGATAAAAAAAGTATCTCACCGATTTCCCGACTGCTATAACCATGGGAAAGCAGACCAAGTACCTGTCTTTCTCTGTAAGATAGAACTTCAGGGGATATTTCCTTCTGGGGTACTGCCGATGGAATTGAACTCTGAACCCTGTATTGGCCGGCTATTACCTGCACACCATCTGTGCTTAAGAAAACCTCACCCCGCTGAACTTGCTCAATTGCCTTAAGCAGATCCCGGTCAGCCGCAGATTTATGAAGATACCCCATCCCGCCGGCTTCGAGAAACTTTAGCAAATAAAGCTGTTCCGGATGCATGGTAACAGCAATCACTTTAATATTTGGCAGACCTTTGATAATTCGGGCCGTGGCTTCTACTCCATCAAAATCAGGCAGAGAAATATCCATCAGTACCAAATCCGGCTGCAAATAGAGTACTTCCGCAACCGCATCGGCTCCATTGCCTGCCTCGCCAACCACCCGAATATTCGCTTTACTTTCCAGGAACATCCGCAGGGTGTCCCGCAACAGTTTATGGTCGTCTACCAAATAAATTGTTGTCTGCTTTTCCATGCTAACCTCCTACTTGCTTAAACCAAGGGCAGTAAGATATTGAGAGTTAATCCCTGATCCTTTTGATTAAGCAACCAGAATTTACCCTTAGCCAGCTTCACCCGCTCCTCTATCCCCAAAAGACCGAGGCCACTGCTTTTTCTTTCTTCCATGCCTTTACCATTATCTGCAATTTGCAGCAGAAGTTTGTTGCTTTTTACCGTCAAATTAATCATAACGGAACTGGCTCCGGCATGGCGGGCGACATTGGTCAGTCCTTCCTGCACCGCCCGGTAAACGATGATCTCCACATCATCGGGTAAGCGTTCCTCCAGATTATGGTGCCTAAACTCCACCGCAATTCCCGTGGAATCTGTGTATTCCTTAATATGAGATTCCAACGCCGCCTGTAAACCTAAATTTTCTAATAGAGCAGGCCGCAAATTATGGGAAATACGCCGGACTTCCTCAAGGGTTTGCTGCGTAATATGAGAAAGACCACCAAGACGCCCTTTCACATAGTCCAAATCCTCTGATTGTTGCAGAATATTCAATTGAAGCAATATTGAGGTCAGCACTTGTCCCACCTCATCATGAAGGGCTAGAGATACCTGTCTGCGACCGTTTTCCAGCTCTTGTTCAGCTTTCTGATAAAGGATGGACAGGGATTTTTCTCTCTCTTTCAGGGCAGTGATCAGATGCGTGGTGCAATAGATATCTGATAAAAGCTGGGATATAGGCTGCAATAGCCGTAGCTCTTCCTGTAATAAACCGTCTAAAGGAGAGGCCCCCGCCCAGCCTGCCAGCAAAACTCCCTCAATCTTATCTTCTCTTAGCAAAGGCAACAACAGGCATCTCTGCCAGATTCCGCCCTGAAAATAGCGACCGGCTGTTTCTGGAGCGTCAATATATACAGCAGCAGTCGATAAATTCCATCCTATCTGCTGCCAGAAAGAAGCAAAGTGAGAAGAAACCGAAGCAGAATATTGTTTATGTAAAATATAGTTATTAATCTTTTGCTCATAAATCGCACAACCATCTGCCTTGATAACTTCGCAAAACAACTTTGGCAGTTCTTCTTGGATCTGCGGTTGCCCATAATTCGACAGGGCTTCACTTAACTCCAGTAAAAATGACAATAATAGTTTATTCTCCGACACGATATCCCTCCTTTTTTATATCTTTATCTTATTATAAAATATAATTCAGATCATTTCTGTCGTGAAAAACGTTACAAACCTTGACAAACTGAGCTTTTCGTGAACATAACATAGACATCCCGGTAATCACAGCGAGTATTGCCGACATTACCGGGAGCATTATCGGGGAAGTAAGTGAATTTAAGATTGATTTTAAAATAAGCTCATATCAAAGGGCTCGAGCCGTTTTCATTACACTAGAAACACTATAAAATGTACTTATATCTTTGTCCAAAGGCAAAAACGAAAATATTTTGCACAAACATATGTTCCCTTGTATTCCATTATATGGTATAATAAGGATGTCTCAGGAAGTAAAATTACTGAAAGGAGGTAAAACAGATGGATAACGATCAATTTCAGGAACTGGTACTGGATCAATTGGGTTCTCTTGGGAATAGAATGGAACGACTTGATAGCCGACAGGATCGATTCGAAGAAGGGCTACAACAACTTCAGTCTAACCAACAAGAAATTCGGTCTGGCTTACAGCATCTTCAGTCTGACCAGCAAGAGTTCAAGGCCGGCCAGCAGCAAATCTGGACGAGTATAGATACAATTGCTGTTAGCCAGGAGCAGATGCAGCAGGACATCCAAACGATTAAGGCGGACATTATCAACATTCGCCAAAGCCAAGCGCGTGTGGAGCATGATCTTTCTGGAAAAGTCAATGCTTTATTCGATTTCCGCGAGAGCCAGATCGAAACCAATCAACGTGTTTCTGAAAGACTAGAACGGCTTGAAGCTAAACGATAAATATTTTTTGGATTGTTAGACGAGGAATTTTACATAACGGTTTTATTTACGTTGATGAAGATAAAATTTCCCCGTTAAAATAAATCAGATCTCCTTCCGGATAATGCCAGACTGCCTTTAAAATGGTCGGTTTGAAGATACCGTTCTCATTCCTCTCATAACCTTCATATACCGCAGACCAGGGGATGCTTTGCTTACTGCCGTCAAAACTTACAGCCATTCGGTCATTGGTGGTAAATTCAAGTATTTCTCCTGCTTCATTGAAGGTAAAGATGCCACTCGCGCTTATGCCGAAGGAAGTAATCGACGCTTTGGCATGCATATCGTCAATCGCTTCCCAAGTGATGTAGTCTTGTAAGGCAATGTTTGGTACATACAAACTCTCTGCGAGCACCGTTGCCAGACAGGCCTTATCCATTTCGACACCCTTTTGGTCAAACAGCGTAAAGGCTTTGGCGATCACGCCTTTCATAGAGCCCACGCCTTGATTGTAGCTATCGAAGCCCTGAAAAGGGATTCCGTACATCGCACTGTCGATGAAAGCCAAGCGGTTCGGCGTTTCAACAAAGTTATACTGCATATAGTCAATGGTAAGCGTTGCCTTATCCACGCCGGTGGAAAAAGGTACGTCTTTAAATTTGGTTTTCATCCAGGACATTTTGGAAGTACCGATATAGCCGCAGTGAATAAAATATTTTCGGACAGGCTCAGGCAAACGGGCAATATCCTGCTGCGAAAACATTTTTGTTTCCGGTTGGGTCTCAGAAATAAGTTGGGCAGCCGTCTTATTAAAGTCTGATTTTAAAGACGAATAAGGTTGGCTAAAGTAGACGACGGCCAGCAGAATAATCGATGCAAGAATACCTGTAACAACACCTAACGTTATCATTTTTTTACTCCTTAATCTCTTCATTTTCAGTCTCCATCATTTCAATATTGTGGCCGAGCTTGACTAAACCTTGATAAAATCCATCCGTTAATTCAGGGTCAAATCCGTTAAAAAGCTTCTGCATGAATACCAATTCTCTCTGTCTCCGTTCCCCAAAATAGGTGTTGAATTTTGGGGTGAGTGCAATTCTCAAAGCTCTGGCATCTTTTTTATCTTTTGAGATGATTATAAATCCGCTTTCTTCGAGCGTCGCTGCCAAGCGTTTGGCATTCTGCCTGGAATAACCGATGTAATCAGCCGCTTCACTAACCGTCGGCGGCTCTTCAAAATGGACCACACTGACCAGAAAAAGCCACTGCTTAATGGTAATATTCTTATCAAAAGCATCCCCAAGTACCTGCAGCCTGTTTGACAATACAAAGATGGTTCCGAAAATATCAGCCTGTTGTTCCAGTTCGTTCATCATTTTTCGCCTCCATAAACAGAAGGTAACATGTTACGTTGTTATTATACGTAACATGTTACCTTCTGTCAATAACCAATATGTGAAATAACATTCAATTTTCATAAACAAAGTATGTAAGCGAAGTCAACCTATAAGCCGAGTTCTGTACCTCTTGCGAGGTGATGATCATCTATCTAGGACTGCCGTTACCGACAGCCTCAAGCGACCTTACCCGGGAACAGAGCGGGCAGCTCCATCGTTCCTCTATTTGGTCTTGCTCCAGGTGGGGTTTGCAGGGCCAGCCAGTTACCTGACTGCCGGTGAGCTCTTACCTCACCTTTCCACCCTTACCGCTTGGCAGCGGCGGTATATCTCTGTTGCACTTTCCTCGAAGGGATTCTCCCCCCGCCGGGCGTTACCCGGCACCCTGCCCTGTGGAGCTCGGACTTTCCTCAGAGACGACCTTTCGGCACTTGTCCCCGCGACCATCCGGTTGACTTCGCTATCCAATCTTACTAGATTATCTGTTTTTGGTCAAATAATTCTTAAACGTATCTAAAGTAAATCGCCGTAATCAATTTGTTGCTTATTTCATAAGCGTATATCAGGAGTGCAATGATTTGTTTCGACATTAGTTGCTTCGACAAATTACGGCGTAATCACAGTATATCATCCCAAAAACAAAATTCAAGCTACAATTTATAACACTATAATCAAATTTTCCCTATAATTTTGTAATTATTTTAATTCTTAGTTATGCACAAGTTGTGAACAAATTGTGCATAACTTTTGAGCTCTTATGATCATGCGTCCAAAAATAACCAGGACGCTATTGGAGCCAACTATAAATTTATCTTTTAGACAATTCAGTCATGTTGATAACTTTATCCACGTTTCAACCACGGTATTTTGCTCGCCGCGCTGATAACCAGTTCTACGTCATTCATTGTTCGATCGGCTCTAATATAATCGTAAAGCGCATGGATCATTGGGATTTCGCTAAGAAAATGCCCGAGCTCACCGACGGCCATACCTGATTCGAGACAATCCAGCACGTTATGGTAGCCGATTTCCCCTGTGATATATAAATCAGCGCCTTTAAAGGCAGCCTTCGCCACAAAACTGCTTCCGCTGCCGTTTAATATGGCAATTTTTTTGATCTTTCTGTCAGGATCTCCGGCCAATCGCACCGAAGAACAGTCATGGCCATACTTCTCCGTAAGCTGTTTCAGAAATCCTTCCCACAAATCGGGCAGTCTGACAGGTTTCGGTAATGTCCCGACCACCCCGTATCCTCTAGGTTTTCCGGTATTCCGGAGTGGTATCAGGTCGTAAGCGGGTTCTTCATATGGATGTGCCTTATGCAAAGCCTTGACCGCCCTGCCAAGGCTGTGCTCTTCGACAATGCTCTCGAGCCGGATCTCGGGTACTCTGGTCAGCTCTCCGACTTTTCCTATCGTTGGCTCGGCTCCATCCAGCGCCCGGAACATGCCTTCACCGTTCGTCTGGAAGAAACATTCGCTGTAGGCATCACTGTGCTCGCCATCGGTAATTCCACTGCCGACGCCTTCGGCGGTTAGAGCCTTCCGGACAGTCTCGACGTGTTCTTCCGGAACAAAAGTGACGATCTTAATCAGTTTCTCAGCAGAGGTGGTTTCCAGGAACTCTGTTTTCTGCAATCCGAGCATTTTAGCAAACATCAGGCTCGACGACAGATACGACTGGTCCAGATTCGTGTGGGCAGCATAAAATGAGATCCCATTGCGGAAAAGCGATAGGGGGACCAACGCCGCCTGATTGTCCATTCGGAGATTCTTCAGCGATTTAAACAGCAGCGGGTGGTGGGAAACAATCAGTTCAGCTTTTTCCGAAACAGCTTCTTCGACGGCTTCCATGGTTCCGTCCAGCGTCAATAGAATCTTATTGACTCGCTGCGCGCTGCTGCCGACCAGGAGTCCGGGATTGTCCCAGTCTTCTGCCCAGGAACGCGGCGCTATCTTTTCGATGAGTTGTTCAACCTGGCCTACTGATACAGCCATTTTTTTATTACCTCCATCATGGCGATTTCCTGCCTCATCTGTTCTGCTTTCTGGGAAACTGTAACCCTGTTTGTGCGCATCATTTCCAGAACGACTCTTCTGAGATTACTCGTGGTGTCGGCAATGATGTTGTTTAAGCGGGGTTCTTTGCGTTCGATGATCAGCGGTCCGAGCTGCCAGATAAAATTACGCAGCGTCTGTTCCAGATCCTTTGCTGCTTCCAACGCAGGCATTCCGGTACAGTCCGCGGCAATATCCTGAATGATCTGCTTCATCCGCTGTTCGACTTCTTCTCTATCCAGGCCTTCTAAGCGGGACAGGCAAATGACGGTATACAGCCTGCCGTCCTCTTCAGTCAGACATTCTTCGCTCAGCCTCCAACCCTCGGAAAGCAGCTCCAATCTGACTCTATTCTCAGCGCCCTGCGGCTGAAGGATCAGTGTCTGGACGTTCTGCAGCACTTCCGGCTTCGTGGCGAGTATTTCCAGGATCGTCACACCGCCCATACCGGCAATGACCAATGTATCGACTTCCCCAGACTCCAGCGGAGTCAGTCCGTCTCCGTGCCGGATCTGGATTTTGTCCTGTAGTCCATAGGCTTTAACATTTTCGACAGCAGATTCATAAGGCCCGCTGTGAACATCTACCCCGACAGCCTGGCAAATCACTCCGGCCTGTACCAGATAGACAGGCAGATAGGCGTGGTCCGTACCGATATCCCCGACCCTGGCGCCGGCGGGCACCAGTGACGCAATTGTCTCCAGGCGGGAGCCAAGCTTTATGGCCGTTTTATTTTCCAGCTTATTATCTTGCTGTTCTGAAACCATTGTATTCCTCAATGTTATCATCCCTATAACAATAAACTCCGGCTTGCACCAGAGTTTTGTTTTTGATTTCAAATTCATTATTTTTGGTGGTGGGCCCACCTGGGATCGAACCAGGGACCAACCGGTTATGAGCCGGCCGCTCTACCGCTGAGCTATAGGCCCAAAAAATATGGCTCCCCGAGCTGGATTCGAACCAGCAACCTATCGGTTAACAGCCGATTGCTCTACCGTTGAGCTATCGAGGAAAGCCTGCGACGTTTATTATACGGAATTATTGCGCGACGGTCAAGCATGTTTTATCAATTTTATCTTGCGTTATCTGGATTTATCTCAACTTTTCTTAATCCTTTTTAGTCTTATTTATCGTCTTTAACATAAGAAAAATTTTTAAGAAAGTCCTGATTTTAGTCTAAATAATCCTTCAATTTTTTGCTGCGGCTTGGATGGCGGAGCTTGCGCAGCGCCTTGGCCTCGATCTGCCTGATTCTTTCTCTGGTTACGCCGAATTCCTGGCCAACTTCCTCCAAGGTCCTGGTGCGTCCGTCATCGAGTCCGAAACGCAGTCTGAGGACTTTCTCTTCTCTCGGGGTGAGCGTCTCAAGGACCTCTTCAAGCTGTTCCTTGAGCAGGATGAATGACGCGGCTTCAGAGGGAGCCGGAGCATCCTCGTCGGGAATAAAATCTCCGAGGTGGGAATCTTCCTCTTCCCCGATCGGTGTTTCCAAAGAAACAGGTTCCTGAGCGATCTTCAAGATCTCCCGCACACGTTCTTCCGGTATCTCCATGACCTTGGCTGTTTCATCCGGGGTTGGATCGCGGCCCAGTTCCTGCAGGAGCTGTCTGTTGACCCGGATCAGTTTATTAATCGTTTCGACCATATGGACCGGTATGCGGATCGTTCTGGCCTGGTCGGCGATCGCGCGCGTGATGGCCTGTCTGATCCACCAGGTTGCATACGTACTGAATTTAAAGCCTTTGCGGTAATCAAATTTTTCCACAGCTTTAATCAGACCAAGATTGCCCTCTTGGATCAGGTCCAGGAAAAGCATGCCGCGGCCCACATAGCGCTTGGCAATACTGACCACCAGACGCAGGTTTGCTTCCGCCAGACGGCGCTTGGCCATTTCATCCCCGGCCTCCATCTTGAGAGCCAGTTCAATCTCATCTTCCGCTGTCAGCAAAGGAACCCGGCCGATCTCCTTCAGGTACATCCTGACGGGATCGTCTATCCCCACACCTTCAGGAATGGAAAGGTCAATGTCTGTCTCATTAGCGATCTCGTCGGCAAGATCTTTTGTTTCTTTGTCGATGACCACTTCGACGCTGTCATCAACAACATCAATGCCGAGCCCGCTCAGCTGGTCATAGATCTCCTCAATCTGATCCTCAGAAAGGTCGACCTTCTGCAAAGCATTGGCAATCTCATCATAGGTAAGATTACCCTTGGTTTTGCCCAGCTCAATTAAAGTCGAGACATTTTCCTTCTTCATTTCATCTACGGTCACGGAATTCTCCCCTTCCAGCGGATAATTCGCAACAAATTGTTTCTTATTATTTTTCGCCACGTTTCAACCGCTCTCCTATCTCCTGGAGCAGGGCAAACGCCCCAGTCATATCCCCAGTTTTTTCCAATAAAATCATTTTGGCCTGCAAATCTTCGATCGTCTCTTTCTTCTTTGTCTCCTTAATCAAAGCAATGCAGTCCTTAAGGAGCATATCGGCTTTATCGAAATCGATGGACAATTCATATATTTCGGCAAGACGCCTTTGAACCTTCTCATACCAGCTATCATTATTGATAAGATTCAAACTGTTTTCCGGGAAATTCTCGAAGATATATCTATGTTCCTGCAGCCTCCAAAATTCCTTATCCAGGTTGTCAGCTACTTGATTTTTATAATTGGGATTCTCCAGGATGATTCTGAGAATGGTCTGTTCGGCCCGGAAAACTCCTAAATGGACATAAGATTCCTGAGAACTGTCAATGTCCGTCCCTTCTATAGTATTTCTTTTTTTTACAGAAATATCCTGTTGTTGCGAAAAATTTTCGAAATTGCCCCTGTTTTCTCTGGTTTTCTTCGTCAAGCTGTCGATCTCGTGCTGAACTGCTTCGAGCGTGAGACCGAGCTCCAGACTTAGATATCTTTCATATCCTTCTTTCTCAACAACGCTTGAAACTTTAAGGATATCGGGAGCAAGCTTTCTGATCAGCTCTGCTTTATCCGGTATGGTCCGCAGGGGGGTGTCCCGGATCAGCATTTTATATTTAAACTCGATAAAAGTGATGGTATTTTCGAGTTTTTTGCGGAATTCAGCGACGGTGTGCTTTTTCAGGAATTCATCGGGATCCTTGGCATCCTCAAACAGCAGCACCTGAATGTTCAGACCTTCATCAAGAAGGATCTCACCGGCCCGCAGGGCTGCCTGAATCCCTGCCTTATCCGAGTCATAGCCAATTACGATCTTGCCTGAATATTTTTTAAGCAGCCTGGACTGATCCTTAGTCAGGGCGGTTCCGAGTGAGGCGACAGCATTTGTGAAGCCTGCTCTCTGCGCTGCGATTGTATCCATATACCCTTCAAGGAGTAAAGAATACCCTGCCTCCCTGATTCCCCGGGAAGCCAGATGAATGCCGTAAAGATTGCGTCCTTTATGAAAAAATTTTGTTTCCGGTGAATTCAAATATTTAGGTGTAGAATCATCGAGCACCCTTCCGCCAAAAGCAATCGGAGCCCCTTTGACATCGAGGATGGTATAAATCACTCTGTTGCGGAATCTGTCGTAATAACTGATTTCCTGCTCACTGGTTTCCCTGCGGACAGCGAGCCCAAATTCAGCCAGTTCTTCCGGTGCGACTCCTTTGTCTGCAAGCTCCCTGATCAAGCCATCCCACCTGTCCGGCGCAAACCCAAGACGGAAATCCTGGATGACTTCGGGGCCAATCCCTCTGTGTTCAAAGTAAGCCAGTCCATCCTGTCCTTCGGGACGATGCAGAAGCACGTCGTGGTAGTAGCAGGCAGCCCACTCATGAATCTCCCGCCAGCGGCTGCGCTGGGCTTCGTTCTTCCTTTCCTCCGAAGAAAGCTCTCTTTCCGGCAGCTCCATCCCATACTTCCCGGCTACCTTCTTCAAAGCTTCGATGAAGGCTAAGCCTTCTTTCTTCATCAGGAAAGAAAAAATATTTCCGCCGGTGTGGCAGCCAAAACAGTAGAACATCTGACGATCGGGATTTACATTGAAACTCGGCGTCTTTTCAGAATGAAACGGACAAAGCCCTTGATAGTTTTTGCCCGTACGTTTCAGCACCACATGTTCAGAGATAATTTCAACAATGTCAGCTTGGCGGCGTACTTCTTCGATAAAATCCTCAGATATTTTATGATCCATACCAGCACGCCCTTCATGGATTTACGTTTTTCTGACAAGCCTTTATCTTTTTCGATAAACTTTTTATTTTTCCTTCTTATTTTGAGACAATTTTTTGCACTTTTTGTTTAGTACCTTATTTCCCTGCTACTCTTTAGGAATAAAAAGATGTTTGAAGATGCTGATGGCATAGTTGTCTGTCAGACCCGCAACATAGTCAGTGATGGCTTGTTTCAGATCTCCCCCTGTCCATCTCAGATAGTCTTCAGGCAGAATTTCCGGATGATGCAGGTAGTAATCGAAAAGAATTCCCAAAATCAATCGGCTTTTGCTGCGTTCCTCCTGCAGTGAGCTGCTGTAATATACTCTCTCAAACATGAAGTCGCGGAATTCTTTCATGATTGCAGAGATTTCTGCGGACTGACAAATCGTGTCCTTGCCTTCGGAAGCCTGAATCATATCGAGGACCATGGTCGTGATCATTTCGCTGGTGCTGGAGCCGATCTCTTTTCTGATCGTGGCCGGAAGGTCGTTCACGGACAGAATCTCAGCGCGCAAAGCATCGTCAAAATCGTGGCAGAGATAGGCAATCCTGTCTCCAATCCTTACAATCTGCCCCTCCAATGTATTAGGCATCCCAGGACCGGTATGGTGTAGAATTCCGTCCAGAACCTGCTCCGTGAGGTTTAGACCCTCGCCGTTTCCGGTAAGGACAGTGTAAATCCTGACCGACTGTTCATTGTGTTCAAAATGGCCGATCAGGGAGGCCAGCGTTTCTTCTCCGACGTGTCCAAAAGGTGTATGACCGACATCGTGACCCAGGGAAATTGCCTCAATCAGATCTTCGTTTAAGCTCAGCGCCCGGCCGATAGTCCGGCAGATCTGTGCGACTTCCAGGCTGTGCGTCATCCTGGTCCGATAGTGATCTCCGACAGGAGCAATATAGACCTGCGTTTTGTGTTTCAGGCGGCGAAAAGGCTTGCTGTGCAAAATTCTGTCCCTGTCTCGTTGAAACCTGGTTCGAACGCTGCATTCGACTTCTTCTCTCGCTCTCCTTGCTTCGGCGCTTTTCGCTGCCAGAGGCGAGAGCCGCTGAAATTCATGTTCCTCCGTTCTTAACCTGATCGACTGGGACATCTACAACCACCTTCTTCACAAGAATCAAAAGGGATCAGACGTGAAAACAAAAGAAATAGCACCTGAGGCCACAATTCCGCCACTTTCTGGCGGAATAAGCTAAGATTCTGTACTTCGTCTTTTATTTTTCACAAAAATCCTTCAGACGTTCTTTCAATTCTTTAACTGTTTAATTCAACATTAAGTTTAAAAATCCTGCTTAAAGCATTAAATTGTATCATAAAATAAAATATTTACAAAATACTGTAAAAGTCATCTTTCACGTTAAATTGTCAGTTAACTGCGCTCTGAGGCTGATTACTTACCGCATTACGTAAATACATTATACTGACAAGACCTCTCAATATTCGGGTAGGTAGGTATGGGTATCACAATACAGCCTACAACTACAACCACCCAAACAAAAAAAATGACGCCTCAATGTTGTTGATGACGTCATTCCCATGGGTCTAGGTTTTGATATCGTGCAGTGCCGCTTAAGCGCGATTCTTTAAGGCAGCCTGCGCAGCGCCTAGGCGGGCAATTGGTACGCGGAAGGGTGAACAGGAGACATAGTCCAGGTTGATTTCCTGGCAAAATTCGATCGAGGAAGGATCTCCGCCGTGTTCACCGCAGATTCCGATTTTGATGCCCGGATTTGCTTTACGTCCGAGATCGACGCAGATCTTCATAATCTTGCCGACGCCGTCCCGGTCTAAGACTGCAAATGGGTTATTGGCCAAGATATTCTGGTTCAGATAGTCGGGCAGGAATTTGCCTTCGGCGTCGTCAC
Source organism: Dehalobacter sp. (assembly GCA_023667845.1). Classification (NCBI taxonomy): domain Bacteria; kingdom Bacillati; phylum Bacillota; class Clostridia; order Eubacteriales; family Desulfitobacteriaceae; genus Dehalobacter; species Dehalobacter sp. Next base: position 211,421 of record JAMPIU010000143.1, on the reverse strand, counting down.
GGGAAAAGCCTAAAACGGTCTGGGTAAGGTCGTTGGTCCCAAACGAGAAAAACTCGGCGAACGGTGCAATTTCGTCTGCGGTAAGCGCCGCTCTCGGCACTTCGATCATCGTTCCGATTTGGTAGTTGATCTTGACGCCTTCGGCTTTGATGATCTCCTGGGCGATTTCCTCGGTCTGCTTGCGCAGAATCTCGAGTTCTTTATGATGAATGACGAGCGGGATCTTGACATGCGGACGCACGTCAACTCCTTCTTTCACGAGTCTAGCTGCAGCTTTAAAAATAGCTCTGGACTGCATCGCGTAGATTTCCGGATACGAGATTCCAAGACGGCAGCCGCGATGGCCGAGCATCGGATTCATCTCCTGGAGACCGCGGACTTTCTTCAGCAGAACCTCTTTAGCCTTGATTTCCTTTTGGACTTTTTCATCCTGCAGGTTGGCCGTGAGTTTTAATTCCTGAATCTCGAGAGCAAGTTCTTCGCCATTTGGCAGGAATTCATGGAGAGGCGGGTCCAGCAGACGGATCGTCACCGGCAGTCCGTGCATGGCCTTCAAGATGCCGTAAAAATCGCCTTCCTGCATCGGCAGAAGTTCAGCCAAGGCAGCTTCTCTTTCGGGGAGCGTCTGAGCCAGAATCATCTTCTGGACAATCGGGATACGGGCAGGATCCATAAACATGTGTTCCGTCCGGCAAAGTCCGATGCCCTGGGCTCCGAATTCTCTTGCTTTGGCGGCATCAGGCGGATTATCGGCATTGGCCATAACCTGAAGCTTTCTGATTCCATCGGACCACTCCAGAATTTTTTGGAATTCACCGCTTAAGTCAGGATCCTTCATCGGAACAGTTCCCCTGATGACCCGGCCTGTTGCGCCGTCGATCGTAATCTCGGTACCTTCGGGATAAGCATCATCGCCGATCATAAAGATCTTGTCGGCAAGGTTAATTTTCAAAGCATCACAACCGCAGACTGCAGGTTTGCCCATATGTCTGGCTACAACAGCAGCGTGGCTGGTCATGCCTCCCCTGCTGGTCAGAATCCCTTGGGCTGCAAGCATGCCGTGAATATCGTCCGGGGTGGTTTCCGTACCAACGAGGATGACTTTTTCTCCGGTCTGGCCAAGCTTTTCAGCTTCATCCGCACTGAAGATAATCTTGCCGGAAGCTGCTCCCGGTGAGGCAGGCAGTCCTGTCGCTACAACATCGAGCTTCGCGGCATCATCGATTCTGCGGTGCAGCAGTTTTTCCAGCTGATGCGGATCAATTCTCTCGACTGCTTCTTCTTTGGTGATGAGGCCTTCCTGACAAAGTTCAACAGCAATGCGGATTGCAGCAGAAATCGTACATTTTCCGTTACGGGTCTGGAGTATGTAGAGTCTGCCTTTCTCAATCGTGAACTCGATATCCTGCATGTTTTTATAATGGTTTTCCAGATTCTTGGCGATCTCGCTGAACTGGCGGTAAATTTCCGGATTGTCATTTTGCAGGCTGTCGATCGAAAGCGGTGTACGGATACCTGCAACGACGTCTTCACCCTGGGCATTCATCAAATATTCCCCATACAAGTGTTTTTCACCGGTTGACGGGTTCCGGGTAAAGGCCACGCCTGTGCCGGAGTCATTACCCATGTTGCCGAATACCATCGACTGGACGTTGACAGCGGTGCCATAGCTGTCCGGAATACCGTTGGCTTTCCGGTACACGATCGCCCGGTGGTTGTTCCAGGATTTGAAAACGGCGGTGATCGCTTCCTTAAGCTGTTCATACGGATCATCAGGGAATGGTACGCCGGTCTCCTGCTTAACAAGCGCTTTAAACTTGACCACAAGTCCTTTCAGACTTTCCGGAGAAAGCTCGGAATCGAACGTTACACCCTGCTTTTCTTTGACTTCTTCCAGGATATTCTCAAATTTGTGGCTGGCTATTCCAAGTACGACATCGCCAAACATCTGGATAAAGCGTCTATAGCAGTCAAAAGCAAATCTCTCATTGCCTGTTGCCTTGCTGACGCCGCTGGCTGTACCTTCGTTCAGACCAAGGTTCAGGATTGTATCCATCATCCCGGGCATGGAAACCCTCGCACCGGAACGGACCGAAACCAGAAGCGGGTTTTCGGGATCGCCAAATTTCTTGCCGCTTGCTTTCTCGACATCCTGGATCGCGGGAAGGATCTGTTCCCATAATCCTCCGGGCAGCTGCTCGCCGCAGTCATAGTATTCGAGACAGGCTTCCGTGGTAATCGTAAAGCCTTGCGGGACATTCAGTCCGATGTTGGTCATTTCAGCCAGGTTTGCTCCCTTGCCTCCAAGAAGGTTTTTCATGTCGGCACTGCCTTCACGAAACAAGTACACATATTTTTTGTCAACCATCTTTTCTCAACTCCCCGTTTATTGTTACTTTCTGCAGAATCACACTTGCGGTTTCTTCGACCGCTTTATTGGTGGTATCTATGATTACACAGCCAATCTTCTTCATGATCTGTTTGGCATAGTCGAGCTCTTCCATAATCCTGTTCAGATTGGCATAATCGGCAGATGCTCCAAGTCCCAGCGTTTTCAGCCGTTCACTGCGTATTTGGTTCAGCTTTTCCGGGCCTAAGATCAGCCCGAAGACCTTATTTCGGGGAACTTCATACAGTTCCCGGGGCGGTGTCACTTCCGGCACCAGCGGGATATTCGCAGCCTTAATCCCTTTATGGGCAAGGTACATGCTTAGCGGTGTTTTTGAGGTCCGGGACACGCCTATTAGGACGACATCAGCATACAGCAGCCCTCGCGGGTCCTTGCCATCGTCATATTTAACTGCAAACTCCACAGCCTCTACCTTCCGGAAGTACTGTTCATCCAGTCGGTGCGTAACATTGGGTATATTTTTGGGATCAAGTCCGGTTTTATCAGCCAATGCCGAAATCAGCGGACTCAAAATATCGATAGTGATTAGATTTTTTTCCTTGGCCCGTCGTTCTATGTAGAGCCTCAAATTTGTCAGGACCAGCGTGTAAACGAGAATTGCCTGTTCCTCTACCGCTTCTTCCAAGATGTCATCGATATGCGTTTCATCCAGAACATAAGGCACCCGGCGAATTTTTGTCTTTATTCCGTTAAACTGTGCTGCTGCCGCTCTGCTGACAAACTCTGCCGTCTCTCCCAGCGCATCGGAAATTACATAAATTACCGGGATTTGATCGGTCACCAAAACACCCCCTCGCTTTCTCCTCTAAAACCACTTTGCGGTATTTGGAAATTTATCCTGTCCCAGTTCTACAAACAGGCTGGTTACATTGGTCTTTGTAAATCTGCCAACTACCTCAAAACTTTCGCGGCCTCCCTCATTGATATAGCTTTCGACGACCGGAAGCGTATCAATTTGGTGCTGTACCAGCTTTTTGGCGGCCTCGAGTACAGATTCATCGGATGCAGCCATGATAATATTCGGCATCCTGGTCATGATGACACTGATCGGCATCCCGTGCAGATCCATATTGCCAAGTGAAGCCTTCAGGATATCCTTGCGGGAAACCATCCCCTTAAGCTCACGTTCATCATTAATCACGATCAGACTGCCGACATTGTTGGTAAACATGGATACGACTGCATCGTAAATCGAGACGCTCTCCTTGACAGCAGCTGCAATCGATTTGAAATCACCGACTCTGAGCTGCCTGACCCTTTGGGCGATAGGTGAAGGTCCCGCATTTCCATTATAAAAATAGCCGACTCGGGGACGCGCCTCCAATACACCCGCCATGGTCAGAATTGTCAGATCAGGTCTTAAGGTCGCCCTGTTCAAATTCAGTTGACTGGCTATTTGTTCTCCCGTCATCGGGCTGGATTTTTTCACAAGTTCGAGGATCTTCTCCTGGCGCTCGGAAAGCTGCATTTTTCTCACCCTCCGGAAAATAGAAACTAAAGTTCAAATATCGTAGCACATTGACGGTAATCCAATGATATAGTATGTCATATTTCTATATTATATAACATATTCGAAAAAAGGAAAGCCTTATCATTAAAAAGAAAAACAAAATATACATTTTAAGAAAATATCCAAAATGCCTCCAGAAATAATCTAAATCAACCCTCAGAAGAATCAGACATACAGAGACGTACAGAGACGTAAAGGGGATCAATGTCATCCCTTTGAAAAATGAGGCTGAACCTACGCTAGAAGTGTCAGGTCTCCGAGACAGCCCAGGGCTTCCACACAGCTCTTCAACAATCCTAAACGAGCATTTCTGAGCTTTTCATCTTCGACCATGATCATGACGTCTTCAAACAGTTTTTCGATCAATGGCACAATCTCAACAGCAAATGCGTAGGCTTTCCTGAAATCCACATCGTTCACAGCCCTCCGGATCAGTGGAGCTTTTTCGTGCAGACATTCGGCGAGCGCCAACTCCGAGCTTACTTGTAAATCGGAAACCTGCCATGCCACGGCAGCTGCTTTCTTACCGAGGTTCACACAACGGACATAGGCATTACTGTAGGAGACAAAGTCAGCTTCATCCCTGACTTGGGCGAGAACCACGGCCTTTTTCATCAGATGAGCAGGCTTTTCTGTTCCGTGGGCCATGACAGCGTCAATCGTATCATAGCGCAGTCCGGATTCCTGGAGCAGGTAGCGGACCCTTTGGACGAAGAAGTCCAGAAGGGCCGGTCTGATCTTCTCTAACGGCTCCAACGTAATTCGCTGTGTGCTGAAGATGCTGTAAGACGCTTCGATTAGCCGTAGAAGAGACAGGTCCAGTTCATCTTGAACCATCAGGCCGACGATTCCAAGCGCCTGACGCCTTAGCGCATACGGGTCCTGCGAACCAGTCGGCTGGATGCCGATCCCGAAAGAACCGACGATCGCATCAAGTTTATCAGCGAGACTAACCACTTTCCCGGTTACAGAGGAAGGGAACGCGTCTCCGGCATGACGCGGCCGGTAATGTTCAAGGATTCCGGCACAAACCGCCGGGTCTTCGCCATTGCTTCCGGCATAGTACGCACCCATGATTCCCTGAAGTTCAGGAAAATCGTAAACCATATGCGACACAAGGTCTGCTTTGGCCAGATAGGCCGTCCGATTGACCCGTTCTGTTTCTTTTGTATCCAGACCCATTTCGTTCGCAATCACGACGGCCAGTTTCTGAAGCCGGTCGACCCTTTGCCCGACTGTGCCGAGCTTTTCATGATACACGACCCTGTCAAGCTTTGAAACAAAGGTATGCAGCGGACTTTTCAGATCTTCCCGGTAATAGAAAGCGGCATCTTCCAGACGGGCTTTGAGCACTTTCTTATTGCCTTCTTTCACGATATCGAGCGAGGTTCTGTCGCCGTTCCGTACCGTAATGAAGTACGGCAGCAATTTGCCGTCCTCCGCCCTGACCGGAAAATAACGCTGATGTTCCTTCATCGGCGTGGTAATGACTTCTCCCGGCAGGACCATATATTTGACATCAACTTCGCCCAAAAGTGCGGTCGGATATTCCACCAGATGACAGATCTCAGTCAGCAGGTCCTCGTCCTGGTCGACTTCGCCGCCGACCTTAGCGGCCAACAGCTGGATCTGGCTCCAGATATTCTGTTTTCTTTTCTCCTGGTCAGCCAGCACAAAGACCGATTCCAACGCGTTCAGATATTCAGCCGGCTGAACAATCCGGATATAGCTGCCAAGCGTACGGTGTCCGCGCGAAGTTCTTCCGGCCTGAACCCCGGCATAGCTGAAAGGAATCACCTCGTCACCAAACAGCGAGATCAGCCAGCGGATCGGGCGTGCAAAGCGGATCTCATAATCTCCCCAGCGCATCGGTTTCGGAAAGTTGAGGCTCGTAACCAGATTCAGCGAGACCTGTGGCAGCAGCTTTTCGGTTTCTTCGCCTTTTTGGGATTTTACAGCATACACATAGGGCACACCATTGATTTCTTTCAGAAAAAAGTCTTCGGTCTTGACGCCCTGTCCGCGCGCAAATCCTTCAGCCGCTTTGGTCGGTTTGCCTTCAGCATCAAATGCTGCCTTCTGGGCAGGTCCTTTGACTTCTTCACTGATATCCTGCTGTTTCTCAGCCAGAGCTTCTACATAGAGCGCCAGACGCCTCGGTGTCACGTAGCACTGCAGATTCTTATACGCTAAACGCAGTTCCGCCAGCATTTTTCGGGCATTGTTCTCCAGCTGGGCCACTGCACCTGGTGCAAATTTGGCGGGCATTTCTTCCATGCCGATTTCCAGTAAAAAGTCCTTGCTCATTTTTATTCCCCCCTTTTTTTCAGTAAAGGAAACCCGAGTGTTTCTCGCTGGGTGACATAGGCCTGGGCACACAGACGGGCCAGGTGTCTTACTCTGGCAATGTACCCGGTTCTTTCCGTCACACTGATCGCCCCCCGGGCTTCCAGAAGGTTAAACGCGTGAGAGCATTTCAGTACATAATCGTAGGCCGGCACGACCAGGCCTGCCTGGACGGTCCGCTCTGATTCCTTCTCGTACATATCAAACCACTGCCGCAGCGCATCAATGTCAGCCACTTCAAAGTTGTAGCGTGAAAAATCAATTTCATTCTGCAGATAAATATCACCGTAGCTAATGTCTCCGACCCACTCAATATCAAAAACGCTCTCCTTGCCCTGAATAAAGGTCGCCAGCCTTTCTATCCCATACGTAATTTCTGCGCAGACGGGTTTGCAGTCAATACCGCCGCACTGCTGAAAGTAGGTGAACTGGGTGACTTCCATGCCGTCCAGCCAAACTTCCCAACCAAGGCCCCAGGCCCCCAGTGTAGGGGATTCCCAGTTGTCTTCCACAAACCGGATATCATGGTCGGCCGGATTGATTCCGAGCCGCTCCAGGCTTTCCAGATAAAGCTCCTGGACATTATCCGGCGAAGGCTTCAGAATGACCTGATACTGAAAATAGTGCTGCAGACGGTTCGGATTTTCACCGTATCTGCCGTCGGTCGGACGCCTGGACGGCTCCACATAAGCCACATTCCAGGGTTCCGGTCCCAGTGCCCGTAAAAAAGTGGCCGGGTTCATCGTTCCTGCGCCTTTTTCAATATCGTAGGGCTGAGCAATAATACATCCCTGCTCCCCCCAAAACTGGTTAAGGGCCAGAATAAGATCTTGAAATTTCATATGATTTCCTCCGTTCAAAAATAAAAACCCCCATCCATACAGCAAATAATTGCTGCAGGGACGAGAGCATTTCCCGCGGTTCCACCCTGCTTGATTCCAATATACTTACGTAACTTTGTCACGTAACTTGGAATCCTCTTTGAACCTGGTCCGCTCCAGACTGCCCAACCTGTTTTCACCTGTCCGGCTCTCACCCTCCCGGACTCTCTTAGCGGCTATCGCAGGCATCTTTTCCATCTATGCGGACAAAATATTTTCCTAAAAAGAAAGCTGCTTACATGCAGTATAACCTTTATCTGAGATATTATATGCCAATAAAGCTTCACTGTCAATCTTCCAGAACTCACCGAACTCACCTTCCAGAACTCACTTGTTCCAGAACTCACTGCCTTGTCTCCAGGCCAGGAGTTTGCGTTCAAATTTTTGTTCACAGTAATGGCAAAGGCTTTCGAGGATTTCCTGCCGCATTTTTTTGTTCCAGCGCAGTCGATCAATCTTCACGAGATCGGCCTGGTACAACTGGCGCATCAGGGCCAGGCTTCCCGGGTTCAGCGCTCTGACGATCCGGTTGTTTTTACAGGCCGCGCAAAGAAAACCTCCGGCCTCCGCACTCAAATAGACCTGCTCGCCGGAAAGGTCTCCGCCACATTCGGTACAACCCTCCATCGACGGCAGATAACCCTGCAGGTGCATGAGCCTGAGCGCATAAGCAGCCTGAGCCATATACGGGTCAAGATGTTTGAGCAAAAAAAGAAAGCTTAAGGTAAGAGTGAACAGTTCCGGATCAGGCTGTTCCCTGACAGTAGAAATATCCAGCAGCTCGACCATTGCCGACGCGGTGATCGTCCGGTCAAAATCGTCCCAGAGATGGATGAAGTTCTCCCGGGGCTGAGCCTGATTCACCGTATCCAGTGTCTTCCCCCTGTACAACAAAAAATCGGCATACGTAAAAAGCTGCGTCCCGCCCCTCTGGGTGCTTTTGGGTTTTCGAACCCCCTTGGCCACAGCCTCTAGCTTTCCTTTTTCCCTTGAAAAAAGCGTGATAAGCCTGTCCGACTCACCATACTCCCTGCTGCGGATCACAATCGCATCCGCCTGATAGACCGCCATCTCCCAACATCATCCCCGGTCGTGTCTTTATTCCCTATTATATTTTCAATAGATGCTATCTATTTGGATAGCATTCCTATTTATGTAATTTCTATTGACTAAACAGTTAATACATCTAAGAACTAGATACTACTGGATTATTACGATCCCGGAGCTGGTTCCGAGTCTGTCGGCACCTGCCTTGATCAGTTCCAAAGCAAACTCTTTCGTCTTGATTCCGCCGGATGCTTTGACTTTAACAACAGGGCCTGCCCAGTTTTTCAGGTTTTTGACGTCTTCAACTGTTGCGCCGCCAAAATAGCCCGTCGATGTTTTGATATAGTTTGCTCCAGCTTCCCGGATAATTTCAGCCGCCTTCCGCTTTTCGTCCTCGTCCAAAAGCCCCGTTTCAATAATCATTTTTATTTTTAGACCGCAGCCCTGGGCCGTCTGAACCATCAAATTCACGTCACGCTGCACGGCTTTCCAATCGCCGGATTTGGCTTTGCCGATGCACATCACGGCATCAACTTCCCTCGCGCCATGGGCTTTCGCTGCCAGAATCTCCTGCATCTTTATTTCGGTAAACTCAGCTCCAAGCGGAAAACCTATGACCGTGCACGGTATGACACTCGTTCCGTGCAGCAGGCGTGCGGCGGTACAGATATATATGGGGTTTACACAAACGGAAGCAAAACCGTGTTTGACAGCCTCATGGCAAAGACCGACGATATCCTTCTCCGTAGCTTCAGATTTCAGAAGCGTATGGTCAATTTTTCCGGCGATATTCATAAGTCTACCTTCCCTTCAGCGTTCTTTTATACTTTCCCGTACCGCTAATATGATAAGATACCTTATTTTTTAATAACCCTAATGTACCCCGCGGCATTTATTCTTTCAGGTCCTTCAGATTATATCCCAGATCCCTGAGCTGGTTATTCTGGTTGCGCCAGTCCTTCTTGACTTTGACCCAAAGTTCAAGGAATACCTTGCTGCCCAGCAGCGTTTCAATTTCTTCCCGGGCAAGCCTTCCGACTTCTTTTAAGACACTTCCTTCCTTGCCAATCACAATTCCTTTCTGGGAATCACGCTCGACGAGGATCACAGCCTCTATCTTAATCAGGGATTTTTTCTCTTCCATCTTATCGACCACGACCGCGACCGAGTGCGGAACTTCTTCTCTGGTCAGGTTCATCAGCTTTTCTCTGATCAGCTCTGCAACGACAAACTTCTCCGGCTGGTCTATGACGACATCATCCGGAAAATACATTGGGCCAGGCAGAAGCGCTTCAAAAATCAGATCCATTAACTTCGTGGTATTCTCGGACTGTAAAGCTGAAATTGGAACGATTTCTTTAAAATCTGCTATTTTGGCAAAGCCGGCTATTTTCTCCAGCAACTGATCCTTGGAAATCAGGTCAATTTTATTTAAGGCCAAAATGCACGGAGCTCCGCTGTCCTTAATGACCTGAAGCACGTATTCATCCCCCGATCCAAACGGTACGGAGGCATCGACGACGCATATCGCAAAATCGACGCCCTGCAAAGTGCTTTTGGCGGCCGCGACCATATATTCGCCCAGGCGGTGCTTCGGTTTATGAATACCGGGCGTATCAAAAAAGATGACCTGCCCGCGCTCTTCGGTAAGGATACACCGGATTCTGTTTCTGGTTGCCTGCGGCTTATCGGATATAATCAGCACTTTCTGACCCAAAAGCGTATTCAGCAAGGTCGATTTCCCGGCATTGGGCCGTCCGATCACCGCAACAAAACCCGATCGAAAACCTTTTTTCTCCTGTTTGTTCAAATGCTTTACCTTCCTTGTATCATAAAATCTTGTATCATAAAATTGTGTATCCTATCGTTGTATATCCTATAGCTGTATATCATGTGGTCTCTTATCCTAAATGCTTTTTAAAAACTCCGGGCCAAACGAATCAGGGAGAAGATCCTTCAAACAAATTTTCCTGATTTCTCCGCTGCCATTGCTGAGCAAAACAAGGCAGTCCGAGGCGAACTCCCGGATCACCTGCCGGCAGGCACCACATGGGGACGGCATCTCCTCGAGCGGAACTGCGATAGCAACCGCTTTGATCCGCCTTTCCCCCAATCCGATCCCATGGAACACGGCATTGCGTTCCGCACAGACACTCAGGCCATAGGAAGCATTTTCGACATTGACACCGGAAGTAATCCTTCCGGATTCCCAGAGAACGGCGGCGCCAACCTTGTAGCAGGAGTAAGGGGCATAAGCCTCTTCACAAGCCTGATGCGCCTGGCGAATCAGCTCCGTAGCCTGATTGATATCCACAGCCTGTTCGTTCTTCATCTCATTCCGCCCCCCGTCTTAGATAATAACAACGCTACGACTTGCAGACCTCCTTAAACAATCCTAAGATCAGTCTGTGGGCTACAGTTCCGCCGTGAGCGGAGCATGGAGTGCGAAGCGCGGCCTTTTGACGGCCACGGATGGCCTAATGTCGCGATGCCATGGATGGCAATGGCAAGAAGCGACGCGTCAAGGAGGACGCAACAACCGAAAGGTGGTATTGTCGCCCACAGACCTACCCTAAAAAATCTTTATCAAATAAGATCCAAAAATAATGATCCCAATAACGACAGCCTGGATAGCGGCAACCAGTACGGCACCGGAAGCAACATCCTTGCCGAGGCCGGCAAGGGGATGGTACCCGGGTTCAGCCAGATTAATCGCCCTTTCCAGCGCGGTATTGAACAACTCCGCCACCAGAACGCTGCCAATGGCATAAATAATAAACAGCCAGTGAACGCCTGAAAGACGAAAGTAAGCGCCTGCCAGAACAACAACCGCAGCGGCAAAAAAATGAAATCTGAGGTGTTTTTCTGTTCTCAGCGAGTAAGCAATCCCGTGCAAAGCCCCTCTGCAGCTGCCGATAAAACCAGCAGGCTTACGGATATCCGGCATTATTCTTCCCCCTTGTCAGCGCAGCAGGCTCAGCTGATCCATAACCTGTTCCTCCAGACGCCGCATGACACTGGAATCCTCCTCACTGCCATGATCGTACCCCAGAAGGTGCAGTGTTCCGTGCACTGCCAGGTAAACAATCTCTCTGGCAAAGGAATGCCCATACTCAATGGCCTGAGAACGGGCTCTTTCGACAGAAATCACGATATCACCGAGAGTCGTATCGCAGTAGCTGAAATCATCGTCATCCTCTTCGTACTCCTCAAAATTATCTTCTTCGTATTCGTCAATATTTTCATCTTCTTCGTCAATAATTTCTTCGAGAGAATACTCAAGCCATTCTTTCTTATCTTTGTCCGACTGAGGATTATAATAAATCTCCGGCTCCCCTTCCCCCTTTTCCCGAAGGGCAAAAGACAGGACGTCCGTAGGGCTGTCAATTCCGCGGTACGTCTTATTCAGGAGATGAATGGATTCATCATCGGTCAGGACAAGTCCGATCTCAGCGTCATCCGGGCCGCCTCCCTCAAGAAGCGCTTTCTGAATGCCCGTACGAAGCAGTTCTGCTATTTTATTTTGTTCATCTTCTGCAACAGAATCCTCTTCCCAACTGATATCTAGTTCCATTTCCCAGAAAAGACCTGCCTTTAAAGAGCAAGTCTTTTTCTCCCCCCTATCCGTGAGAATTATTTTTTTCAGATGACGAACCAGGCTCGCTGTCCTGCTTAGTCGGAGACTCATTCTCTTTTTGCGTTTTGGGTTCCTCCTGTTTCTGACCCGTGCCCGCTTCCTCTGCCACTTTGGTCTTGGCGGACGGCAATTCAGGGTACTCGATCCTGGAATGGAATATTCCGCTTAGAACCTTAACAAATGCTATAGATATCTTATCCAGATCCTTAAAGGTTAAGTCACATTGGTCAAGCAGACCCTCATCAAATTTCTCCTTGATAATCTTACGCACCAATCCTTCAATTTTTCCCGGCGAACTGTCCTTCTGGGAACGAACGGCTGCTTCAACATTATCCGCCAGAAGAACCAGCGCCGCCTCTTTAGACTGGGGACGCTGCCCGTCATACCTGAAAGCTTCTTCCGAAATATCTGGATTCTCTTCGAGTGCTTTATGGTAAAAGAACGATGCCGTGCTGTCCCCGTGATGCTGCGCAATAATATCCTGAATATTGGATGGAAGCTTATGCTCTTTGGCCATTTCTAGTCCGTCTTTGATATGGGAAATGATAATTAGGGAACTAAGCGTCGGGGCAATCTTTTCGTGGGGATTATCCTTGGAAAACTGGTTTTCTATAAAGAAGTACGGTCTTTTCAGCTTGCCGATATCATGATAGAGCGCACCGACTCTGACCAGCACAGGGTCAGCTTTAATTTCTTCAGCGGCAGTTTCAGCCAGATTCCCAACCAGGACGCTGTGATGGTAGGTCCCTGGAGCTTCGATCAATAAGCTTTTCAACAGCGGCGCATTCGGGTTGGATAATTCCAACAGCCTTACCGCCGATGTAATGTTAAAGCCCTGTTCCAGCCAAGGCAAAACACCCATGGTAAGAACAGACGTCAGAAATCCGTTGGCAACGCTCAGCATGCATCCGATCAGCCAATCGGTCGGACTAATCTGAAGGATCAAGGCAACACCGCTTACAAGGGCAATGTTTACCAAAGCCACAAACAATCCTGCCCTGGCCAGCTCAGAACGACGGTCCAGTTTAGCAACACCCTGTATTCCGACGATGCCGCTAAGCAAAGAAAATAAGGCTGCCAGCGAACCTGCTGCTCCCATATTCCCTGGATCTGCCATCATCCCGGTGAAAATAGCCAGAATGACGCCTACCAGAACTGCGATCTTAACGCCAAGCAGGAGTGTAACCGTCATCGTAACCCAGGCCGCAGGTATCAGGATAGCCGTCAAAGTGTTTAAATCATTGTCCCCAAGACTGATCGCCATAAAGGCTTTACCCATGGCCAGCGCAACAATCATCAGAAGTCCGATCAGCACCATCCTTTGCCAGTGGGTAAACGTGTCGGGGCTGAACTGGTAGGCGAACAAAATCAAAATAATCATCGAAACCAAGACAATCATTGCAATACCGGAAGCCGGCTTCCATGGAGATTCTACTTTGATCAATCCGTACGCCTGCAGGGCCTGATAAATCTGATCATCAACAATTTCCCCCGGTCCTATAATTTTTTCATTTTCTCGATAGGTCCGGATGGATGGTTTAACCTTAGAAATGGCAATATCCTGCATTTTCTTTGTCGCTTCTTCATCGATGGTCAGTGTCGGTTTGATCACACACTGTTCAATAAATTCATTGATAAGTTCTTTCACAGGTTCAGTTACATTGGATTGATTGATCTGTTCACTCATTCGGTCCTGTAAAAGTGATACTTCTGCCTGATATCTCGCTCCGGTCTCGGCATCGCTTGCTATCCCAAGGATGACAACTGAACTAGTTCCGGAGGCAGATACAATCTCGTGATCAGACAAATTCAGCAGCGCTTCAAGCGTGCTGTTCGACAATTCGCTATAAGGGACTTTCTTGCGGAGCTCGTCCATTTTTTCTGTAAGACTGTCCTTAGAATCTTTCTGATCCGCCAGAATCTCAAATGTCCGATCCAAATCTTTTGACAAGTTGGAAATTTGATCGTCATCGGCCATATAAACAGGTCCGACTGCATTCGCTGCTGCTTTTTGTTCCTCCTGGAACTTGGCAAGATCCGTCACTTTCTTTTCATAAGGTGCCGTGATCAATTCCGGACTGGGCTCACCGGATTCAATATTTAATTTGGACTGAAAAAGATCCGAGGCCAATATCGCGGTTAAAAGAATAAAGAACAGCAGAAATAATGCTATCTGGTATTTTGTCATAGCATTCTTGGTCTTTTTAGGCAAAAGCATTGTTTTCAATTTTTTATTCAAGTCCCATCAATCCTTACCGGACTGCTTGTCCTCTTTTATATCTTGCGCATCGTAAGCGTGAATAATGCTTTGTACAAGCGGGTTACGTACAATATCGTCCAAAGTAAAGTAATGGAAGGAAATATCTCCGATACCTTTCAGGATATGTTGTACTTCAATCAGCCCTGAATAATTACCGCGGGGAAGGTCAACCTGAGTAATGTCACCGGTAACCACTGCTTTGGAGGCAAATCCGAGCCTGGTCAGAAACATTTTCATTTGCTCCGGAGATGTATTTTGGGCCTCATCCAGAATAATAAATGAATCGTCTAGCGTACGCCCGCGCATATAGGCCAACGGAGCAATCTCAATCGTGCCTTTCTCAATATACCGTGCGGTCGTTTCCGGTCCAAGAAGATCATAGAGCGCATCATAGAGCGGCCTGAGGTACGGATTGACCTTCTCCTGCAAATCCCCGGGCAAAAAACCGAGTTTTTCTCCGGCTTCCACCGCAGGCCGGGTGAGAACAATCCTGTTCACCTCTTTGGCCCTCAGCGCCTTGACCGCCATGACCACCGCCAGATAGGTCTTTCCTGTCCCGGCGGGTCCGATGCCAAAGACGAGTGAATCCTTGGCAATGGCTTTAACATACTTGGCCTGTCCGAGCGTCTTGGGTTTAATCGGCCGCCCCCTTTGCGTCGTCGCGATGATATGGGTGAGGTTTTGAGCCATATCCTTCACGCTGCCCTCTTCCACCTGGGAAACAACATAAGTTACATCGGCCAGAGTCAGTGTATTGCCTTTCCGAATTAAGTCCAGAAGCTGTTTGAGGACTGCTTCGGCAAGCTTGACCTGTTGTTCTTCACCTGAAATCGTCATCTCTTCACTGCGAAAAACAATCTGACAACCAAGACGCTCTTCCAGAAATCTTAAGTTGACATCCTCGAGACCGAACAGGTTTAATGCTTCATCTTTGTCTTTCAGGTTTAGTTTCGATTCATTACGCAAATGTGAGTTCCTCCAAATGCAAGGATATTTGCTTATTTTTTATATACCGCGATATCTTCAAAGGTCTCAATTTCAACCCTGACATGTTCCGTTCCTTTTTTGGATGAAAGGATCCGGACTTTATCGTGCAGTACTTTGACCCCTGAAGGCAGTTTTTGTTTCAATTCCTCCCTGGCCAGGGTCTCGGCAAGCTTCTTTGCTTCTGCTGCTGTACGGCTTACATGTGCTTTTTGAGTTTCTTCATAATGTACTTTTAACAATTCGACAGGAAAACGCCAATTCCTCCAACCGGGCAATGCATATGTGCAGGTTTCTTGGATCGAATCTGAATAGGGGCTGTCCTGATTCATTATCATTATTACACGATTATTTATTTTTATTCCCCAGCCATTGGTCCTATTTGCTGTCTTTTCCGTCCTATCTTCTTCCATGGGAATAATCTTGTCCGCGCTGTACCAGACCCTTGCCCGGACAAAGCCTTTGGCCGCCGGAGCATCGGTCGCGTTTTGTTTGGCTCTGTTCTGACCAGATACATCAAAGCTGTATTCCGTCATTCCTCCTGCAGCCTTGATCAAAACCTGTCCGGCAGTAACCAGCTGTCCTTCAGCAATTAGCGCCTGCCCCTGAATGACGATCACATCTTCCACATAGCCTGTTTTGGCTGCCAGAAGATCTCCCTGGAATAAAACAGTTTGCGGCAGGGTTTTTTCGACGACTCTGATTTTGATATTCGTTCCGCGCTCTTCCATCGTCATCCAGACCAGGTCAGGTATGCTCTCTTGAACTTGTTTGCTCATCTGATCAAGGTCAAGGGAACTTTTCAGCACCCATTTATTTAAGCCGGCTTTCCCGGCTTCAGCAATAATCTGATCCGCTGAAACTCTGCTGTTTCCTTCCACACTAATGGAAAGTACATACTGAGAAAGAACCGTGAGTGCTGCAATGATGATAAAAACACCAAAAATCAGACCCTTGCGTTTTTGCCAGCGTAGCGCTACAAACGGAAACCCGTATCTGTTCCGGATGTTGATTTTGATTCCTGCTTTTTTGGCTGCCTTGCGCAAACGTCTGAAATCTGCGGCATTGATCTCGGCCAAAAAGCTATCCGTCAATTTTTTTCCATTATAAAATTCAATCCTGTCTTTAAGCGCCTCATTAATAAATCCAGCTAAATTCTTACCCTGCGCTTGAATGGTTACCCTTCCGTGCAGGTATCTGCCAAATTTTCCGAACACCTTCAGCCCTCCCCAAAGCTTAGTCCGGTTAACCGGCCGCGGATACTGATCTCATGATCCTGCACAGCGGTAAGAATAAATTTATCTCCGTTAAGGCAGAGTTTACCCTCGGAAGTCCGCAAAGTAATTTCCTGATCCGAAAATCCGACCACTTCATCAAAATATTCTATGATGATCTCACTGCGTCCGATAATGGTTATTTTAGGTCCGTTATCCAGGACATCCGTCGGAAACTCCAGGATCTCACCAGCATGTTTCTGAAGCCTTTTCAGCACGCTTACCACTCCCTTCATAGCATGTCTATGCACCAGGAGCAGAGAATAGTCCAAGCAGTTAGCGGGAGACCCAGAGGAACAGGGGAGAGCAAAGGAAAATGAAAGAGCAGATGCTCGCTCATTTTTAATATGATAGCTTAATGGACGCAAAATTTAACGTCAGATTTAACGTCATGTAGCCTATTCTCGGCCAAGCGGAGCACGCGGCGGCACTGAATGTGCCTAGGGTCGAATGCGTCATGGACGACATGGCATTCGATAAGAAGCGCGGCTTTTCAACGTCCATGGCACAATAGACGAAGAGCGGTTAGGGTTATGGCTTAAACCCAGAGTATACCAATTAAAACAAAAAAACTGCCGCTTATGTTTTAGCGGCAGTTTTTCACTACTCTTTTTTAGGAACCCAAGAGTCCTCTCACGACTTGATTCACAAGCTTCCCTTCGGCTCTTCCTTTTATCTTCGGCGTAATAATTCCCATGACTTTCCCCAGATCTTTGGGGCCTTGGGCACCGGTTTCAGCGATGATTTCTTTAGCTATTTCGCGGATTTCCCCTTCAGTGAGCTGCTGAGGTAAGTATTCCATTAGGATGGCGACTTCCTCTTCGAGCTCCTGAACTTTGTCGGGCCTGTTCGCGTTGGCAAACTGTTCCATCGCATCCCGCCGCATTTTTAACTCGCGGGCAAGAACCTCGATAACCTGATTATCATCGTTGAACTCCATTTTCTTGTCTATCTCAGCGTATTTGATGGCAGCCCGTACCATTCGGATAACAGAAAGTCTAACCTTCCCCTCCTCTTTGGCCTTCATAGCTGTCTTCATATCCTCAACCAGACGATCCTTCAGGGACAATTGGAGCCAACTCCCTTATTTGAATTTACGTTTCCGCGCAGCCTCAGATTTCTTTTTTCTCTTAACGCTTGGCTTCTCGTAATGCTCGTGTTTGCGAGCTTCCGATAATACCCCCGAACGTTGACAATTTCGCTTGAACCGGCGGAGTGCGGAATCCAGGGATTCATTTTTACCGACTCTGACTTCACTCATTTTTTATCCCTCCCTCCACTGGTAAATGATACGAAATAATTATAAAGGATGAATATGGACACGTCAAGCTGGAAGGAGCCTGCTTTTTTGGCATATCAAAACACAACTCAGTCCTAATCTGACGGTTTTTCCAAAAGATGTTTAGCCGATTTTCTTGCCCAGCGGCTTGCCGCCGATCAGATGATAGTGCAGATGTCCGACTTCCTGACCTCCGTCAGGCCCGCAGTTTACAACAACTCTGTAGCCCGATTCCGCGACCCCGAATTCTACTGCAAGCTGCTTGATCAGGACAAAAATCCTGCCGGTCACAGCCATGTCATCTTCTGTCAGATCATTCAGACTGGTCAGGTGTTTTTTCGGAATAACCAGAATGTGAACAGGCGCCACGGGGTTAATATCCTTAAAACACAGGATATCTTCGTTTTCAAAGACGATTGCTAAAGGAATTTCCTTGTTCACGATTTTGCAAAAAATACAATTGTCCATAGGCCGAACCTCCAATTTTTTATCCTGGCGGCCTTTGCTGCCGGGTTATTCGCTTTTCGCAATGACTGTCTTGCTGAGAATATTCTGGTCACATTGCTCCAGCGTCTCTGCAAAAGGAGTAAAGATATACAAAAGGACTGTACTGTCAAACTCCTCAAAATATCTCACATAAATTCTTGTACGGGATGCAATCAGCGGGAAATCCTCCAGGCTGGTTTTTTTGAGCGGATTGCCGTACTGAATGTAAGCGCGACGGCTGCCTTCATATTTGTGGGCCGGACTGTTTACCAGGATGATTGCATCGATTTGTTCCCAGCCCTCATAACCCGCATATGCGACTCTGCTCTTGACCTCGGAGGAAAGAACATCCATTTTTTGCTGCTCGACAGGGCAGCCCAGGCTGTCCAGGACCAGCTTCTTATAATCATATTCCGTTACAGCCGTTATTTCACTGATATTCAGCTTTCCATCTGCAGAAAAACCATACTTGCTTTGCCCAGAGTTGTCCTTGATCAGATATCCGCCATAAAAGCTCGCATAATAAGGCGAATCATCCTTGTAAAGCGTGGACGAACCGTAATTCCAGCTGAACGCGCCAAAATTATAGATCATCGACAGGGAAAGGTCTCTTCCGGTGTACTGCGAAAAACCTTCATTATCGTTAAATACCATGACAAACGGGTACCAGTCTTTTGCTTCCGTACTGGAACCGCCCGGGATCTGAACAGAGACTTGCTGTTTATCCATCAGGCTCTTGGAATTTTCATATTTGGTGTAAGCCCACATCACCGCATAGCTTCGGACTTGTGCGTACAATGGTGCTTTTAATAATAATACACCCAGCGCAATGACTACAATTAAAACAATAATAAGGGGCTTCTTCCAATTCCCGATCTTCTTCATTGTAGCTCCTTGTATTTTGAGGATCATTTGTTAATTATTATATTATAAAATATTAGAAGATTAAACACCATTTGACAAATTGTGCTTTATTCAGCTTCATTGATTTCTCGGCTAGCAGCGTTTCCCGGGACAGAAACCAGATCCTCCTCGCGGACAGTATAAGTGATGAGATCACTCTCAGCCAGGCTGGACGGAATTCGAAGTTCCAGATAATTTTGGGTATGTCCGCGGGCTCTTCCGTCTTGATCCACATTTTCCAAAATTACTTCAAGCTGTTTTCCGATAAATTTTCTCTCGTATTTTCTTCGGCTCTTTTGACCGATCTGAATCAGTTCCCTGACCCTGGCTGTTTTGATACGGTTGGGTATCTGCTCCGGCATATCCGCCGAGGGCGTACCGGGCCTCCGGGAATAAGGGAAAACATGAATACCGGAAAATTCGCAGCTCTCAACAAAACGCAGGCTGTCCTGATAATCCTGATCTGTTTCTCCGGGAAAGCCGACCATAATATCGGAGGCGATTGCCGCGTCTGGAACTCTGGCCCTTATCTGCTTCAGCAAAGCAGCATAATCCTCTGTCGTATAAGGTCTGTTCATTTTTTTCAGGATCTTGTCGGAACCGCTCTGAAGCGGAATATGGAAATGGGGACATACTGCTGCATTGACAGCAATAACCTCCAGCAATTCCAGCGAAAACTCCATCGGTTCAATCGAACCAAGCCGGAGTCTCTTCATCCCCGGAAGCTTCACCAGCTCACTGACCAGAAGTCCCAGATTCATATTCTTATGGGCAAAGTCCCTGCCAAAGGCGCCGATATGAATACCGGTCAGTACAATTTCCTTGTATCCTGCCTTCAGAAGTTCCCTGGCCTCCCGGTAGACATTTTCAGGATCACGGCTGCGTGACGGCCCCCTGGTATAAGGTACGATGCAGTATGTACAAAACTGGCTGCAGCCATCCTGAATCTTCAGCATGGCCCGTGTCCTGTTCTCATTTTTGATCAGCGGAAGCTCCTCATATTTTACGCTTTCCTCAAAGCTTTTGACCTTTCGGAGAGGTCTTAAAGATTCGATCGGCCTCTTTGCTGAAGCATCGACAGCACGTTCGTCCTGAATATCGCGTAAAAACTGAAGCAGGGAACTCCGGTCCTGAGTTCCCATGATCAGACCGACTCCATCGATCCCTGCAACCTCATCAGGACTTAGCTGGGCATAGCAGCCCATGACAGCAATGATCGCCTCCGGATGATCCTTGACCATCTTGCGGATGAGCTTACGGGATTTCATGCTCCCTGTACCGGTTACGGTGCAGGTATTAATAATGATCACGTCGGCAGAATCAGCCTCCTGGACGGTCTTATAACCTTCACCGGCCAGCAGCTGAGAAAGTGCTTCGCTTTCAGTCTGGTTGACCTTGCAGCCAAGCGTCAGAAAACTTACCTTCAAGCCTTTCAGGGTTTTTGAGCCCTCCGGGCCTTCAAAGCTCCCTGCACTTCCTATGCTATCAAAGTTCTCCGAACTCGCCTTACTCCCGGTTATTTTTTGATTATTTTTGTTATTCATACGCTTGGCTTCTTTCCCTCGCAACAAATACAACCTTCTTCAAATAACTGCCTGTATAGAAAACATAAGAATTATTTCCGGCTTATAGACTGACATAAACGACCATATGATCAGGCTGGGGGGCAATTCCGCTGTGATTGGAGCACGGCTTTTGAATGGATTATGCCATCCATGGCACGCGGATATTATGTCCTACAAACTTACCCCAGATTTACCCGAGATCATCGAAGTAAGCGAGCGTCATCACAAGAGCTGCCAGAGCCGCCGTCTCTGTCCGCAGAATACGCGGTCCCAAAGAGACACTCCTGGCCTGAAGTTTTTCCTCGGCCCAGGCCACCTCTTCCGGCGCAAAGCCCCCTTCGGCCCCGATAAGTACAGCAATCGGGTATCTGGGTTCATATCCCTGAAGCACTTCCTTTAAGGAGTGCGTCTTTTCATCTTCATAAGGAATCAGCCACTGCGTCTCTGCCGGCAGCAGTCCCTTCAGTTGCGTCCAATCGGCTACTTCCATAATTTCCGGTTCGATGACCCGGTGAGATTGTTTCACAGCCTCAGCCGCGATTCTTTGCCAGCGGACTACCCTGTCCCGTGCTTTAGTTCCTTCCAGTTGCAGGACAGACCGTTTCATCCTTAAAGGGATAAATCCGGCCATTCCGAGCTCAGTCCCTTTTTGGATGACCCACTCCATCTTTTCTCCCTTGGCCAGTCCCATGACAAGGTATACCCTTGCCTCTGCTTCCACGTCAGGGAATTCCTCTTCAACAACTCTGCAGCGAGCTGAGTCCCTGGCTAGTTCTTCAATGACCCCGACCCACTGACCGCCGGAATTATCAAAGCCCATGACTTTAGCGCCGCATTCAAGCCGCACCACATGCGTCAGGTGATGAAGTTCTTCTCCGGTTATGTTAAAAGTGTCCTTTTCGCGGGACGAGATTTTAAAACGGTGCATAGGATTCCCTCTCTCAATACACTCAAGCAAACGTAGCTTTCAGCAGTACCCAGCCTGCATCTTCAAGCCTTCCGATACAGCGGAGACCTGCCGCATTCATTTTTTCCAGAACATTGTCTTCCCGGGTATCAATGATGCCGGAAGCAAGAAGGATACCCTCCGGTTTCATCAGCTGAGGCAGGGAAGGCAGGAGTTCAATGATTACATCCGCGATGATATTGGCGATGACGACATCAGCTTTCCCCGTAAAGACCTCACCGAGGTTTCCCGTTTCGACCTTAATTTTATCTTCCATGTGATTCAGCGCTGCATTTTGCCGCGCAATCCGCACAGCCAGGCGGTCAATGTCTCCGGCCTGGACGTTTGCGCCAAGCTTGGCGGCCGCCACAGCCAGGATCCCGGAGCCGGTGCCAATATCAAAGACGTCCGAACCTTCCTGAATATGGTCTTCCAGCTCCTCCAGGCAGAGAGCGGTTGTCGGATGGGTACCCGTCCCAAAAGCCATCCCAGGATCAATCTCAATGATGACCACCTGATCCTGCGTATCCACCTGTTCCCAGGTCGGTTTGATCAGGAAGCGTTTGCCGATTCGGACTGGTTTAAAGTATTGCTTCCATTCGTTCTCCCAGTCTTCTTCCTTCACCATCACGGAATTCGTTTCCACTATCCAGTCCGGAAATAATTCCTTGAAGAGCAGAAGTTCTTCCCGTAAGGAGGCGATCCTGGGACTTAAGCTTTCATC
Organism: Dehalobacter sp.; assembly: GCA_023667845.1. Lineage (NCBI taxonomy): Bacteria > Bacillati > Bacillota > Clostridia > Eubacteriales > Desulfitobacteriaceae > Dehalobacter > Dehalobacter sp. The sequence continues at coordinate 189,169 of JAMPIU010000143.1, read as the reverse complement.
CTCCGGGAAATAGCCCTTGACCACACACTTTCCCGTTACTTCCAAGTCCGCATAGATGTGATAATCCCAGATCCCGGATTCAACATACCCATTAATCAGCTCAGGCGATTCGATAACCACACCCTTGCTGCCTATCCGATATAAAAGATCGGTAACAGCCTCCTCTCCCTCAGATGATACTGTTACCGCTATCTCAGTCCAATTCATGGCTAACTCCCTTTTCTCAGATCTTATTCGCCGTTAAACTGCAATTAACCGATAGCATCCCGGACATTATCCTTCACCTTGTCCCAAAGCGATTTTTTACCAAGCTGCTGGCCTTCGGTCGTTATTTTTCCAAATTCGCTGAGCAACTCTTTCTGCCGTTCCGTGAGTTTGGTAGGCGTTGCTACAATCACCCTGACATGCTGGTCACCGCACCCGCTGCCTCTCCGGTAAGGAACACCCATTCCTTTGATTCTGAAGACTTTCGATGTCTGGGTTCCTTCGGGTATCTTTATTTTGACATCGCCGTGAAGGGTAGGCACGTCAATTTCATCACCCAGGGCGGCCTGAACAAAAGTGATCGGAATTTCAACGTAGATATCATTGCCGTTTCTCTGGAAGAATTCATCCTTCTTAACGAGCAGAACAACATACAGGTCTCCGGACGGTCCTCCTCTTTCTCCGGCCTCGCCATAACCGCTGTAACGCAGACTTAATCCATCCTCCGTGCCTGCCGGGATATTGACTTCGATCTTTTTTACTTCTTTTACTTTACCCTTGCCATTGCATTTGCTGCACGGAGAGCTGATCATTGTCCCTTTTCCGCCACAAGCAGCACAAGTCTTGGTCGTAGCGATTTGCCCGAACGGTGTACGCTGAGTTGCCCTGATCTGCCCGGTACCGCCGCATTGTGAACACGTGGTCGGATTCGTGCCGGGAGCTGCACCGCTTCCTCCGCACTCGGTACAGTATACTGAGACCGGAACTTCAATCTGCTTCTTCATGCCAAAGGCAGCCTCATGCAGCGTGATGGACAGATCATATCTCAAATCGGCGCCTTTCACCGGGCCTTTTCTTCTGGAGCCTCCGCCCATACCCCCGCCGAAAAACATTTCAAAAACATCTCCAAGGCCGAAATCAGCAAAATCAGAGAAATCGCCAAATCCTCCAAAGCCCTGTCCGTTAAAGTCCACCCCGGCGTGGCCATATTGGTCATATTTTGCTTTCTTATCCGGATCGCTCAATACCGCATAAGCCTCAGTAGCTTCCTTAAAGCGTTCTTCCGCTTGCTTATCTCCCGGTTTGACATCGGGATGGTTTTCCTTTGCTATCTTCCTGTAAGCTTTTTTAATTTCATCCACGCTGGAAGATTTGCTGACACCCAGAACTTCATAGTAATCGCGTTTCATAATTTAAGCTGAAACTCCTCCCTAAATATCAATACAAGACCGCATGAGACATAAATAAGACCTGCATTCCTCCGAATGCCGAAGCAGGTCCAAAGATACTGCTGCACCCTTAGACCCTTTTGATTACCTATAGACTCTTTCTAATGTATCATTATACTACCATTATTATTAATATGTTAAGATTCAAGGCGCGTTGTACCGGTATTTAGCTTTAAGGCTAAATACCGGTACTTTTTGTGTTTTAATATCGTTGTTATCTGCGGACTCTTCATGATCAATCGATTAAACAAATGATCTGATTCATACTGATTCTGTTTATTTATCCTTGTCCACTTCGGTATATTCAGCATCGACAACATTGTCATCTGCCTTGCCGGCTCCGGTATCCTGCTGTCCTGGGTTTGGTCCCGCGCCAGGTCCCTGCGGACCTGCACCGGGTGCTCCCTGCTGCTGATACATTTTTTCCACAAACGGATAGAGGATTTTGGTCAGCGCTTCCGATTTTGTATTAATTTCCTGGACATTATCGCTGCCGGCCGTGGCTCTGAGTTCTTCAGCAGCCTTCTTAATCGCATCCCGCTCGGCGGCGTCACCTTTGCCTTCAAAGTCCTTCAGGGTCTTTTCAGCCTGGTACGCGAGTGAATCTGCTTGGTTTCTGGCATCAATCAGTTCTCTGGCCTGTTTGTCTTTCTCAGCATTGGCCTCGGCATCCTGACGCATCTTTTCAACTTCATCTTTGCTTAAGCCGGTTGAAGCCGTGATGGTTACTTTCTGTTCATTACCGGTTGCCATATCTTTCGCCGAAACGTGTACAATACCGTTTACGTCAATATCAAATTTGACTTCGATCTGCGGCACACCTCTTGGGGCAGGCGGAATTCCGGTAAGCTGGAAGCGGCCGAGCGTCTTATTGTAAGCAGCCATCTCGCGCTCACCCTGAAGCACATGGATATCTACCGAAGTCTGGCTGTCGGCTGCAGTCGAAAAGACTTGGGATTTGGTGGTCGGAATGGTCGTATTCCGGTCAATGATCCTGGTGAATACACCGCCCAGGGTTTCAATCCCGAGGGAAAGCGGGGCAACGTCGACTAGAACAATATCTTTCATTTCACCAGCCAGAACCCCGCCCTGGATAGCCGCGCCGAGCGCAACGACTTCATCCGGGTTAACACCTTTATGCGGTTCCTTGCCGCTGATTCTCTTAATGGCTTCCTGGACTGCAGGGATTCTGCTAGATCCCCCGACAAGAATCACCTGATCGATTTCGTTGAAGGAAAGTTTGGCATCTTCCATCGCTTGACGGGTAGGTCCCATCGTTTTTTCGATCAAATCTGCTACAAGCTCTTCAAATTTGGCGCGGGTGATATTCATATCCAGATGAAGCGGCCCTTCAGCAGACATCGTAATAAACGGCAGATTAATATTGGTTTGGGCAACGCCGGAAAGCTCAATTTTGGCTTTTTCAGCAGCTTCCTTCAGACGCTGCAGGGCCATCCGGTCTTTGGCAAGATCAACACCGTTGCTCTTTTTAAATTCGGCAACAATGTAATCCATTAAACGCTGGTCAAAGTCGTCACCGCCGAGAAGGTTGTTTCCGTTTGTCGCTTTAACTTCGACCATTCCCTGACTCAGTTCAAGGATCGAGACGTCAAATGTTCCGCCGCCAAGGTCGTAAACGAGTACAGTCTGGTCATGTTCTTTGTCAAGTCCATAAGCCAGTGCTGCTGCAGTAGGTTCATTAATAATACGCAGAACTTCAAGACCCGCGATCGTGCCGGCATCTTTGGTAGCCTGACGCTGAGCGTCGGTAAAATACGCCGGAACGGTGATGACAGCCTGGGTGACCGAAGACCCTAGATAAGCTTCCGCATCAGCTTTGAGCTTCTGCAGGATCATTGCAGATACTTCCTGCGGTGTATAGGATTTATCCATCAAAGTCACTTTATAGTTTGTGCCCATATGACGCTTAATCGAACTAACCGTGTTGTCCGGATTGGAAACAGCCTGGCGTTTGGCCACCTGACCTACTAGTTTCTCGCCGTTCTTGGAGAAGCCGACGACTGAAGGTGTAATGCGCGCTCCTTCAGGATTAGGGATTACAACAGGTTCACCACCTTCAAGCACTGCAACACAAGAGTTGGTGGTTCCTAAGTCAATACCAATTACTTTACCCATTTGATTTCCTCCTTGCAAATTCTCATATCGTATTTTTCGTTTCTTTTAACTCATATACTCTTTGATCAGACTGAGATTTAGCTTAATACTATCAGCCTGAAACTTTGACCCGGCTGGGCCTGATCACTTTATCCTTCAGATAATATCCCTTTTGAAGTTCTTCCAGAATCATATTCTCCGGCTGGTCGGATTCTTCTTTCAGCAGGGCTTCATGGAGATTCGGATCAAATTCCTGGCCGACGGTTTCAATGATCTTGAGCCCCTCATCTTCCAGGACTTTCAGAAACATTCTTTCGATCATTTCCACACCCTGTGATAATGCTTCAAAATCGTTGTTTTTTCGACTGGAAGCAATTGCTCTTTCAAAATTATCCAGGACCGGCAGCAAGGAATGTATGACCCTTTCCGAAGCATACCGGGCAGTGTCTTCTTTTTCCTTCTGGGTTCTTTTGCGGAAATTGTCAAATTCAGCTTTCAGTCTTTGCATCTGGGCATAATAGTCTTCCGCTTTGGACTTATGCTCTTCAATTTCCTCACGCAGGCGCTGCAAATGATCGACAGGATCAATCTCCTCAGTCAGGCATTCTTCATTCTCCTGCCCAATGTTCTGGTATTCTTTATCTTCCTGAGCGTTTGCAGACGCTTGATTTGTTTTTTCTTTGTTCACGCAGTTGCCTCCCTTCTTGATCTAAGTCCGGGGCCTCCGGTACCTCTCTGTCAGCAATTCGGTCAAGCTGTTTGTCATATAGTCTACAATCGCGATCGCCTTGCCGTAATCCATTCTGGTCGGACCCAAAACGCCTACTGAACCAATCTGTTTCCCGTTAACCTGGTAGGTTGCAGATATAATACTGCAGTTTTTAAATACCTGATCAGCATTTTCCGCTCCGATCATGATACTTAATCCTTTTTGATCATGACTTAGAAGCTCCTTCAGCTTATTGTTCTCCTCAAATACGGAAAAGAGACTTCGCACTTTATTGATATCCCTGAATTCAGGCTGATCAAGCATATTTAATGTCCCGCCAAGGTAGACCCGTTCTTCGGACTCTCCATCCTTATCATCAAACATTCTTTCCAGAGTACCCATCATTCCATCAATAATGCGGCGTTTTCTGGAGAGCTCGCTGTATATTTCGTTGATCAGGCCTTTTTTCAGATCCTGTACCCTGGTTCCACTCATTTTCTGGTTGAAAATATTCGCCAGAATCTGAAGTTCCTCCGGGCTTGTATCCGGACCGATATCGACAATATTATTCTCTACCGAACCATTCTCTTTCACGGTCACCATGATGGCCTTCCCCTGCTCGTAGGGGAGAAAATGCAAATTCTTTAGAATACCGCTTCGGCTTTTTGGTCCAAGTACAATGCTGGTCAGGTTCGTCACTTGAGAAATAAGCTTTCCGGTGTATTCGATGACTTCCTGCACTTCGCTGAGTCTGCTGGTGATCTCCTGGTTGATATTTTTCTTTTCATCATGGTTCAGGCTTAAAGGATCCATCAGATAATCGACATAATAGCGATAGCCCGAGTCGGAAGGAATCCTTCCTGCAGATGTATGGGGCTGTTCAATAAGTCCCAACTCTTCGAGATCTGCCATCTCATTGCGGATCGTCGCCGGAGACACCCCCAGCTCAAACTTTTTGGAAACGGTTCTGGAACCGACAGGCTCCGCGGTGGCAATATAATCCTGCACAATCGCTTTTAAAATCTTGTGTTTTCTTTCATCCATTTCCATCAAAGTGCCACCTCCGATTGATTTGTTAGCACTCTACCAAGGTGAGTGCTAATCATCTGAACATAATTTAGCATGATGGTAAAATAATGTCAAGAGGAATCATCATCGAATCGTGTACAATGCAGCTGCAATTCAGCTTAGAGCATCGTTAAATTCAGCTACAAAATGAAATCCACCAGAACCGCATTGAGCACGAAAAAGCAGGCAGGGTTAATTTTCAACCTGCCTTCGGCAAGCCGGAAAATATCTCTATCAATATAGTTTTGCAAAATTTGTCCATAAATATCCTGAATTTCTGTTTGAAATTTGGCAGAAAATTCTACGGTGTCGATTCCATCTGCCGTACGCAGCCCCAGCATCATAAATTCAGAGATCTGCTGCTCTCTGGTCAGTACTTCGGTTGCAGAAGGGTCCAAAGGCCTTTGTCCTGATTCCAGCATCCGTGCATACCCCGCAATATCCTCCGTATTCTTGGTTCTAGCATTGTGCAGGCACGAGACTGCCCCCGGTCCAAGACCGATATAATCCTGCCCTCGCCAATAAGACCGGTTATGTTTGCATTCAAAACCGGGCCTCGCAAAGTTGGAAACTTCATAGCGACCATAGCCGCAGCTTTGAAGATAAGAAACCGCCCATTCGTACATATCGGCCTGCAAATCGTCATCCGGCAGACGATCCAGGCGATTCCGGCTGTTCAAGCCATCCAGGGTTTCTTTGCAGTCCGGACTGCCTGCCTGACTGTATGCATATTCTTTATGCAGCGGGGTATCTTCCTCAAGCGTAAGTGCATAGAGTGAAAGGTGTTCAGGCCACAACGCGATGGCCTGGCGAAGCGTATTCTGCCAATCTCCCATTTTCTGTCCCGGAAGTCCAAAAATCAGGTCAAGATTCAGGTTATCTATCCCCGATTGTCTGACAAGGGTGACGCTCCTGTGAATATCTTCCGCGGTATGAATTCTGCCGATGCTTTTCAGCAGACGGTCATCAAAGCTCTGAGCGCCGAGGGATATCCGGTTAATCCCGTACGTCCGGCAGATTATCATTTTTTCCCGGTCGAGTGTACCGGGATTGCACTCAATTGTCTTTTCGATAACCTGACCGTTTCCGGAAGCATCGCTAAGGGGATTCTTTATTGGATCAGAAATATCTGTTGGGTTTGTCCGGTTCGGGGACTGAAAATAATACCGGCAAATTAGACTGAGCAGCCGGTCAAACTGACCTGCATTCAAAACGGTGGGTGTTCCACCCCCGATAAAAAGAGAAGAAACCCCCTGGGGGGCTTCCTTCGCTCGCAGCTCAAGCTCCCGTTCCAGTCCGTGCAAATAGACGGAGACCAAATCGGAGGCCGGGTCTGACAATAACATATGATCAGCTTCATCTACGCTACCGGATATTCTACTGTCTGCGATAATGGGGGCAGTATAAGGCACCGAATAGAATGCGCAGTAGGAACATTTTTTTATACAAAACGGAACATGAACATATAAAGAAGTCATGCTAATCACCTAATACAGCGGTTTTTAATATTTACGTTCCCAGGCTGCAGACTAAGTCACCGTAATGGATGGTCAACACCAAGCGGAGCACGGCGACGGTGCAGGAGGTGCCTAGGGTCTAACCCGAGCAAAGCAAAAAATTAATCGTCCATCTTGAGCACGGCCATGAAAGCGTCCTGGGGTATTTCCACGCTGCCAACTTGTTTCATGCGTTTCTTGCCTTCTTTTTGCTTTTCCAGCAGTTTGCGTTTCCGGGAAATGTCACCGCCGTAGCATTTGGCCAGAACATCTTTGCGCATAGCCCGGATATTCTCCCTGGCAATGACCTTTGCTCCGATCACGGCTTGGACAGGTATCTCAAACATCTGCCGCGGGATCAGGCTGCGCAGCTTTTCAACAAGTTTGCGTCCACGGGAATATGCTTTGTCTTTATGGACAATGAAAGAGAGTGCATCGACAATTTCAGCGTTCAGCATGATATCGAGTTTCACAAGATCCGCTTCCTTGTATCCAATCAGTTCATAATCCAGAGACGCATACCCTTTGGTTCGGGATTTGAGCTGATCAAAATAATCGTAAACAATTTCGCTTAACGGGAGCTCATAATAAAGACTAACCCGGGAAGCGGTGATGTAATCCATGTTTAGGAACGTACCCCTTTTCTCCTGGTTCAGTTCCATAATGGTACCTACGTACTCGGAGGGTACCATAATCGTAGCCTTGACCACAGGCTCTTCAATCGATTCGATCTTTCCTTCAGGCGGCAGAAGCGCAGGGTTATCAATAAAGATCTGTTCCTTGGCCGTGGTATTGACTTTATAAACAACGCTCGGTGCAGTCGTGATAATACTGAGACCGAATTCCCTCTCAAGTCTCTCCTGGATGATTTCCATGTGCAGGAGACCCAGGAAGCCACAGCGGAAACCAAAGCCCAGCGCTGCGGACGTTTCATTTTCATACATTAAACTCGCATCATTCAGCTGAAGTTTCTCCAGCGCATCCTTCAGCCTGTCAAAGTCGGAGGTTTCAACCGGATAAAGGCCGCAAAAAACCATCGACACCGCTTTGCGGTAACCCGCTAGCGGTTCCGCAGCCGGATGGTCGTTATCCGTCACGGTATCCCCAACGCGGGTATCCCCAACATTCTTGATACTGCCTGCGATATAGCCAACCTGGCCTGCCCTCAGCTCATCGACAATCGTCATTCCTGGGGTAAAAACACCAACTTCGGTGATTTCAAACATTTTTCCGGTGGACATCATCCTGATGTTCGTTCCTTTGGAGACTTTACCGTCAAATAATCGAATATAAGGGATCGCACCTTTGTAGGAATCAAACTTTGAGTCAAAAATCAATGACTTTAAAGGTTCTTCGTCATCGCCCTTCGGCGGAGGAATCCTCTTGACAATGGCTTCCAGGATCTCTTCGACCCCAATCCCCATTTTGGCCGATGCGAGGATCGCCTCACTCGCGTCAATCCCAATCACATCTTCAATCTCCTGTTTGACTCTGTCAGGTTCTGCGCTTGGCAGATCTATTTTATTAATAACCGGAATGATCTCCAGGTCATTTTCCAAAGCAAGATAGACATTGGCAAGAGTCTGGGCCTCAATACCCTGGGCCGCATCGACCACCAGCAAAGCCCCTTCGCAGGCAGCCAGACTCCGGGAAACTTCGTAAGAAAAGTCAACATGTCCGGGAGTATCGATCAGATTCAGCTCATAGACCTCTCCGTCTTTTGCCTTGTAGCGCAAACGGACTGCCTGCAGTTTGATGGTAATACCACGCTCCCGTTCCAAATCCATGGAGTCGAGAACCTGCTCCTTGAGTTCCCGGGTGGACATGGTTCCGGTATACTCAATCAGCCGATCGGCAAGAGTAGATTTGCCGTGATCGATATGGGCAATAATCGAAAAATTTCTGATTTTAGATGAAGCGTTTGCCATGGATTTTCTTCTCTCCCCGAATATAATGCCAGCATATCATTATACCAAACTACCGCCTTGAAAAGCAAGGCGGCTCCGGAATTCCGGGGGACAGGGGGAGTCCTTTTGTCCCCCGGTCCTCCTTATTTGCGTCGTTTGATCAGCATCTCGATGGCCATTTGGTACTCTTCCATCTTCAGCAGACGGGCAACTATAAAAAACACGAGCATGCCTACGAGTGCTCCGCTGATTAAAACAATCGTGGAGCCCATTTTGCCAATTCCGACCCAAATGGTCAGCAGATTCGCCCAAATCATGACGACAGCTGCCATAGCCAAAGCGGCTGCCAGGGTTTTACCAAACACGGCTGCAATTCTGCGCCCGTCAATTTTGCCGAGCTTGCGGCGCAGTACGATAAACAGCAAGAGCATTTGCATAATGGCTCCGAGAGTTACAGCCAGGGCCAAGCCGCCGCAAGCCAAAGGACCTACTAAAATGTACATCCAGATTATGCTGGCAGCCATGGCGACGAGACCAAGAATAACCGGAATCCAGGTGTTCTGCATTGCATAAAAAGCGCGCGGCAGAATCTGAATAATAGCCTGAGCGGTAATCCCCAGCGAAAAATACAGCAGCGGCACAGCCATGATATCCGTATCCCCCGCACTGAATTCACCATGCTGGAACAGAACCCGGATCAAAGGAAAGCGCAGAACGACCATCCCAATCGATATTGGAACCGTAATAAAGATAATCAGCCGAATTGCACTCGAGATCGTCTCGAGAAAATCTTTGGCCTTTTTCAGAGCAGCCTGCTCTGTTAAGGTCGGAAAAACAGCGACACCGATGGCCAGCGCGAAGATTCCGACCGGGACTTGGAAAAGACGGTAAGAGTACCAGACCGCAGTCAAGCTTCCCGGATCAAGCGCAGAACCGAGGTTGGAATTCACAATGACTTGAAATTGATTCAAGGTGTACATGATAATCATCGGGACAGCCAAGACCATAATCTTCCGGACCCCGGGATGTTTCAGATCGATCATTGGATAGTAGCGGAAGCCAACCTTTCGCAGGGAAGGCACCTGAACAAGAAAGTTAGCTGCAGCACCGATGACGACCCCAAACGCAAAACCGGAGATACTCCGGGCTTCACCGGAATTAGCCCAAAGCGCTCCAAATAGGATGACGCTGGCATTGTAAAGGACCGTCCCCAGCGCGGACGGCCAAAATATTTTGTACGAGTTCAGGATGCCCATCGTAATCCCGCTCAAAGCCAGAATGACCGGCTGCAGCAGCAAAATACGGGTAAGATAGATGGTAAGTTCCTTATTCGCCGGACTAAATCCGGGTACCTGCATCTCAATAAACTTCGGAGTCAGCAGCATGCCTGCGATAACCAGGATACAGAGCAGAAGAAATGTCGCATTGGTTACCGAGCTGACGACTTTCCATCCTTCTTTTTCCTTTTCTTTGGCAATATATTCGGATAGGACAGGGATAAAGGCAGCACTCAACACCCCTCCGACCAACAGCCAGTAGAGCAGGTCAGGAAGAATAAAAGCCGTATTATACGCATCTGTAGCCGCCGTTTTTCCGAACAGTCCTGCCATCAGGGATTCCCTGACAAAACCGAGAAGCCTGGAAACAAGGTTGGCAGCCATCATGAAGCCTGCCGCTTTCATCATTTTTTGATTGTTTGTCATGTGATGCTGAAGGACCTTTCTATATACAAAGAAATGCACTTACTGCAGATTATATCATTTACCGAGATATTCCTTCAATACTTCGGCTATGGGTCCGGCTGCAGCCTGTGCTTCCTCCAACGTGTTTAGCTGACTGCCAATTTCCAGCAGGATTGCCCCGTCCGTGAGATACTGGTTATAGCGTGCTTCTGAGGCATAGCGAATTTTCGGGAAAAACAGTCCCGGGTAATTTTTCTCCGCAATCTTAATAATTTCACGCGCAATTGCATCATTCTTTTCCCAGTTTTGATTTTTCTGACCGATCACAATCATGACCCTGGCGCACTCCTGTCCGTTAATCTTTGCAGTATCTTTGCCCACCTGGGAAGGAAGTCCGTCTCGGTGAAGATCGATCAGCAAACGGGTTGTTGGGTTTTCCTCGAGTAATTTTTTTGCTACGAGATAGGAATGACTGTAGGCCTGGATATAGATAGCATCATTAACCTCCTCGGAATGTACCGTATTGATCCCTGCCTGGTTCAATTTTTCAGCCAATAGCCGTCCAATCTCCACAATATCTCCGTTTTCACCTCCAGCTGACCGATCTGCACCGCCATCCCCCGAATAGGACTCTGCACTGTGGGTGTGATAGATACCCACCAGGACATCCTGCGCACTTTTAACTGGTTCAGGGTCATGATAGAACGGATTATCAAGGGGCTCGAGCAGCGGTCCCTCCATTTCAGGATCATTGGGATAATAGGCCCAGCCCAGCCAGGTCGGCCCTTCGGAAGGAGGCGCATAAAAACTTAAAAAATACGTCCGGGCATCGGATATGTTGACTCCGGTCAGCAGATACATCCCGATCCCTGCAGCGGAATTCCGTGTATCATTGATATAAGTCCGCTGCGGATAAGACATCCCCGGGGCGCCTTCCAGAAGTAGAAGCTCAAACGGAAAACTTTTTTCGCAAAGTATTTTTATGGTATACTGAAAACTATCATTGGAAATGCAGAAGTAAACAGAAAATGCAAGCAGTGCCAAGAGTAGTATGACCCCAACAGCTTTCAGACGGGTATTCCAAAAAAACAGGATAATCTCCTCCTTTCCATAATTAGGAATATGAAGGACAAACCCGTCTTAGAACATTGAAATATCCTTAATATTTACACCTGCATTAACGTTGAATTTATACCGTGCAGAATTTTTAAGATGTACTTGGCATTTTCGCCTGAGATGTCATATAATAGATATAATTTGAAGACAATTCAAGTATCAAGCAGCAAGGAATGGGACAGTAGCTTAAAAGAAAGTCCACAGAAAGCAATCGAATGCTGAGAGATTGCGGCTGACTTTCAAGTGAAAATCACCCGGGAGCTGAACTTCAGAAATATGTACCTTGTCACTGTCAAGTGATCAATTAACAGGGTCCCAGTAAGAAGTTCCGCCTGCCCTGCGTTAACGGGCAAGAGTGATGTGTTTGACGTATTTTAATGTACCTCAGACATATAATCAGGGTGGTACCGCGGTTTAGTCGTCCCTAAGTTATTTATACTTAGGGATTTTTACTTTTTTCATATTATAACTTGAGCGTTGACGAAGAACTAACAGTCATTAATGAATTGATAAAGGAGAATCTCTATGGAAAAATTTAAATCTTTAGCTGAAAAGCCCGTTGCTGAACGGGAAAAACAAATATCGGATTACTGGAATTCGATTGATATTCTGCAGAAGACAATTGAAAACCGTGAAGGCGCGGAACCGTTCGTGTTTTATGAGGGTCCGCCGACAGCCAACGGCAAGCCGGGTATTCACCATGTCATGGCCAGAACCCTGAAGGATTCCGTCTGCCGGTATCAGAACATGAAAGGTTTTCAGGTCAAACGGAAGGCCGGATGGGATACGCACGGACTGCCGGTGGAAATCGAAGTTGAAAAACAGCTGAATCTTTCCGACAAACAAGGTATAGAAGCGTATGGGATCGCCCAGTTCAATGAAAAATGCCGCGACTCTGTGTTTACGTATGAAAAGCAGTGGCGCGAAATGACGGTCCGGATGGGTTATTCGATTGACCTGGATCATCCGTATATTACCCTGGATAACAATTATATTGAAAGCGTCTGGTGGATTCTGGACAAATTCTTCAAAGAAGGCTATATGTACGAAGGTCACAAGATTCTTCCGTATTGCTCCAGATGCGGAACCGGACTTGCTTCCCATGAAGTCGCGCTGGGCTATAAAGAAATTAAAACAAATACCGTCATCGCCAAATTTAAGCGCAAAGGAGTTGACGAGTATTTCCTGGCCTGGACGACCACACCGTGGACCCTGCCCTCCAATGCGGCACTCACAGTCAGTCCGACTGAGACCTACGTCAAAGTCCGCAGCAATGATGAGATCTATTATTTATCAAAGACGCTTGCGCCGAAAGTACTCGGCGGCAATTATGAAGTCCTGCAGGAATTAAAAGGCACTGAGCTTGAATATATGGAGTATGAACAGCTGATGCCGTTTTTAACCGCCGACAAAAAAGCTTTTTTTGTGACAACTGCCGATTATGTCACGACAGAGGACGGCACCGGGATCGTTCATACCGCACCCGCTTTTGGCGAGGACGACTATAACACCGGAAAGCGGTACAACCTGCCGGTTTTTCAGCCGGTGGACGAATCGGGCAAATTCATCGCAACGCCTTGGAAGGACAGCTTTGTGATGGATGCCGACCTGGATATCATCAAGTGGCTGCATGCCGAAGGCAAACTGTTTAAAAAGGAAAAAATGGAGCATAATTACCCGCACTGCTGGCGCTGTCAGACCCCTTTGCTGTACTACGCCAAACCTAGCTGGTACATCGCGATGACCAAATTGAAAGACCAGCTTGTAGCCAATAACAAAACGGTAGAATGGTATCCCGACTTTGTCGGTGAAAAACGTTTTGGCAACTGGCTTGAAAATGTCAATGACTGGGCATTGTCCCGTAACCGCTACTGGGGGACTCCGCTGAATATCTGGCGCTGCGAATGCGGCCATACTGCTTCCATTGGTTCCAGAAAAGAGCTTGTGGAAAAAGCGGTTGAAACAATTGACGAAACCATCGAACTACACCGGCCTTACGTCGATGATGTTCATATCCTCTGTGAGAAGTGCGGTAAACCAATGACCCGGGTCAGTGAAGTGATCGACTGCTGGTTTGACAGCGGTGCGATGCCCTATGCTCAGCATCATTATCCGTTTGAAAACAAAGAGAACTTCCATGAATTGTTCCCGGCTGATTTTATCTGTGAAGGGATTGATCAGACCCGCGGCTGGTTCTACTCCCTGCTCGCGATCTCGACCTTTGTGATGGGCCGTTCCCCGTATAAGCGGGTCCTGGTCAACGATCTGGTTTTAGACAAGCAGGGACAGAAAATGTCCAAATCCAAAGGCAACACGGTAGACCCGTTTGAACTGTTTGACCAGTACGGCGCCGACACGCTCAGATGGTATTTGCTTTATGTGTCTCCGGCCTGGACACCTAAACGCTTTGATATCGAAGGCCTCAAGGAAGTCCAGAGCAAGTTCTTTGGGACACTCCGCAACGTCTATACCTTTTTTGCGCTCTATGCGAATACCGATGAGGTTGACCCGAGCGATTTCTATATTGAATACAAAAAGCGGCCGGAGCTCGACAGGTGGATTCTCTCCAAATATCACGGCCTGCTCAATGACGTTGAGACCAATCTCGCTGTCTATGATCTGACCAAAGCAGTTCGAAAAATACAGGAATTTGTCAGCGAGGACCTCTCCAACTGGTATATCCGGCGCTCCCGCCGCAGATTCTGGGATTCCGGCCTGTCGGACGACAAGAAGGCCGTCTATAACACCACGTATGAAATCCTGGTCGGCATCGCCAAAATCTCAGCACCGTTCGCACCTTATCTGGCGGAAGAAATCTACCGTAACCTGACCGGTGAGACTTCGGTCCACCTGGCAGATTATCCGGAATATGTCTCGACTATGATCGATGAGAACGTCGAAAACAGAATGGATTTGGTCAGGAATTTAGTCACCCTCGGCAGATCTGCCCGGGAACAGGTCAGGATCAAAGTCCGTCAGCCGATCCAGCAAATCCTAGTTGACGGGAAATATGAAGTCCTGATCGCCGATTTGATTCCACTGATTCAGGAAGAGCTCAATGTAAAAGAAGTTATTTTTGCGAATAACTTAATCGACTTCATGAATTTCATTCTAAAGCCAAACTTCAAAACTGCCGGACCCGTCTTCGGCTCGAAAATCAAACTCCTCGGCAAAGCACTGGAAAGCCTGGAGGCTTCAACGGCTGCGGCTGCCCTGGAGGCTGGAGAATCGCTCTCAGCGGATGTGGATGGAGAACAGCTAAATATCGTCAAGGACTATGTCATCGTGTCGATTTCAGCCAAAGAAGGGTTCACGGTCACAATGGAAAACAACCTGTTCGTTATTCTTGATACCACGCTGACCAGAGAGCTTATCGATGAAGGTCTGGCCAGAGAGCTCGTCTCCAAAGTCCAGCAGATGCGCAAGAGTAATGATTTTGAAATGATGGACCGCATCAGGATCTATTTCGATGGGGATGACCAAGTCACGAGTGCGATTCAAAGCTATCAGGAATACATCAAAATAGAAACGCTCGCTGAAAGTATCGAAAAAACACCGAGTACCGCAGACCTGACTAAGGTGAACCTGAATGACCATGATTCCGGCGTCAGGGTCGAACGGATCTAAATGCTTTGGCTCAACCGTATAATGTTGGGCTAAACCCCAAAAATACGTAACCCTGAACCGATATGATGCTGGTAATAGTTTTTCAGACTGTTACCAGCATTTTTTTTGAATCTTGCTGAGGATGACGACAAGATACTATTTGCTTTTTACTATTATTTTCTAAGTACATGTTATTTTTTATTATTTTTAGTTGTTTTTGGTTGTATTAATTTGTATAATCTGATTGAGGTGATCATGATATGTCGATGGATAAGGAGCTTATGACTGCCCAGGCGCTGGCTGAAGCACTCGATCTTTCAACCGAGACTATTTGGAAATATACACGTGAGAAAAAAATACCGTTTATCGAGTTGAACGGCAAGCAGTACCGCTATATACTGGCAGATGTTCTCAACGCACTCACAAATACCGCCTCTTCCGTGCAGGAAAAATCAAACGAATATACCGCAGAATCTTCCAGGAAGCTGACTTACGAAGACTATCTGAAAATACCTGATGAACCCGGTTACCGCATCGAGATTCTCGATGGCATTATGGTAAAAGAGCCTGCTCCAAATGTCAGCCATCAGCGTGTTTTGCTTCGGTTGACATGGATTCTTGAAGATCATTTTCGGGGAAATGATCCCGAAGGCGAAGTATTTGTGGCACCTCTTGATGTAACATTATTAGATATCAACGTGGTCCAGCCTGACATTCTTTACGTTTCCGGGCAGCAAAAACAGATCATCAAAGAAGCCCGTATCAATGGCCAGCCAACAATCGTAGTCGAAATCATTTCCCCATCCAGCAGGCGCAAAGATCGTCTGCAGAAGCTGCAGATTTACCAGAAGACCAAGATCCCGCATTACTGGCTGGTCGATCCGGCTGAGAAAACCCTCGAATGTTTTGTACTCAGGGATGGTTCCTACGTCTTAGCTGCAGCAGGCATGGATGAAGATGTTGTAGATCATCCATATTTCACTGGTTTATCTATTCCATTGAAATCATTATGGTAGAAATTATGCGATAAATACGCTGGGTAAATCCGCAATATATTCACATCCGGGTCCGGCCCAAATAAGCCTCCTGAAGCAGAGCATCCGAGATTGCTTCTTTGGAGCTTCCGTAGTGAACAATCCTACCTCGCTCCATGACGAGTACACTGTCCGCCACTTTCAAGGCGGCTTTTGTATTTTGTTCGACCAGTACGACCGTGACGCCGGACTCTTTCATCCCGACCAGGATCGCCATGATCTCGCGTACGACAAGCGGGGCCAGCCCGATGGAAGGTTCGTCGAGCAGCAGCAGTGAGGGCCTGGCCATAAGGGCCCTGCCTATTGCCAGCATCTGCTGTAGACCGCCGCTTAAAGAACCGGCCAAATCCTTTTCTCTTCCCTGCAGCAGAGGGAATAATTTCAAGACTTTCTCCACATCGTTTGGGATATCCGCCTTGTCCTGACGATAACGGTGAAAAGCCCCCATCATCAGGTTATCCATCACGCTTAGCCCGCTGAATATCTCTCTTTTTTCCGGTATAAGAGCGATACCGGCTCTGACGATTTTTTCCGGTGACTTGCCGGCTATCTTTTTGTTCTGAAAAATGATTTCTCCTGCAGCAGGCTTGTATAACCCCGCGAGAGTCCCTAGCAGGGTACTTTTGCCTGCGCCATTGGCTCCGAGAATCGCCAGCAATTCTCCCTGCCTGACATTCAGGGATACATTTTTCAGCGCATGCACATAGCCATGATAAACATTGAGACCATTTACACTAAGCAATTTGCTCATCCTCTCCGAGATAGGCCTTGATCACTTCCGGGTGAGCCTGAATTTCTGCCGGGGTTCCCTGGGTGATCACCTCCCCGAAATTTAGGACAACAATCCTATCAGCAGCTTCCATGACCGTTTCCATATCATGTTCAATCATTATCATGGTCATACCTTGACTGCGAAGTTTTTTCAAATATTCTGTCAGGATTTCAGATTCAGCAGCATTTAATCCTGCAGCTGGTTCATCAAGCAGGATCAGTTTGGGCTGAGAAGCAAGGGCTCTGGCAATTTCCAACAGTCTTTGCTGTCCAAACGGCAAAACTGCTGCCGGCAGACCAGCTGACTCCGCTAAACCAACCTCTTCAAGCAGTTTCAGGGATTCAACCCTGATTTTCTTTTCTTCCGCAGAGCGTTCAGGGGAAGAAAGAAACGACTTGACGAAGCCTTTTTTTCCCTGCAGGTAAGCACCAGTCATAACATTTTCCAGCACAGTCATGCTGCCGAAAAGCTGCAGGTTCTGGAAAGTTCTGCTTACTCCAGCCTGAGCTGTCTTATACGGCTTCATTCCGGTGATCATCTTTCCTTCCAATAACACTTCACCCTCATCCGGTTGATACATTCCGGTAATCAAGTTAAAAATCGTCGTTTTTCCTGCACCGTTAGGCCCTATAAGCGCTGTGATTTTTGCTTCTTCAACCCCAAAGCACACATGTTTGACAGCCATAATGCCGCCAAAATGTTTTGTAATTCTGTGTAGCTCCAGAAGCATGGCCCTTTCCCTCCTTCTATAGCATTGATACGCAAATCTATCATTATTTGATATTTGAATCATCGTTCTGTATATAGGTTAGTTGACTTCATTTCCATCTTGAACCAGACTCTTTTTTGAACTTTGAAAGAATTCCCCGATACTGCTTAACCCCTGAGGACGGTATATCATGAGTGCAACCAGGATGATTCCGTAAATAATGATCTGGTATTCACCGCCGGCTCCGGGAACGATGAGCGGTATCAACTCTTTTAATATCTCGTTTAAGGCCACGACGACCACAGCCCCAAGCAAAGGTCCCCAAAAGGTACCCAGGCCGCCAATCACTGCCATCAGTACAAACTGGACGGAAGCATGAAAAGTAAACGGTGACGGACTGATAAAGGTCATATAGAAAGCATAAAGGCCCCCTGCCAAACCCGTAAGCAGCGCACTGAAAATAAAGGCCTGCAGCTTAAGCTTAACACAGTCAATACCGGCATTTTCTGCCGCATACTCACTCTCTCGGATCGCACATAAGGCCCTGCCTGTTCTGGAACGGACTAAATTTCGTATTCCCAGCAGTATCAGGACCAGAATGATCCAGATCAGGATATAGAATTTCCTGTCACTGTTTAAAATAAGACTGCCAATGCCCAGATGCGGAATACCGCTGATCCCGGACGGCCCTCCGGTTATTTCTCCGCCTTCGGTAAATACTATATGGACTAAAATCCCAAAGCCGAGCGTCGCGAGGGCAAGGTATAGCTCGCGCAATTTAAGGGTCTGTCGGCCAATTAGGACCGCAATAATTCCGGGAAAAAGAATTGCTGCCAAAAGGGCTAACAGTGACGGCCAATGAAAACGCGTCGTTAATATCGCGGCCGTATAAGCGCCTAAACCAAAAAACGCCGCATGACCAAACGACACCTGCCCCGCATAACCCATCAGTATTCCCAAGCCCTGGACAACGATCGCATACAGGCCGATAACAATCAGTAATCCATAAAGATAATTGCTGTTAAGCAGGAGCGGGATAATCAACAATACCAGCATGATGACAGCTCCGCTGAATTTAAATATAATCTTTTTCACCAAAGATACGCTCCTTACCATATGATGCTGTAAATCTTACTCAAAAGAAATCAAATCAATACCAAAAGGAAACCCTGTTTTAAGATTAAATTTTACGCTCGCTGATTGCACCCAGGATCCCTTCCGGCCTGATTAAAAGGACTGCAAGAAGAATCACAATAGAGATCGCATCATTCAACCCGGAGGAAATCAGTCCGGAACTGTAGGCTTCCAAAAGCCCCAGGATTAATCCCCCCAGAACAGCTCCGGATATACTGCCCAATCCGCCAATTGTTGCCGCGATAAAACCTTTGACGCCTAACATAAAGCCCATATCATACGTGACCATCGTCACCGGTCCGATGCAGATTCCTGCGGCGGTAGCCAGAGCACCTGAAAAAACAAATGCGGCTAGGGAAATCGTACTCAGATTGATCCCCTGCAGCTGGGCTCCGATGGGACTGAGGACGGAAGCTTTAACTGCTTTTCCCCAGTACGTCCGTCCAAAAAAAGTGTTGACGCAGATCAGTGTTGCCGCTGCCAGCAAAAATACCCAGATGCTCTGAGGATTGAGTGCCGCCCCGCCTGCCATGATTGGTCCGCTAGCCGTAAAGGAGGGCAGAGAGTAGGTATCCGTTCCCCAGATCAGGAGAGCCAGTCCCCTTAAGGATATGGAAATACCAATTGTAATGATCAGCATCGTCAGGCTGCTGGCTCCCCTGGCTTGGTTGATCGTCAGCCTTTCGAGCACCCCCGCCAACAAAGCGACAACAACCATGGCGAGAAGGGAGGCCGCTATTAGCGGCATCCCCATTGATTTGAAACTGACCGTCAGAAGTGCCCCGATAACCAGAAATTCCCCAAGGGCTAGATTTAATATGCCTGTTACTTTATAGGTGATGACCAGGATAAGGGCAATAATGGAATAAATACTTCCAAGCGTAAGCCCGCTGAATAATAGCTGCAGTAGTTGTTCTCCCATCAGGTTTCACTCCGTTACTGTAATTTCGCCCTCGTTACTGTAATATTTTCCATTTGCTGTCTTCGATCTGAACCAAAACGGCGGAATCCTCGCTTAAGCCATTATGATTCTGTTCAGACATATTAAATACCCCGGATACGCCGACAAGTCCCTGCGTTTTTTCCAGTTCATCCCGAATGGCGCTGCGGTCCGGACCAGCTTTTTCGATCGCCTTGACCAAGAGACTTAAAGCATCTGCCGCATAACCACCGAATGAATTGGGTGCGGTATTGTATTTGTTTTGGTAATCATTGATATAACTTGTAAGCACTGCTTTCTGCGGATCAGAATCCGCAATCTGATCGGCCACTGGAAGCTTGCCGATTGGAAGGATCACTCCGTCAGCAGCGTCCTTGGCAAGTTCGATGAACTTTTGATTACCGACGCCATGACTGTGAATGAGCGGAATCGTCAGTCCAAGATCTTTATAGTTCTTCGTCAGGATGGAGGCCGAAGGCGGAATCGCCCATACGACGACTGCCTGAGCTCCGCTGCTCTTGATATTCGTCAATTGCGGCGTCATATCATTGTCTGTCGCGTCAAATTTTTCTTCGGCAACGATGGTGATCCCATTGGGGGGAGCTGCAGCGCTGATGGCCTTCTTGCCATTGTCGCCATAGGCATTGTTCATATACATAAAGGCAATCTTCGTCATGTTATTCTTCTTGAGATATTCCATGATTTTATTGATCATGACAATATCGCTCTGGGCTGTTTTAAATACCCATTGTCTTTCAGCAACCGGTTCAACGATGCTGCTGGCTGCTGCCAGAGAAATCATCGGAGTTTGCGCATCCTGGACAGTTTTAATGATGGCCATCGAGGTTCCGCTGGAGCTGCCGCCTAAAACTGCAAGGACGCCTTTTTCGATCAGCTTATTCGCAGCAAGTACAGCCTCAGTCTCATCACTTTTATTGTCCTCAATGATCAGTTCAATCGGATGGCCTTGAATACCGCCTTCGGCATTGATTTTGTCCACCATCATCAACAGTGTATCGCGTTCAGGTGTGCCCAAAGAAGAGGAAGTCCCGCTGATATCGAGAACCGCACCCACTTTGTAAGGTTCTGCTGTCTCACTGCCTGCCGTACTGCTCTTCCCGGAGCTGCAGCCCCCCAATATCAGGCTGACCGCCAATAATAAAGCTACTACCATACTCCCTGTGAAACCTTTGAACTTTCTTTTCATCATCCTTCACTCCTACATTCATATTTTTCTGATACACCAGAAAACAACAAGCCACAGCCTTCGCCGGGACGAAAGCTGTGGCCTTCCGCGGTACCACCCCAGTTAGCCGGATCACTCCAGCCCTCTCTTAAGAGTACGAATAAAGAAATCTTTCCCTGCTGAAACTTAGGTGTGGTCCGTGGACATCCGTGGCCTTGCTAGCCGCTCCTTGCAGCCAACTAAAAAAACACTTCTCATCCCTGAAGGGACGAAAGTGCTTCGCGGTACCACCCTATTTGGGTCTAAGCAGACCCCACTTTTCAGTAGGTACGGGACTTTATTCTTCCTTATACCCCCTCCCTTTTAACGGTGGGAGCCTCCGTCCAGGCCTACTTACCCAAAGGTTTCAGTCCGGAAGTTCAGGGGTGAACCTTCAACGATCAATGCGATAGAAACGCTTTCAGTCTAAGACGTTTCCTCCCTGGAAAGCTCATACCGTTTACTTTACCCCATCATTACTTTTATACAATAATGTTATTGATTTGAATCTATATTATCACAGAGTTTTGAGATTCGTCAATTAGAAATATATTTGTTCTGTACCTATTTGTTCTGTATCACTATAGTAAAAAAGTAAAATATATTTCAGGATGGTATAAGATTTAGGGTTGACATGGTAATCCGTAAAGGCGGGTTATTCTTTTTTTAGAATTTAGTTGCATAGTATTGCTAAAATATGATAAAATAACTTTTGTCTAAAAAACGTGCGGTAGTTAGATGTTTCGAAGGGGGTGACTGTATGCCAAATATTAAATCAGCAATCAAGAGGGTCCAACTAAGCAAATTACAGAATGCCAAGAATACTGCTGCCAGATCTTCCTTACGAACCGCTATTCGTCGTTTTGAGGAAGCTGTAAACAATAATCCTGAAAATGCTGTTGAAGCTCTGCAAAAGGCTTCCCGTGCACTTGATAAAGCTGCTGCCAAAGGTTTGATCCACAAAAACAAAGCAGCTCGCAAAAAATCCAGAATGGCCAAAAAATTTCAGGCTTTGAGTAATAAAGCCAGCTAAGCAACGCTGCACGAGTCCCTCCATGGACGTCGCAGCATCCGTGAAGGCTATTTAAACGCTTCACGCTCCATAGACATTAGAGAGGATATCTCAGAACCCTGAGGCATCCTCTTTTTATGATTACGTTATTTCTTACATAATCGTATAACCATTATTTCCAGTAGCAGCTGAGGGTTCCCTCCGCTGCTTTTTAACGCCAGCTCAGTCTGAAGACAATCTTCCATGGCCTCAGCCAATCTGTTGGCTGAAAAAGAGCCCGCTTGCTGAAAGAGTTTATTTCCTTCAAAGAATGTCCTGATTCCTGCAGTGCCCATAAAATCATTGACTGTGCCCTTGCGGGCCCGCCAAATGCTCGCTGCCAGCAACAGCCGGATATGGCGGACAATCATGGTATGCACCTTGAGGTAATGTTCCTGACTGAGCACTTCGCTAAGCCTGGCCAATGCGTCTTTGGTATTCTCTGCCGCGATGGCATCCAACATCGCAAAGACCGTCGTCTCGATCATCGGCAAACTTATTTTCCGGATATCTTCAATTTCTATGTTTTGTTTTTCTCCGGTATATAGAGCTAATTTGGCCAGTTCCTGACTGAGCGCCCCCGTCTGGTGACCAGCCCATTCCAGAAGAAACGAAGCGACGGGAACACTCAGGTTCTTCCCGTTTTGAAGCGCTTCTTTTTGCAGCCAGGCCATCCATTCCGACTGGCCCCTCGGAAAAGCAAATTCCACTGTTTTCCCGTTTTTATTGATTTCCTTAAACAGTTTTCTGCCTTTGTTTACTTTTTCCGATATCAGAACCAGGCAAGTGGACGGATTAGGGTTCAGACAGTATTCCAGCAAGATATCCGGGTCGCTTTCTCTCCCTGAATCGGATCGTTCTGTTTCTTCGGTGCTTTTTTCCGGTTCGGAAGTGCCTTTGGTCCTGCCCGTACTGAAATATGAAAGATCGTCAACAACCACTAGTTTTCCGGAAAAAAAGGCTGTCATATTGGCAGCCTGGATCATTTCTTCCCGGGTTTGTTCTTTTCCGTTAAGAAGTTCTGTATTGCTGCCGGAAGGATCATCCAGCAGATAATAATTTTTCAGTAGTTTCAAAGCCTCGGTGAGAGAATAACGGTCCTCGCCGTACCAGAGATAAACGGAGGGAATACCATGGTTCTCTATATCATGTTTGATTATATCTAATGTCATATCCTATTTTCTCCTTGAAGTTAAGAAGAAATTCTCTTATTTGTAATCAAAGGTTATTTTTGATAATTCAACCAAGTTTTGTGAGTTTTCACTTACTTCCTCGATTGCAGCGGTGATTTCCTGTGTTGCTGCTGCCTGATTTTCAGCAATACCGCCAATTTGGTTGATTTCGTTGATAATGCCTTCAATAGATTCTCTCATCTGAGTAAGTATTTCGTTAACCATTTTAGCTGAGTCGTTACTTTGGGCGGCAAGTTTACGCATTTCTTCCGCAACCACCGCAAAGCCTCTTCCCTGTTCTCCTGCGCGGGCCGCTTCAATTGCGGCATTCAAACCCAGCAGGTTAGAATGTGAGGATATATCAGAAATGGCGCTAATGACCTTATTAATTTCTTTAATTTTCACGGCGGATTCATTTGCGGATTTTACCACATTGCTGATTTTGAAAGAAAGCCCTTGTGATCCTGAGGCAACTTCCTGCAATCCGGCGTTTGCTTGCTGAAGCGTTGCTGCTAAACCTTGAGAAATTTCTTCAACTCTGCCCTCTTTTTCTAGGCTTTTACCGATTCCGACACAACCAATGATTTCTCCATCGGGTGCTTTAATTGGGTATGTGAATGACGCAAACGGGATACCGTATCTCTCTTTGGACATAATATCCGATCTGATTTTACCTGTTCTCATCGCTTCAACAAGGTGAGGGTGATCACTAACCTTAAAACTTGAATCCACCTTCGTATTAAGTTTATAGCCGGAGTAGTGACAGAGCGCGTCCGTCCTATTCGTAATCAGCACCATAACGTCTTCCTGCATTATTTCTTTTAAATTGGCTAATACCATCACGTAGGCTTCCAAGATTTCTTCATAGCTTTTTACATGGTTTTCTGCAAGATCCATAGAAATATCTTCCTCTCTCTTCACAAAATGACCTATTTAGTAATTATTTTGAATTATCTCTACTATAACGCAGAACAAATAACTTTTCAACCAAAGATCATTGGGATCTTACAACAAAAAAAGTCCCCCTCAACGGATGAAGGGGAAAGAAAGAGGAGGAGAAAAGAGATGTTCATTTGGTATTATTTCCATGCACTTCCTCTTTTTATTCATGTTCTTTGATATTTTTTTGTATTTCCGTATTAAAATTAAGTCTTTACTGGACAAATTTAATGTTTCAGACCGAAAATATTTAGACGGTTTCCGGTTCAGCGTAATCTACACCTTTGGTGTCGACGGTTACGCTTTTCATTACCTGTTCCTGATTGGGCCTG
The DNA here is from genome assembly GCA_023667845.1 of Dehalobacter sp. NCBI lineage: Bacteria > Bacillati > Bacillota > Clostridia > Eubacteriales > Desulfitobacteriaceae > Dehalobacter > Dehalobacter sp. The sequence goes on along the minus strand of JAMPIU010000143.1, from coordinate 164,729 downwards.
TCCTGATAGTTACTTTCGACAGATACAATATGATCGACAGATTCCATGCCTTCGATCACCTTGCCGAAAGCTGCATATTGGCCGTCTAGATGAGGTGCATCATTAACCATGATAAAGAACTGAGAACCAGCTGAATCTGCCATTCTGGAGCGGGCCATTGACAGGACTCCGCGGCTATGCTTCAGATCATTAATGAAGCCGTTGCCGGAAAATTCTCCTTTGATACTGTAGCCTGGATTGCCCATTCCCGAACCCTGCGGGCATCCTCCCTGAATCATAAAACCAGGAATGACTCTGTGAAAAATCAGACCGTCATAGAAGCCCTTCTTAATTAATGAGATAAAATTATTGACAGTATTCGGGGCTATTTCAGGGTAAAGTTCGGCCTTCATGACATCCCCGTTGGCCATTTCAATCGTCACAATCGGTTTTTCCATGATCGATAACTCCTTTTCAACGTATGAATTATTCATTCAGTTGTTGATTATAGCATAAATTTACATAAAAAAGAAATGAGTAGTTTACCTGCCTGTCGTTATCTTACAGCCCTTTTTATTGATGATTAATTGTATTGTACCGTCCATATCTGTCCGATATACGGGTACACCTCTTTGGTCCCAATAGCTGATAACTTCCCGGGAAGGATGGCCAAAGCTGTTTTTGCCTACAGAAACAAACACCGCCCGGGGATTGGTTCTGTCAAACCAGGCTGTATCCAGTGAGCCTTTTCCGCCATGATGCGGAATTTTTATAAAATCCGAATTCCAGTCAGCCCCTCTGTCTAATATAGATTCCATTTCTTCTACTTCCATGTCCCCTGTAAGCAGAATTTTCCATCCGAGATATTCCAGCTGCAAAACCAAAGAATTATTATTTGGGTCAGCTCCGGTGTTCTTTATTTCTTCGACCGGGGCCATGATCTCGATCTGCAACCCGGAAAAGAAGTGGATACGGTCTCCTGCCTTGAGGGTTACAAACTTTTTGTAATTCCGGAAATATTCCGCCGGAATTCCCGACTGCCATTCTTCATTTGTTATTCTATCACCCGCTTCGGGAACTGCGACTTCTGCCACAGGCAAATTAGCCAGCAGATATTGCGCCCCTCCCAAATGATCAGCATCCTCGTGCGTGATAAAAAGAAAAGCCAATTTACCTATTCTTTTTTCCATCAGATAAGGAAGCACAATTTTTTCTGCTGCATTGTAGTTCTCCTTACGGGGACCGGTATCGACAAGCAGGTTCTCTCGGGCCGTCTGAATCAGGATACAGTCCCCTTGGCCCACATCAATAAACGAAATTTCCAGGGCCTTGCCGGCCGACCAGGGGTGCCAGAGCAGCATCATCATAAGCAAAGCGAAGACATATCTAAATTTAATAAAACTTAACAGTTTCGCAGAACTTAGTTGTTTTGTAGAATCCAGGAACTTTGCAGCCCACAGATTAAAATATCCCGGCTTCGTATGGTGCGGCTTATTTTCGTTCTTACCAGGCTTGAGTGTGTCACCTATTCTGCTCAGGCAGGGCAGTAATCGTAATCTCTTCGCAGCTGATCTGAGTCTTCTGATCTGTACGCTCCAAATAAATTTTATTCTTTCCGTACCGAATAACACCCCTGCCAAAAGTGCATACCAGGCTATCCAGAAGATCATGCCGGGATTCAATACCCAAAAATAGGCCCAGGGGAAAGATGCAATCAGCGTCAATATATGGTCAGAGATCTCAAGCAGCCATACTGCAGCTTGAAAAAAAATGGATGGGATACCCGGAACAAAAGATAATACCGTTCCAATAAGCCCGATCTGCAGAACCGCGCCGAGCATAAAAAGGATACATATATTGGTGATCAGCCCAGCCAAAGACAGTTTGTGAAAAACATTCGTCATAATGGGTATCACGGCAATCTGAGCGCCAAATGATACTGCTGCAGGTAGTCTCAGTAATTCAGGCAGCCTGCCGAACCAGGCATTTTTCATCAACTGGGGTGATAGAACCAGCATTCCCCAAGTAGCAGCAAAGGAAAGCTGAAAGCCTATATCACGCAAAAATAAAGGATTCCATAAATAAAGAATCAACGCAGCAAAGAGAAGCCATCTAAGCGGCGACATCTTTCCACTGCCTAAGCGGCCGATCAAGACTGAGGTTCCTAAAATGGTTGCCCTTAAGATAGGCGGATTACCGCTGCATAAGACTGCATAACACAAGATAACCCCAATCGTTGCGACAATCCTGGCTTTCCGGGGCAGGCCAAACAGAGACAGCCATGCCAGGGCCATCACAAAGGCCACATTAGATCCCGAAGCCGCAAAAACATGCATGACTCCTGCGGCCTTGTACATCTCCAGTGTTTTCGCAGAGATCCCGCTGGAATCCCCAAACAAAATTCCTTCAAGAATACCGGCTTGCTCCGGCCAGGACGCAGTCAGAATATCATGTACATGCTGACGTATCCTTCAGGTAAAACCCGGAACACCTTCCTCCAGTACATCAGCTTCCCCGAAGGCTGTAATCGTGCCACTTAAGCCTCTTACAGCATAATAAAGCGGAAGGTCAAATTCGCCCTCTGTTCCCGGAGGTTTGGGATGCTCCAGCCTGGCTGTGACCAAGATGGTGTCTCCGGGCTTAACCCGATCCCATCCCTTCATATACACCCCATCTTCTTCGGGGTAAACACGAAAACTGTATTTTTCCCCCAAGCGTTCTTCCGTTCCGGGATAAACATCTTCCAGGATGAAAATCCCCTGACCGGTCTTATCATCAATCCGCCAATCCGATAGTCTGCCCTGTATCTCAATTCTTTCTATAAGCAGCGGAGAAGCGATATTGTTCTCTGCCGGCATCCCATACAAAAAACCTGTTAAAAGCCCGCAGGCCAGCAGTACCGCTTCAGGTTTGGAAGCCCTGCCAAAAAAATCGAGTGGTTTCCAGATAACCACGATTCCTATGACTAAAAGCAAGCAGATGGCCAATATGAATATTCTTGCTTCTTTTTCACTTTGAACGGCCAGCAATCCACCTGTCAGCACAGCTATAGCCTGACTGACCAGTTTATCTTTCATGACGCTTTCATGCCCCTTCATGACCTTTTTTTCATTTTAGTATGCAAACACCCTATGATCAGTCTGAGAGCTGCAGTTCCGCTATGAGCGGAGCAGGATAACGCAGCGCGGCTATTTGCGGATTGTGTCCTTCATGGCACGCGGATATTGTGGCCCACAGACTTGCCTCAGACATACTGTTTTATCACGTTACGGACCGACAGAGATATACTTCTCCATTTTCTCATAGGTCTTTGAACCGATCCCCGAAACATTTTGAATCTCTTCCGGTGCGGAGAACCACCCGTTTTCCGTACGATAATCAATAATTCGCTGGGCTAAGGCCGGACCGATCCCCGGAATAGTATCCAGTTCATTAATACCTGCGGTATTGATATTGACTTTTGTCGATAATCCGTCTGTTGTACCCGCCGACTGAGCTACGCTGTTCTCGGTCTTATTTTGAGTCTTATTTTGGACCTCATTTCCGGTTAATTGACCCGTCCCGGTACTCTTTGAGGCCACAATTATTTTTTGTCCATCCTTGAGCTTTTGGGCAGGATTCAATACTTCAAGGTCAGCTTCACCTGTCAATTCCGCTGCCTGCAGCGCATCATCCAACCTGGCATTCAAAGGGAGGCGCAAAAGACCGGGATGCACAACTGCACCCGAAATATAAACCACAATCTCCCTGTTTTCTTCTGCCTGATTAACTTCAACCGGGCTGTTTACTGGCAAAAACAGTTTCACAACGGCCAGAACCAGTAATACACCCAAAATGCCCCACCAAAGCAGCCTCAGCTTTTTCTCCAAACGTCCATACCCCCCTCTTTTTCCATTATTCTCCATTTACTTCCAAATTCCTTTGTGTGGATCACATTTTTTTGCCGTTTCCAAGTTAATCAGCGCGCTTAAACTTTAAACCTGATCATGAGAATGTTCCCATTTCTATTCCAAAACATAGAATATATCAGCCGAAACTGGCAAATTTTTACAAGGAGGTGCTCTCGCTCCCAATGACATTATTTAGAGGAACCCATCTGAATTATGAACTTGTTGCTCCTTATGCAGGGAATCAGGCCACAGTAAGTCTCTTTGACGGTAAAACCTACCACGGACAAATTGTTGAAGTCCGTCAGGACGGTATTCTGTTTCATTCCAATAACCCGGGATTTCTGTTTCTTCCGTTCCTGGCTATAGCCGCTTTAGCACTGAGTATTCCTTTTGCTTACGGGGCAGGCCTGGCCTACGGCTCCCGTTATGCTTATGGCCCTTACCCGTACGGGCCTTACAGGCCATACCCTTATTATTAATTCCTCATTCTGATCTTCTGAATTGCACCGCAGCATTAGGCCAGTTGAACACTTTGTTATCCCTAACGTGTTGACACCAGGCACTTCGTGTGTCATTTTCCGTGGCAAACCAGCCACGATTCTCTATTCGAATCGTGGCTGGTTTTAACTGTATATTTAAATTTGACACAATTGGTAAATATGTTACAATTGCATTAGCTAATTTTTTATATTAGCTAATGTGGAGGTGCTCTAATGGAAATTACCTCAACTGAAGCCCAGAATAATTTTGGCCGCTATCTGAAGCTAGCCTGGTTTGAAGACATTATTATCACGAAAAACGGCAAAAAAACAGTAGTCGTTAGACGCTATGAGGAGCCCGGAAAAGATGTTTCAGTCGTTGCTGAAAGAGCTGAAAGCTATTCCTGGGGCCAAGAAAAGATCACGTATGAAGACTTTTTAATGCTCTCTGAATCAAGTGAAAATCGCTACGAGTATATTGACGGAGAGGTCTACCTTTTGGCTTCTCCTACTTATGACCACCAGTGCATCATCATGGAAATATCCAATGTCCTGTACAACTATTTCAAAGGCAAGAAATGCCGTCCGCTGACTTCTCCGTTCGACGTAACCCTTTCAGTCAGTGACAATAAAAATGTTGTCCAGCCTGATATGATTGTGATTTGCGATACTGAAAATATCAATGAAAAAGGCAGGTATACCGGCGTACCTACCCTGGTTCTTGAAGTATTGTCCGATTCAACACAAAAAAAAGACCTGCTGAAAAAACTAAGTTTATATCTGCAGGCCGGTATATTGGAATATTGGATTGTGAATCCCTGGCGCAGAGAAGTGTATTTATACTGCTTTGCCGAACAGGATATCAGGGAATACCGCGTTTATCAGAGCAACGATACGGTCAAGTCTCTATATTTTGAAGGCTTGTCTGTCCCTCTTGAACAGCTATTTTCTTAAACCGTCTTACCTCACAACGATATTCACCAGTTTACCCGGAACCGTGATCACTTTGATGACGGTTTTTCCTTCAAGGTGCTGTTTGACTTTTTCTGAAGACAGAATCATCTTTTCCAGTCCCTCTTTAGAAATTTCGGCTGGGACCTGAACCTTGTCGCGAACTTTTCCGTTTACCTGGAGAATAATCGTGATCTCCTCTTCGATCAGCGCCGTCTCATCTTCAATGGGCCAAGCCTGTTTATGAATGCTTTCGGTGTTTCCAAGTTCTGCCCAGAGCTCTTCGGCGATATGTGGCGCAAACGGTGCCAAGAGCTTCAGCAGTGTTTCAATGCCTTCTCTGGCAACGGCCAGGTTGGCATCTTTTTCTTCTTTATATAGGTAAAGCGCGTTAACCAATTCCATAATGGAGCTGATCGCGGTATTGAAATTAAATCTGCTGCCGACATCATTGGTAACTTTCCTGATGGTACTGTGCGTGGTAAAACGCATTTGTTTGGCTTTGGCATCGAGCTCCGCGAAGGATTCACGTGTAGCACTGCCATTTCCTGCAGAAGCCAGAGCAGCTTGATACTGGACAATAAGCCGCCAGACACGGTTTAAAAAGCGGTAGCAACCTTCAACACCCTGTTCGCTCCACTCCAGATCCCGTTCAGGCGGGGCAGCAAACAGAATGAACATTCTAGCCGTGTCTGCACCATATTTGCCGATGATCTCCTCAGGGCTGACGACATTTCCTTTGGATTTGGACATCTTGGAACCGTCCATGCAGACCATTCCCTGGGTAAGCAGATTCGCAAATGGCTCATCCACCTGGAGGTAGCCAAAATCTCTCAGGGCTTTAGTAAAAAAGCGTGAATAGAGCAGATGCAGGATCGCATGCTCGACACCGCCGACATACTGGTCGACGTTCATCCATTTGGCAGCGTTTTTTTCGTCAAAAGCCTTATCCGGATTCCGCGGGTCACAATACCTCAGATAGTACCACGAAGAGCACATGAAGGTGTCCATCGTATCGGTTTCTCTTCTGGCAGGGCCTCCGCACTTCGTACAAGTTGTTTGCACAAAGCTCTGGGAAGTGGTCAGCGGGTTTTCACCGGCCTTGAACACGACATCATCAGGCAGCAGCACCGGCAGCTGGTCATCCGGCACAGGCACAACGCCGCACGTATCACAGTAAATCATCGGAATAGGCGCACCCCAATAGCGCTGACGGGAAATCAGCCAGTCTCTAAGGCGGTAATTGATTTTACGCTCACCAAGCTGCAGCTTTTCCAGTTTGGCAGCCATCCTGTCCCAGGCCATCCGGTTATCCAGTCCGTCAAAATCAAGGGAGTTGACCATGGTCCCGTCTTCAATATACGCTTCTTTCATCGGCATATCTTTATCTGCAGTGGAAACTTTAGGATCAAGAATGACTCTCGCGATCGGCAGACCGTACTTCCCGGCAAAGGCAAAATCTCTTTCATCATGTCCCGGAACCCCCATAACAGCTCCGGTTCCATATTCGAGAAGAACGTAATTGGCAATCCAGATCGGGATCCTCTCTCCGCTTAATGGGTTGATGCAGTAGTTTCCGATAAACATACCTTCTTTTTCTGCTTCCGATGAGGTTCTCGCAATTTCGTTCAAGCCTTTCATCTTCTCGATAAAAGCGAGCACGCCTTGTTCATACTGTGTTCCTTTGACGAGCTGTGTAACCAGCGGATGTTCCGGGGCAAGAACCACATAGCTCACGCCAAAAATCGTATCGACTCTGGTCGTGAATACAGTGATCATATCCGTGGTGCCTTCAATTTTAAATCTAGCTTCGGCCCCTTCAGAACGGCCAATCCAGTTGCGCTGCATGGTTTTTACTTTTTCCGGCCAGCCTGTAAGCTTATCCAAGTCATTTAAGAGCTGCTCCGAATAATCCGTAATTTTGAAAAACCATTGTTCCAGATCTTTTTTGGTAACAGGTGTATCGCAGCGCTCGCAGGCGCCGTCCACGACCTGTTCGTTCGCCAACACTGTCGCGCAGGACGGGCACCAGTTTACAGCGGCCTTCTTCTTATAGACCAAACCATGTTGATAGAACTGATTAAAAATCCATTGTGTCCAGCGGTAATACTCGGGGTGGCAGGTTGCAACTTCTCTGTCCCAATCGTAGGAAATACCCATCTCCTGAAGCTGTCGCTTCATGTTCGCAATATTTTTCCAGGTCCACTCTGCCGGCGGTGTCTGATGCTTGATCGCGGCATTTTCAGCGGGAAGGCCGAAGGCATCCCAGCCAATCGGGTGCAGCACATCATAGCCCTGCATCCTTTTGAAGCGGGCAATCACATCAACGATCGAATAATTGCGGACATGTCCCATATGTAAATTTCCAGATGGGTATGGAAACATGGCAAGTGCATAAAACTTTTCTTTACCGCTATTCTCCTCAGTTTTTCCTGCTTTGTTCTCCAGCCAGGCTTTCTGCCATTTTGACTCAATCTCGTTGAACAAATATCTTTCCTGCATAGATCCGACCTCCAAAGTTCTTTCCAACAGAACAGTCTTTAATTGTTCTGCAAAAATAGATAAAAACCCCCATCCCCAAGGGACGAGAGTTTGCTCCCGCGGTACCACCCTAATTCTGTGCGCTTAAAGATTATAACGGTTCTCACCGGCATCCGTTGCTGCCCGGACACTGCTCAAGAACGAGTTCCCCGCCTGGTGAAAACGGCTCACACCAACCGCCGTCTCTCTGATTCATCCCTTTCAGGTACTGCTTTCCTTCAAAGCGTAAAAATATTAGATTGGATATTCAAATTAATGATTTAATCGTTTAGATTTTAATTCTATATAGAATCAAAAATCAGTTATATAATACGACTTCCCGGGCATCGGCCCACAGTCTTTCCAGACTATAAAACTCTCTGGTATCTGGTGTCATAATATGTATAACCAGATCCCCACAGTCGATCAGCACCCACTGAGCTTCAGGAAGCCCTTCTATCCTTAAAACCGAAATCCCGATCTCGGGTAATTTTTCTGCAAGGTACTCGGTAATTGCTTTGGTCTGAGTTGTGCTGTTTGCCGTGGCAATCATAAAATAATCTGCAATGACGGATATTCCCTTTAAGTCAAGGGTCAAAATATTTCCGCCTCTTTTATCATCAATAAAGTCAACTACTTTCTGCAGCTGGTCATGACTTATTTCCAAATTCTAACCTCCTTTAGACGCTTTTCCATTTTTCAAATCTTCATACGTCAGAATCGTCAGCGGATGAATCGGTTTATTGTTCTCCTTCAGATAGTACAAGGTATGCTCCACACAAGCCAGTGTACCTGTCTTAAGGTCATGATACAACTTCTGACGAAGCTTGTCTACACCGGGGAAATTCCTCCCGGGTTCCGTGAGATCGGCACTGTAAATCAACATTTCCAGAAGGGACATACCCGGTCTCCCCGAGGTATGATTCGCAACCGCATTCAGGACATCCTCGTTTTTTATCGCGTAAAGGTTCTGCAGCATATAAGCTGCGACTCTTCCGTGAATAACCTGGGGAATTTCCAGATCTTCCGGATAAAGAATAAGGCCCCATTCCCGGGCTTTTTTCAGCTGTTCCGGATAAATATACTCCTTAGCCAGGTCATGGGTAAGCGCAGCTAAGCCCGCATCTCCCTCTTTTACACCGAACTTCGGGGCAAGTTCCACGGCTAGAGCTTCTACCCCAAGCGTGTGCTGAAATCTTTCCAGCGAAAGTTTTCGTGAGGCTAAAGTCCTGAAATATTCCAGCCGGTCGTTCACAACGTTCAACCTCTCTTAGTTTAGCGCTCCTTGCCGTCCATGATACCGGCAGCTTTATATCATCCTTGGTAACGCTGCACCGTAAAGGCTATTTAACGCCTTCCTCTCCACGGACGTCGCGGCATTAGGCCACCCGTGGGCAAACTACAAGAATACGGTACAGTTTGCTGTACCGTATTCTCTCGGGTCCAGGGTCCGAAAATGTAAGATAAACCAGGATTCTTCGTGCTATTTATATAGAGCCCTATGACTCATTAAAGATCAGAATTTATCTTAACAGAAACCCCTAACCAAAAACATTAGACAGTTTGGCGAGGTCTCGCTTCGTTTACTGTCAATGAACGGCCATTGAACTCACTGCCGTTAAGTTCTTCTGCTAAGCGCTCGGCGTCCTCTGAAGCAACTTCTACAAAGCCAAAGCCTCTTGAGCGACCGGTTTCTCTGTCGGTAATGATTCTGCTGCCGATTACATTGCCAAACCGAGCAAAGTACTCAGTCAGTTCCTCCGAAGTCGTACTCCAGGGGAGATTGCCCACGTACAGGGTTTTTGTCATGGAATTCACCTCTAAAATAATTTTGTTTATAGTATGAAACAACTATTACTATAGTATACAATCCTATCGGAAGTCAAATGTTTATTTACTGATGTAAATATTATTTTCTATGATGAAACGCCGCACTTCTTCTGGAAGCAAATAACGGATAGACTTGTTATTCCAGATCCTTTTTCTGATATCTGTCGAAGATATAGCCAGAGCGGGAATTTCCATCTCGAATATTCTGTTTTGGGCATAAGGATATCTGTCAAATAATTCTCCCAAAAAAACACCAATTTCATACCCCGGTCTCGAAGCCCCGATAATTTGGGATATTCCAATAATCCCTTCTGCTTCCCGCCAATTCAAAATATCCCGGAGCGCATCCGAACCGGTGATAAAAAAAAGTTCCTGTTCGGGGAACAACAGATGCAGGGCTTTTAAAGTGTCATAGGTGTATGAAGGGCCTTCCCTGTCGATCTCAATTCTGGATGCGATAAAATTCTCATTGTCGCGGATAGATATTTCGACCATCGCAAAACGCAGATCCGAATTTGCAATCTGGTAATCAACTTTATGCGGAGGAATGCCTGTGGGGATGAATAAGACCTTGTCAAGCGCAAATTCGACCCTGGCTGTCTCCGCAGCCACCAGATGGCCGTAATGAATTGGATTAAACGTTCCTCCCATGATGCCAATCCGGCGTCTGCCGGCGATTGACTCGCGAACACTCCGTTCCATTATTTATCTCCTAAATTTTTATTATTAGGCAAGTCTCCGTAACCTATAGCCGTTTACGTCAGGCTGCGCCCTCTATAGTGAATCGTTCTTTGTCATGCATGACGCATTCGGCCCCGTAAAGGCAGCAAAAAAAAATATGTCAGGGCAGCTCTATTTTTGGTTTTTCGCTGGCCTTCCGATAGAGCAGAAAATTCCGCCCGATCACCTGAACCAATTCTGAACGGGTAGCTTCGGCCAGCTCGGAGGCGATATTTTTCGGGGCATCGGCACAATTCTGGAGCACCCGTCCCTTAATCAGCTCTCTTGCCTCCAACACATCGGCGGCCTGTTTAATCATATTATCTGTAATTTCATCTTTGCCAACGATTAAAATGGGTTCCATTTCATTCCCCATAGCCCTTAAAAACCTTTTCTGTTTGCCTGTCAGCATGCTATTGTCCTCCCTCCGACCATTCCAACTCCAACTTTCCGATCGATACTTTATTACCTTCTTTGATCCCCTGTTCCTTCAGTGCATCGTCGACTCCCATCACTTTAAGGATATTCTGGAAGCGCATGACACCGTCATCCGTATCAAGGTAGGCCATCGCCGCATGTCTTTCAATCTCTTTGCCTGTAATGATATACATGCCGTTTTCACGCGTAATGACAAATCTGTCCTCGCTTTGGACCTGCACCATGCGATGTTCATCAGGATCAGCTGAAAGTCCAATCAGCGGTACTTCAGGAAGGATTTGTATCACCTTGTGCAGTAATTTATCGATTCCCTCTCCGGTTACCGCTGAAATTGGGTAGATTTCATAGGCATCCCCAAATTCCTCACGGAGGCGCCGGAGATTTTCCTCGGAACCGTTAACATCCATTTTGTTCGGAACAACAAGCATCGGCCTTTCAGCAAGGGCTGGACTGTGCAGTTTGAGTTCCTGGTTGATGATTTTAAAGTCTTCCAGCGGGTCTCTGCCCTCGGAACCCGAAATGTCCAGGATATGAAGAAGCAGTCTGGTACGCTCGATATGACGCAGAAATTCATGTCCAAGTCCTGCGCCGGAATGAGCCCCTTCGATAATTCCCGGGATATCCGCCATGACAAAACTCTCATCCTCTACCTGAACGACGCCAAGATTCGGGATTAGGGTCGTGAAATGATAGTCTGCGATCTTGGGGCGGGCAGCCGATACCCTCGAGATCAGTGTGGATTTTCCGACGTTCGGGAATCCCACCAGGCCGACATCTGCCAGAAGCTTCAGTTCAAACAGAAGCCAAAGCTCTTCCCCTGGTTCTCCGCGCTCCGCCACTGTAGGAGCCTTGTTTGTATTACTCATAAAACGGGCATTTCCACGGCCGCCCCGGCCGCCTTTGGCAATGGTGATCCTTTGCCCATGCCGGGTAAGATCAGCCAGAATTTCGCCTGTACCCTCATTTTTGATTATCGTTCCCGCCGGTATACGCAACACCAGGTTTTCTGCGCCTTTTCCGTGCATATCCTTGCCTTGCCCATGTTCGCCGCGGTCTGCCTTATAATGGCGGCGATAGCGGAAATCCACCAGGGTCCGCAGACCCTCATCCGCTTCGAGGATGATATCCCCGCCACGGCCGCCGTCTCCGCCATTAGGCCCTCCCAACGGAACATACTTCTCCCTGCGGAAAGATACAGCTCCTGCTCCGCCGTCTCCAGCTTTTACATATATTTTTGCGCGATCATAAAACATTCATTAACCCCTTCATTCGGATTTTTCTAAAGAAAACTTGGCTGGCGCCAAGCCTTTGGCGTCAGCCTTAGCTGCGCTTAGACCTATCAGAAAGCACTTATGCTTTCCGATAGACTGTGGAATATACATTCTGCTCAGAAAGATTGTCTGCTTTATATAGTCTGAATTCGCAGGAAAATCCTCCGCCGACAACGCCGAACTGGATCTTTGCCATTAATGTTTCAACATCCTGATCTCCCTGCACGAATAGGTCTAAACAGTCTTTAGTGTATCCAGAAAAACTCAGGGCATATTCTTCCTGCCAATGATCAAGCCAAAATTCTTCATTTTTCATTTCCGAAGGAAAATCCAACACAAATTCTGCACCTTTCAGACGCAGCTTAAAATACCATCCCAGGAGAATACCAAGCAGTGTTTTTTGGCCAATCTTGTAAATATCTTGCTGCGGCCGAATCTCCCCCAGGACTTCATCAATATAAGCCAACGCTTTGTCCGGCATATTCAGCTGCAAATACCCCTTGATGACCTGAAAATAATTCAGAAAATCATGCCGAAGGATCTGGAAATTATCCAACTGCTCATAAAGGATCTTTTTATCAAGATTGACCATTTTTCTTCTCCTTACCAAAGATAATTAACAATAAAACATACCCCCGGGCTAACCCAGGGGTATGACGTGTAATCTGTTATTGGGCTTGAGTAATCCCGTTTTCCGCATGAACACTTACCTGCTTGCGGAATTTATCTTTGCGTTCGAACTTTACGTAACCATCTGTGAGCGCGAACAGCGTATCATCTTTGCCGATGCCGCAGTTTTTGCCAGGATGGAGTTTGGTTCCACGTTGGCGAACAAGAATATTTCCTGCCAAAACGTACTGTCCGTCAGAGCGTTTGACTCCGAGTCTTTGCGCATTACTGTCTCTGCCGTTTCGTGTACTTCCTACACCTTTCTTGTGGGCCATGAAGATCACCTCCTAAAAAGAACATGCTGATCGTATTCTAATTTCAACCATTAAGCATTGATTGTTTCAATTGAAAGCTTCGTGTAAGGCTGACGATGGCCTTTTTTAACACGAACGTGTTTTTTGGGTTTATAACGGAATGCAATGACTTTGTCGCCTTTGCCCTGTTCCAGAATTTTTGCGACAACTGTCACGCCGTCAACAACTGGAGCTCCAACCGTTACATTACCATCTTTTTCAACAAGCAGTACCTGATTCAGGTCGAGAACCTGGCCGACAGCTGCATCAAGTTTTTCAACATTGATGACATCGCCTTCCTTAACTCTGTACTGTTTGCCTCCTGTTTCGATAATTACATACATTTTTCTACACCTCCCAGTCCCAGACTCGCCTGCGTAGGTCGGTTCGCTGCCGCTTAAACGGCAAGAAACCAGTTCATACCTAATAAGTGCGGTTGTGGTGAGAAGCCACCACGTTCTAATATCTTAGCATTTTTCCTTATATTCGTCAATCAGTTAATCCTACAGTTCAATTCATTCTTCTCTCATGCCAGCCTTTTCCGCCGCACTCCCGGCATTTTTCGGTGTTCCTGGCAGCTAAGGTCTGACCTTCTTTTTTGCGTGTTACCTCAACGAGCCCCAGCCTGGTGCGGCCCACTACTTTACATCTGACCTTATCCTGTTTAAAAGACTTTTCCAGCATTTCCAGCAGCTGATTCCAATCCTCATTTTGTTCCATGTCAATAAAATCGACGATAATAATCCCGCTAAGGTTTCTAAGTCTTATCTGCCTGGATATTTCTGAAGCAGCCTCCATATTCAGACTCAGCAGGGTATGCTGCAGGGAGCTTTCCCCAGTGTATTTTCCGGAGTTGACGTCAATGGCGGTCAGGGCTTCAGTCTGTTCAATCACCAGATAGCCTCCGCTTTCGAGCGGAACCTTGGGTTTTAATGCTTTTAGGATTTCATCACCGATATGATAGCGTTCAAACAAATTCCCTTTAAAATCAGTCCATATTTTCCCGGAAACTGAGCATCTGACTTCCCGGAGCTTTGTCCGGAGCAGCTCAGCCATTTCCCCGTCATCGGTAATAACCCTGGTTACCTCTTCATCGATTGTCTCCCTTAAAAGACGGGACAATGGGTCGCTGCTGCTGTAAATCAGCCCTTTGCCAGACTTGCTTTTGATTCTTTCCGTTAAGGTCTGATTGATTTCTAAAATCTTTTCAATATCATCAGCCAGTTCTTTTTCCGCGACGCCTTCCGCCATCGTCCGGACAATCAGACCAGCATTCTCAATGCTGAGATTCTGGGCAAGTTGATTAAGACGTTCTCTTTCTGTTTCCTCCGTTATTTTACGTGAAATCCCCAAATATCCGCGGTTTCCGGGCAAGAGTACCACAAAACGCCCGGGCAGTGAAAGATTGGTCGTAACTCTGGCTCCTTTATTACCGACAGCTTCCCGGGTGACCTGAACAATCACCTCCTGGCCTTCTTTTAAGAGGCTTTCAATCGGTGGCACCGGCGATCCGGGTACATTTTGCACCTGGACATATTCTGGATTGACAATATCCCCCGCATAGAGGAAGGCATTCTTCTCGAGCCCAATATCGATGAAAGCAGCCTGTATGCCTGTAACAATATTACTGACCTTCCCCTTGTAGATATTGCCGGCCAAACGGGATTCTCTTCCTGAATCATCCAGGACTTCTGTCAGTCTGCCTTCTTCCAGTACCGCAGCCCTCATCCGATCATCCTCAGTGGTAATGACAATCTCTTTCAATCTTATCCCTGCTTTCAGGCTTAGTATCACATCCAAATTTTTAAGATGACACTATATCGCTGCGATCACTTCGAGTGGGTTTCTGAGCACCCCGTCGGACTGTTCGATAAACAGGCCTTCCCGTATTGTCGTTACGCCTGAAATATCCACCGGAAGTCCTTCCATGTTTTTCAGACTTTCCAGGATTTCAACCGGCCGGACTGAACCAGCGTTTCCGGTAATGATATCCAGGCGCAGTTGTACCTGATAATTCTGAGCATCCCCAGAAATAACCCCTTCTTCAGAAATCAGTGTTATGTTTTTAACAAACGGACGAATATTCCGCTCTATTTTTTTGCCCTGCTGATAGCGAATCCCTGTTGCTTCGTCCCTGTTCAGCCAGTTCTGGCAAACTTTACGGAGTTCTTCTGCCTCGACCGGACGAAGGAGAGGCACTTCAGTCCGGTATCTGGCAAGATTAATCACAGCCATCAGTGCCTTGCTTCCCTTTACTGCGATCCCAGCGCCTATGATTTTTATGCCCTCGGGCAGCTGGCTCTGAAGCCGCTCAACGATATTCCCAATATCATATGCCCCGGCTTCTGTTGCTTCTCCGGCTTCTTCCCGAATAGCTTCCTTTTCTTGTTCTTTATTCTCTTTGACTTCGATATCGACATATTCCTGTTCTCCTTCCACACCGACCGGCAAAGGGGGACCAAAAGCAATCTTCGGATGAGGATTGAATCCTTCGGAAAAAGCCACTTCAATTTTGGCTCTGCGCAGGGCCCTGTCCAACATTCTGGTTAGATCCAGATGCGCAATATATCGGGCTTCACCTTTCTTGGTGTAGGCCAACCTTATCTTCATCATAACCGCCTCTTTTCCAATCTTTCCAAGGTAAAAATATCAGAGCTATCTTCCAAAGCTTTGTTGTAAAGCCTTTCTTTATTCCGGCATGTTTGTAAAAAAGCCGAATACATTACTTGTAAACGAGGAGGGATTTCAATGCAATTTTCTTCTGGCGAACAGACGCCGCTAAGATTGCTGGATGAGGCCAACTTCTGGAAACACCAGGAATATGAGCATACGAACGTCATCCGGGAAATTGTGCCGGATCTGGAAAGAAAATTTGTCGAAGAACTTAAAGAATGGGAACGGTCTCTGACAAGGACGCATAGCCAGGTTATCCAGCTCACTGAAACATTGGTCAGATATGGCAATACGCAACCGGTTGTCGCCGATCAGGCTCTTCGTCTGATCAGCTTTTCTCTTGAACAAAGCGGCCGGTTTGTAAAATTCCTTTTTGAAATTCTAGATTTGAGTCAGGCAGTCAAGAAGAATCCGACTGCTGCAGCTGTAATCAAACACATCATCCGTGAATCTGAATATTTCATCGGGATCACCCAGACCATCTGCAGTCAAGGCTAGGTTCTGTATAAAGTTAAGGCGCACTGAATTTTACGGGTCTGGCCAGATCCGGACAGACTCCGCAGTGGCTGCATTTTTCCCGGCAATCAGGCGTGACAGCCTCTGCGAGGGCTTTCTTGTATTCTTCAAGCAAATAAGATTTTCTGACCCCTGAGCTCAGATGATCCCAGGGAAGAATTTCATCCTCCGCTATCTGCCTGTTGGCATAGAAATGCGGATCGATGCCGATTTCCTCCATTCCCTGCTTCCACAGATCATACCGAAAATGCTCACTCCACCCGTCAAATTTGCAACCTGCGTTAACCGCCCATTCCAGTAGCTCCGCAACTTTTCGGTCACCCTTGGCAAATATGGCTTCCAGAAAGCTTGCTTCCACATCATGATAGATAAATTTAATCCGGTAGTCCCGCAGTCTCTTGCGGAGGTATTCCTGTTTTTCCCGTAGAACCACCATAGAATCCTGGGCCACCCATTGAAAAGGTGTGTGGGGTTTAGGAACAAACGAACTTGCCGATACCGTGATCCTGCAGCCGCGTTTTCCAAGTTTTCTGGACAACTCCAGGACTTTTCTGGCCTGTTCGACGATTCCGTCCAGGTCCTCATAGGTTTCGGTCGGAAGTCCGATCATATAATACAGCTTGATACTGCTCCAGCCTCCTTTAAAGGATGCTTCCGCCGTCCTTAAAAGATCCTCTTCCGTTACGCCTTTATTAATAACATCCCTTAAGCGCTGGGTTCCGGCTTCCGGCGCGAAGGTCAATCCGGATTTACGTACTTTTTGGACCTGTTCGGCAATCTCAACATCAAATGAATCCAGGCGGAGTGAGGGAAGGGATACACTGACCCCTTTGGGTTCCATTTTAGCCATCAGACCTTTAAGGACACCGTTGATGCAAGTATAATCGCTGGTCGACAGCGAAACAAGTGAGATTTCTTCATAACCGGTGGTCTTGATGGATTCCTCCGCCTGTTCCAGCAATGCTTCAGGAGACCGTTCCCGAAGCGGCCTGTAGATCATTCCGGCCTGACAAAAGCGGCATCCCCTGGTGCAACCCCTCATGACCTCAAGCATTACCCTGTCATGAATAGCCTCCGTATACGGGACAATCACTTTTTCCGGGAAGTAGGCCGAGCTGAAGTCCTGCAGCACTGCCTTTCTGACTGTCTCAGAAATTCCTTCCCTAACTGTGATTTGCTGGATCGAACCATCAGGTTTGTATTCGGCCTCATAAAAACCCGGCACATAGATTCCCTGAATCTGGGCCAGTTCGACCAGAATAGCTTCCTTCAGTTTTCCGTTTTTCCTGGCTTGCTGAATCACGTGAAGAACTGCGGGAAATTGTTCTTCCCCTTCCCCCAGGAAAAAGAAATCTACAAAAGGCGCCAGAGGTTCAGGATTGTAGGCACATGGACCACCGGCAAATATAAAGGGATACGCGCCCCCGCTTTCCGTCCCGTTTTTTCTGTCTTCGGATTTTAACGGTATCCCGCTGAGCTTCAGAACATTTAATAAATTGGTATAGCTGAGCTCATATTGCAGCGTGAAAGCGACCACATCAAAATCCAGCAGAGGACGAAAAGATTCCAGTGTGTAGAGCGGGATCCCTCCCTGTTTTAGCTTTTCTTCCATATCCGGCCACGGAGCAAAGGCCCTTTCACAGAGAAACTCTTCATAAGAATTGATACGTCCGTACAGGATACGTAACGCAAGATTGGACATGCCGACTTCATATACATCAGGAAAGACAAATGCCACCCGTACATCTGTCTTTTCCCAGTCTTTTTTTATCATATTCCATTCACCGCCGACATAACGACCAGGCTTAATCACCTGCGGTAAAATCCGGTCGAGTTTCTGGCGGATCCATTCATGATCCTTCTGATTCATATGTATTTCCCCCTTGGCCTATTTATCCGGGTAGGTCTCGTAATATATAGCGGTTTTGGGCAATATAACGGCCTTGACCGGCCTTTATGCCATCCATGACATCGTGACACTAGGCCATCCATAGCCGTCGGGCGCCGCGCTCTGCATCCCTGCTCCGCTTGACGTTTGTCTATATATTACAGAGACGGGTCTCTTAAAGTATTTTTGTTGTGGATAAATTATTATAGCACAACACCTTATTCTTAAGCAAAGACCTACCTTCCAGACGCAGGAGGGCTTCCTTTTTTTCCAGGCCGCCGGCATAACCGGTAAGTTTTCCATTGCCGCCAATCACGCGGTGACACGGAATCAAAATGGAGATCGGATTATGCCCGACTGCACTGCCTACCGCCTGGGCGGACATCGAGGTTAACCCCCGGTCCAGGGCAATACGTTGGGCAATTTCCCCGTAAGTTATGACTTTTCCATACGATATCCGCAGCAGGATCTCCCAGACAGTCTTTTGGAAGTCGGTTCCCGCAGGAGCCAGACACAAATCCATTTTGGGGACTGAAATACCTGCCATGATACCTTTCGCGTTTCTTGCCGTGCTTGCTGCCTGTTCCTCTTCCCAAGTTTGTCCTTCTTGTCCCGAAAAATAAAAATCCAGCCGCCGACGCAGCGTCTCAAAAACGGGATATTCCGGATTCTCTGTCCATTCGGAAGTAACGACAGGATAATGCTTCTGGCCAATGAACCATAAACCGCTTAGCTCATCTTGGACTGCCGCAGCTGTCATTTTTCCAAGAGGTGTATTCACAGTGCAGGTATAGGTCGTGTTCGTTTTCATGTTGATAGGGTACCAGCTCCCTTCACCTATTTGAATAGCCGGTCTGCCAGTCCAACCCTCTTCGGAGCTGAAAAGACAGAGTGACCAATTCTCAGATAGGATAATATAATACAGTAATTGCTCGTATGAAAGCAAGTGAAAAGAAGTATTGGAGGGAAAGTTATGTTCAAATATGCCGATGCGCTGTTATTTCCAGTAGAAGTCAATTATCCCGACCCGCAGTTCGGCCGGATCATGCTGGAACATTACGGCGGGAAAGATAGCGAGTTCTCCGCAGCCACCCAGTATATGAATCACCGTGCTAATATGCCCAACCACTTTGTAAGGGAGTTATTGGGTCTTATCGCAGCAGAAGAACATAGCCATATGGAGATGATTGCTGAGGCGGTCAACAGACTTGGAGGACCACCACTTTGCTACGTCAATTCCGAGGGTATACCCTGGAACCTGACCTATGTCGATCAAAGCCTTGATCCTGCTGCGATGCTGCAGGCCGATGCTGAAGCTGAGATCCGCGCAAAAATGCTTTATGACACACATTTGACAATGACCAGCGATCCTGGTCTGAAAAAGATGATTCGCTTTCTGGGTGACAGAGAAGATGTCCACAAACACCTTTTTGAGAAGTCCCAAGCTATGATCCTTCAGGGTGCTGACCCAGGAAGTTTTAGCACATTAATCAGGGAATACCGAATGAGCTTCCCGGTCTGAATGCTCCTCCATATTTACCGGTGCATGATATTTACATGCTTTTGAATCATTACCACAGTATTCCATTCTATATGATCTTTTTTATTCCTTTAATCTTCCGACCATGCAATTGAGTCCAAAGTCCATCATGCCCTGAATAACTTCAGTCTCACTTAGCGTTCCTTCGATCTTACCGTCTTTACCCATTACACTGACGAGACTGAAATGATCAGCAGAAAACTTATCAATAATCTGTTTAAGCGCAGTGTCCCTACTTACCGCGAGACTCCTTCCGGGCATCAACCCCTGCGCCAAAAGACGCTCTTTCTTGCGGCAGAGCTGCTTTAAAAAAACAATTCTGGCATTGTCCAGCTCTTTGCCGCTGCCAATCCAGAAAAAGATGCCAAGAACAATAAAAAGAACCGGTTCATAAATATAGAAGCCCATTCCCTGCATCAGGAAACCAGCGAAAATAAAAACACCCCCAAGGCATTTACCGGCTGCCGCCAGGAGCCGGGTGGTCGGGACAAAGCCAAAAGACCCCGCCAGCAGGCCACGGACCATTCTGCCGCCGTCAAGCGGCAGAACAGGAAGCAGGTTAAAGGCTGCCAGCCAGAAATTTGTTTTGGCAAATTCCAGTGCCCATGCTCCGTTCAAAATGCCGTTTTCGCGAAGAATCTGAATGAAGAAGAATAACACGATATTGACGGCTGGACCAGCAAAGGCAATGATTGTCTCCTCCTTCTTTTTCCCTTCAAAGCTGTCGTCAAGAACGGCCGTCCCCCCATAGGGATAGAGCTCGATACTCCTACACCTGATCCCGTAACCTCTTGCAGCAAGTATATGACAGGCTTCATGAACAATAACCAGGCCAAAGACTAGAAGTGCCCTGACAACCTGACCGGCAAGCATACATAGGATTAATAGGATGATAAAGGTCGGGTGAACCTTAACTTTCATCTTCATCTCCCTCTTTCTCCCCATCCCTGGCAGATCGATTAAAAGTACTAAGTACAATCGGAATTTTTGAATTTATATACTAGTTCTGAATTAGGTATGTCAAGGGGTCGACCGGCTGACCGTCTTTTTGCAGTTCTAGGTAGAGCCAGGGTTTTTCCCGTGCTGAGCTGACTCCGACTGTCCCCAATTTTTTTCCCATCGAAACAGGTTCACCCCGTTCAACATTAATATCGCCAAAATTCCCCAAAAGGCCCTCCCAGCCATTGCCAAAGTTGATCCGTATCACTTTTCCGAATTTTTCATTTTCACTGACTTCGAGTACAACTCCTTCCTGGGGGCAGAGCACAGCAGTCCCCAGCGCACTTTCAATTTCAATGCCGCTGCTGATCGTCCCATCCTCATTTTTGCTCTCAAACGCTACCTTGACAGCTCCGGCTACAGGTGGATAAAAAATCTCTTCTTTTACAGAATTCACCGGCAGGCTTTCAGAGTTCTGAAGGCCTATTGCTTCTTTTGCCATCGTGTTTAGTGCCACATAGATATTTCCACTGCTCATACCGCCTTGATAAACAGCATAGACGCCTTTGGAAACAAGGTCCTCTCCGCTGGCACTGAAAACAATCGTTAAAAACAAAAAAGCCGAAAGAAGTACTCTTTTCTGACTGCCGTTCCAACCGGCCAAAAGACCTCCGGAAGTTTTTTCATTAAAATAAGTCCGACGATCTTTCCAGTTGCTCCTGACATATTCCTGATCATCCCTATAACCACGTCCGATCTCCCGGGCAGCCTTTTCAAATTCCCAGTCATCCCAGCGCTCAAACGGATCCATTCATCCACCGCCTTATAAAGGTTTTCCTTCAGGGAGACAACCCTAATAAAGAATATGAACAAATACGCAAAAAAGAACATCTTCCTGACGAAAATGTTCTTTTACAAATTTCTTTACAGATTCGAATAATGGCTTGTTAACTTTTGTCATTGAAGGTGTCAGAACATTCGTCGTTCTCCTCTGAGACTTACGCTTAAGACCAGCCCGACCGCGAGCATATTTGCCCACATCGAGCTGCCGCCGGAAGTAATAAACGGCAGAGGAATTCCGGTGACAGGCATGATTCCTGAAGCCATCCCAACATTGATGAAAACATGGAAAACAATCATTGATACGACTCCGGAGACAATCAGTACCCCGTACCTGTCTCTCGATTTGGTGGCTACGGTAACCATCCGCAAAAGCAGGATGCAGAATATAAACAACAGTATCGATGTTCCGATAAAGCCAAATTCCTCGCCCACAACTGAAAAAATAAAGTCTGTATGATGCTCAGGTAAAAAATTATACTGGGCCTGGGTGCCTTGCTGGTACCCTTTGCCCCAAATGCCTCCGGAACCTATGGCCCAAACCGACTGAATAACATGATATCCATCCCCTGAAGTATCCTTGGCGGGATCCAGAAAAGCAATAAACCGGTTAATCTGATAATCTTTCAAAGGCAACGGCAATCCTTCCAGAAATTTCAGCGGTCCGGGAAGGTTCGTGGCTAAGTGCAATGCAACAGCACCAACGGCCGCCCCAATGCAGCCGACAATCACCGCCCCAAATTTAATCGGATTCGCTCCGGCAACAAACATCATTCCAATGAAAATCGCCCCGAACACCATCGCAGTCCCCAAATCAGGCTGAAGAAATATTAATAAAGTAGGCGGCAGTACAAACAGCAGGGGTAGAATAAAATCCTTTACATTATTCAGCTTTCCTTCCCTCTCATTGAGAAAGCTGGCAAACGTAACAATCAGCAGCACTTTGGCAAATTCCGAGGGCTGAATGCTTTGCGTAGAGGTGATAGGTATCCAGCGCTGCGCACCCTTCGCTTCAGAACCAAAAGCAAAAACGAGAAGAAGCAGGAATATATTGAAAGCGTAGATCCAGATACCAATCTTTTTATAGTTTTCATAATCAGTAAACGCAACAATGACTGTAAGAACAATTCCTGTAGCGATCCAGACCACCTGAGTTTTCACATAATGATACGGGTCTGACGCCATAACATTAATGGAAGCCGTGCTTAAGATCAGCAGGCTCGCCCCTAAAAGCAGCACAACTGCCAGGACCATTCCAAGATCGAGACCTCTGATAGAATTCCAATCTCTTTCCTTTATCATATCTGAAATACTCCATATATAGACTGCTAACCAAGATTATATCACAGATATCTTCATTCACAATGATAACTTGACAAGTAAAGGGTTTTTTCTTAGTAAAATGCGTTGAAAATCTTCATACTGGCCCAACTCCAACCGTTCAGGCTTACGAGTGTGACAAACCTCATATAGATGGCCTGTCCCAAATTCGAATGCGCATTCAAAATCGACACTGGTGTCGATTTTGGGACAGGCCTGGTTGGAGGCTAACCATCAAAATAAGAAGAGTTCCTGGATTCGTTTCCAAAAACCCTTGGACTTTACGTCTTAAAATTGTTGTAAATCAATCCTAAACTTCAAGTTCCGATACACCCATGTAAAGTCTTGTTCACAAAAAAAGAAGCTTAATGCTTCCTTTTTGTTTGACTTGAGCAGTTTACTCACGAAATCGACTGTGTTCTCTCCATATAGTCCCTTCTAATTTTCTTTACAGGAACACTGGCCATCAGCGCGACTTCCTTCTCATCTTGATTCAGGTATACCTCCAATCCCTCTTCGTTAATCACCATATAATTTGATATCACCTTGACCAGATCTTCTTTTAAGCGATTCATCAGGTAGGGCGATATCGTGGCACGGTCATGAACCAGAACCAGCCGCAGCCGATCTTTGGCCTGACTACGGCTTCCGGAATTGTCCTTGCCCAGCACACGATATAATAATTCCCACAACATAATTACCTCCCCCCAGTGCAGGGCTAGCGTATGCCAACTAAATTTTTCAGTTTATCCATCAGGGAATTCGATACATCCAGGTTCATTAATGGGACTTCTTCGCCTCTTACCCTCTGTGCAATCCTCCGGTAAGCTTCGCCCGCTTTGGAAACGCCGTCCATGACTGCGGGCTCTCCTCTGTTGGTCGATACAATAATCTTCTCGTCCTCCGGTACCACACCGAGAAGATCAATAGCCAAGATATCAACGATATCCTCAATGTCCATCATGTCCCCTTGTTTAACCATCCGTGGTCTGATTCTGTTAATAATTAGTTTTGGATTACGCAGATCCGAACTTTCCAATAGTCCGATAATTCTGTCGGCATCGCGGACTGCACTGACCTCCGGCGTCGTAACGACAATTGCTTTGTCCGCACCGGCGATTGCATTGTAAAAGCCCTGCTCAATCCCAGCCGGACAATCGATCAGCGTATAATCAAATTCTTCACGGAGCTCTTCGCAGAGAACCTCCATCTCATCGGGGCTTACTGCTGTTTTGTCTTTCGTCTGAGCAGCCGGAAGCAAATGCAGGCTGTTGAACCGCTTGTCCTTAATAAGTGCTTGTTTGATCCTGCAGCTGCCGCTTGTAACATCGACAATATCATAGACGATCCTATTCTCGAGGCCCATAACAACATCAAGATTGCGAAGGCCGATATCCGTGTCGACCAATACAACTTTAAATCCGGCAAAAGCCAGGGCTGTCCCCAAATTTGCTGTTGTAGTAGTTTTTCCTACGCCACCTTTCCCTGAAGTTACTACAATTGTTTCACCCATAACCAAGCCTGCCTTTCATCATAAATGGTTAATGCATTGTCTTACATTTTAGTTATAATTTACCATTGCTAAGTAAAAAATAAATCCCCTCTTCAGAATTTCAACCAGTACCTTGTTAGCCCAGCGTAAGCTTTGATCTGTTTCTGTGTAAGAAGATTCTACAATCCCTTTTGCTTTTCCTTTCGTAAAGAGAAAAAACCGAGGATCAAATTCCCCGGTATTTCTTATTTATATGACTATTTCCAGCCAAAATAATATTTAAATGCTGCTTTCGCGACATAACCCGATGTTTCACTGCCGTGTCCGCCATATTCCACCACGCCGGCAAATGCGATCCGAGGATTGTCATACGGTGCAAACGCGATAAACATCCCGTTATAAGCTTCTTCTTTGGATGTTCCCTTCGAACCGATCTGGGCCGTACCGGTCTTGCCGCCGCCGGTGAACTCCGGTATATCTCTGAAAAGCCAGGCCGCTGTCCCCTCACCGCTCGTTACTTCCGACATTGCTTTTTTGATCGTTTCAATATTTTGTTGGGAAACAGAAACTTCGTTTAGAACTTCCGGCTGGTTCTGCTGGACGACTTTCCCGGTCACAGGGTCAAGAATTTTGTCCACAACATAGGGCTTGTAATGTTTTCCGCCATTGACAATGGTCGCGACATAGTTAGCCATCTGAAGAATTGAATAGTGGTTTGCACCTTGACCAATCGAACTGTTATAACTGTCGTACAACCGCCAGTTTACATACTCATTAATGTTATTTTTATATTCCTGTTCGGCCTGAGCAATTTCATCTTCTTTATCATGCTGAAGCTTATTTTTCTCATCCTGATCTTTTGCACTGGCCAGAAGCTGCGCATATTTATCCCCAATTTCCTGAAGTTTTTCTTCTCTCTTTTTATCGTAGTAGGGTTTATAATAAGATTTCTTCCAGGCCGGGGAAGGCACATTTCCTTCCGCTTCATACGGTAAATCTACACCGCTAGTAACCCCCAAACCAAATTCATTGGCGATTTTCTTAATCAGCTCCGGATCTTTCTCGAAAACCCGCCGTCCGACAATCTGGAAATAGATATTTGAGGAGTGGGCAAGACCGCTGTAAAGGTTCACCATGCGAAAATAGTTGTTGCCCCATTCAGCAACACCTGCGCTCTGTACTTCTGGTGAGCCCAGGGAAGACAGCCTATCGTCAAACGCATCATCCGGGGTAACTACGCCTGCTTCCAGAGCGGCCATGGCGGTAATCATCTTAAACGTTGAGCCGGGTGGATACGTACCGGTCAGCGCCCGGTTGAATGACGCGGCATCTTCACTGCTGAAATACTTTTGAGCAGTTTCCTCCGAAATTTTCCCGATTAGGTCATTCGGATCCATGAAAGGACGGGAAGCCATGGCCAGTATTTTGCCTGTATTAACATCGATGACTACCGCCGCGCCGGCCTGGGCATCGGGATGGGTCTTCTGAATATCCTTGATCACTCTGTCCAGTTCGTTCTCCACGACACGCTGCATCTTGCTGTCGATGGTCAGCTGCAGGGTACAACCTGCCTGGGCTTCCTGGAGCGTTTCTTTGTCGATCGGTCTCGCGTTGCCGTCGACGCTGACAATTTCTACGCCATGACTGCCGCGCAGCCAGGTATCGTAACTTTTTTCCACGCCCATTTTCCCTACAAGGTCACCCTGCGTGTAGCGATATTCGTCATCATTGGACTCTGCCTGCTCATTGAATTGTTCAATTTCACTCTCGCTTATTTCCCTAACATAGCCCAAGATCTGACCAAGCAGTGTCTTTTGCGGATAAACCCTTTCCGCTATCGGTTCAATGCTGACGCCGGGCAGCTCATTGCTGTGCTCGGCGATAATCGCCTGTAGTTCTTTCGGTATATCTTCCAGAATGACAACCGTCTTGTAGCTCTTCCACTGCTGGTTACGAATCATCACCAAAAGATCCTCGGTAATCAATTCTACCGATTGGTTTGGATAAGGCCAGTACGGTTTAATATATTCTGCGAGGTTAGCAACAACATCTTTCCAGTTGGTGTTCACTTTCTGCAGGTCCGTCCAGTCCAGGGTCAGCGCAAACCTCGGCACGCTTTGGGCCAAAACGATATTGTTGCTGTCCACAATCTCTCCGCGGACCGCGGACGTCGTGACCGTTTTCATCACATTACCGGCCGCCAGGTCCGAATAATAAGAGGCTTTGGCAATCTGCAGCCACCACAGATTAAATCCTAAAATTAAAAAAAGAAGGACGACAACCACACTAAGCCCGGTTAATCGTCTCTGATAAGGTTGTCTCTCCCTTTCTTCCATCGTGTTCATCTCCTATTAAGCAATCATGTTTAACCAACACTATAATTGTTGTTCGATCTTCTTTTTAGGCTGCAAAATTCCTTCTGTAAAAGACTTGTGGACGAAGGGATAGGTAAGCGGAACCAATAGGCAGTTGTAGAAAGAAATGCCCAGAATGACCTTTACGGCATCGCCGAGGTACCAGTTAAGTCCAGCGGTGGTTGCAATCAAGGCCATCAGGGTCTGCCCAAGAACCGTTACGATAAAGACGAGCACCATGGTAAGGGGAATGTTTTCTCTGTACCAGCGCTGCTGAAGCATACTGATCAGCAGTGCAACCACAGCTAAAATGATCGCATAGAGTCCGATATACCTTCCGAGATAGAAATCCACAATCAGGCCGATCACAAACCCATACACAATTCCCTGAGCCGGCCGGTGATGCAGAGCGATATAAATAACCCAGAGCATGGCCAAATCAGGTTTTATGCCGGCCCATGACCAATAATGGAAGATTGTCCCCGGGAGGATGAGACAGACAATAAGAATCAGTAACATTACGATAAAACGTTTCATCGACTGCCCTCCGGAATGCTCACTACATAGACTTCCTCCAGAGAATCAAAATCAACAATGGGTTCGATCGAGGCTACTTTCAGCAAGCCTTTCGCATCAATTTTAATCTCGGTAACAACACCAATCGGAATGTCCTTAGGATAGACCTCTCCTAAACCCGAAGTATATACCAAATCTCCTGCATTGACTTCATCGTCCTGCCGGAAATTCATTTCGAGTTCTCCTGAGGAATTCAGCCTGGTGTTTTTCTTATACGTACCTTTGACAATCCCAAAAATCGCCTCACCTTTATTACCCCTGGCAAAGGCGCCAACCTGTCCCTCTCCGTCGAGTAGCAGTAAAACATCCGAGGTCTTCGGGGTTACAGAAATGACTTTCCCGACCAGACCCAAATTGGCAACAACAGGATCATCCACTTTTACGCCGTGATCACTGCCTTTATTGACGGTGACTGTCTGATACCAGGCTGAAGGATTACGGTTTATAATGGTGGCACCAATTTTCTCATAGTTCTCCAGCGAGGGACTTTGAAAAACAGCATCAAGTTCCTGATAGCGCAGGGCAGCCAGTACCTGTTGTTTGAGCTGAAGATTGTCTCCCGTGAGCGTTTCTACCTGTTTACGAAGTTCCTCATTTTCTGCTTTGACAGTCCGAAAACTGAAAATCGCCCGAAAATTATCTTTAATCCCATCTCCCAGATTCCAAATCGCACTTTCTATCGGTGAAAGTACTCTTTGCATGGCGTTCCCGACAGGGTTCGGAGACTGACTGCCGAGTCCGGTCAAATGGATCGTCGTCAAAGTGATCAGCAGAACAGCAAAAACGAGAACGGCTATACCCATGGGATTTATTTTTTTCCCCACCGATTTCTCCTCCCGCTTTTAATTCTTCTGCATAGCGGCAATCCTTCTTAGAATTTCCTCATTCTCAAGCACTTTACCGGTACCCAGTGCAACACAGGAAAGCGGGTCCTCAGCAAGGTGGACGGGTATCCCTGTCTGATCGGCAATTAGCCTGTCCAGATTTCTTAACAGTGATCCGCCTCCCGCCATAATAATGCCTCTGTCCATGATATCTGCCGCCAGTTCCGGAGGCGTTTTCTCAAGGCAGTTCTTTACCGCATCAACGATAGCATTTACCGGCTCATTTAAGGCTTCAACAATTTCTTCGGAAGTAATCTCAACGTTCTTGGGGAGACCTGTCAGGAGATCGCGTCCTTTGATGGCATACGTCAAACCTTTTTCCGGCATATAGGCCGCTCCGATCTCCATTTTGATGTTCTCAGCCGACTGATAACCGACGGAGAGGTTATAAGTTTTCTTGATATACGCAATAATGGCATCATCCATCTCATCTCCGGCTACCCGGATCGAGCCGGCTGTAACGATGCCTCCCATCGAGATCACGGCGACTTCAGTTGTGCCTCCGCCGATATCGACAATCATATTCCCGGTAGGATCGCTCACGGGCAGACCTGCTCCGATGGCGGCAGCCATCGGCTCTTCCATAATGATCGGATCTTTTGCTCCGGCTGCAAGAGCTGCTTCCTTGACAGCTCTTTTTTCAACTGCGGTAACTCCGGATGGCACACAAATGACGACCCGGGGCCGCGCAAATAAGAATTTTGATCCTAAAGCCCTGTTGATAAAATATTTAAGCATTTTTTGAGTAACATTGAAATCCGAGATTACGCCGTCTTTCAACGGTCTGATTGCAACAATATTTCCCGGAGTTCTTCCGATCATCTCCTTGGCTCTGTCTCCAACCGCCAGAGGCTCATTCTTCTCTATATCCATAGCAACCACTGAAGGCTCCCGTACTATGATTCCTTTGCCTTTCATATGTACAAGGGTATTGGCGGTTCCCAGATCGATTCCGAGGTCCTTGGAAAAAACCATGTTTTGTAAATCTCCCTTCAAGATAAATCATTTCAAATTTCAAGTGATGCCTGGCAGTCTTTTCTCAGTCTCCCACAAAGTGGAATTTTTCATACCATATTTCGTATTGCTATGGCATCGTTTTATTATATCATTTTTTTGCATCAAATTAATGAATATTTCCTATTTTTCAATATTTTTTTATATTTGTGGTCATCTTTCGACAGTGGTATTGTTAGGCTAAAGGTCGGGCTAGATGATCCCCTGTTCTTTCAGGCTGACATACTTTTTATCCCCGATGATGATATGATCCAATACCTCAATCCCTAATATTTTTCCGCCTTCGGCAAGCCTTTTGGTAATATCAAGGTCTTCCCTGCTGGGCGAAGGATCGCCGCTCGGATGATTATGCAGCAAAATAATTGTATTCGTGTTACGCCGGATGGCATCCTTAAAACACTCCCTGGGATGCACAATGGATGAATTGAGAGACCCGACCGATACAGGACTTATACCCAGTACATTGTTTCGGGTGCTTAAGTGTATGATCCTGAAGTGTTCCCGGTCGAGCTTCCGCATCTCCTCCATGACCAGATCGGCCGCGTCTGATGGCGTGTTGATCACCGGGCGTGACATAGGATCAGCGCAGACACTCCGTTTGCCGATTTCCAAGGCTGCCTTGACTTGAGCCGCTTTGGCCGGCCCTATGCCGTGAACCTGTTTTAATTCATCAACGGATAATCTGGCCAGGCCAGTCAGTCCGCCCGTTTCCGTCAAGATTCGTTCAGATAGTTCCAGGACATTTTCCCCTCTTGAACCGGTCCTCAGCAGTATCGCCAGTATTTCTTTGGTGGACAGGTTTTCCGGACCATGCTGATGAAGACGTTCCCTTGGTTTTAAATCTTCAGGCAAGTCCTTTAGCCGGCGGTAATTCATCCCTTTTCCCTCATGCTTCAAGGTATCTTTTATTTTTTAGGGGAAATCCCCTTATCCTCAAGCTTTCGCACCAGAAGCTCCATCGGCAGTCCGACCACATTCGACCAGGAACCGCTGACTGCTGTCACAAACCCGGCAGCTCCGCCCTGAATCCCGTAAGCGGCTGCTTTATCCATCGGTTCCCCTGTCGTAATATAATCCTTGATTTGCTGAACCTTCAGCTCCCGAAAAGACACAGTTGTAATCTCAACAGCAGTCTCCACGCTGATCTGCTGACGAACCTTGTCCATTGCGGCTAACGCAATCGCGGTCATTACCCGGTGGGTTTTTCCGCTTAAGTTAAGAAGCATTCGTTCCGCTTCCTCCTCGTCAGCAGGCTTTCCGAGCACAATATGGTCCAGCACCACAATGGTATCGGCGCCTAAAACCAAATCATCAGCCGAACCACTTAAATCAAGCCACGCTTCAAATCCGGAAAGCGCCTTGCGTCTGGCAAGACCCTGTACGCCTGTCTCAGGCCAAACATCTGGCGGAAGATACTCGTCGACCGGAGTGCTGACAAGTCTGAAGTCATATCCCCATTCCTCCAGAAGCTCACGCCTCCGCGGCGAAGCCGAAGCCAAAACCAACATCATCTGTCACACCCTTAATCAATGTAAGCTATGATAATGCTTACAAACTTGTGGCACGCAGACCTGCCCAAAAAGATCAAGTAATCATACGGCCCTTACGGAAGAATAATATTAACAAGCCGGGTTATCGTCCCCCGGCTGTTAAGTCTTCTATCAGTCTAGCACTATTCCCTTTTTTTGACAAGTCCAGCGTGTATTGACACTTTTACGACAAAAATGCAAAAGCCTATGCCTTGCCCTGAGAGCTCAAGATAACCAGATAGAGCGCATCAAGCAGCGCTTTGGCGCTGGCCTTAATAATATTGCTGGATACCCCGATCGTTCCCCAAGTATTGACGCCATGCTTTGTTTCAACCACAACCCGGACAACTGAACCTGTGCCCCGGGAACCGTCAAGAACCCTAACTTTATAGTCCGTCAGCTCACTCTCTTCAATAGCCGGGAAAAAGGCACCCAAAGTGCTTCTGAGAGCTTGGTCAAGCGCATGAACCGGCCCGTCTCCCTCGGCTGCAATATGAACCTGCTTGTCTCCGACCTGCACTTTCACAACCGCTACAGAGTCAAGCTCACCGCGCAGCGGATCACTCCAAACGTGATAATCTTCGAGTGTAAACGGCTGTTCGTATTTGCCGAGGATCTCCAGTAATAGCAGATCCAGGCTTCCCTCTGCCGTCTCATACTGGAATCCTTCGTTTTCGGCATTCTTAATTCTTTCCATCGCCTGTTCCACGAGCGGATCATCTTTTTCAATCTCAGGTTTGAACCGGCGCATTTTCAAACACAAATTTGCTTTTCCGGATTGATCGGAGATCAGAACCCGGCGTTCATTCCCGACCGAAGCAGGGTCAATGTGCTCAAAGGTTTTGTTATTCTTCATGACCGCATCGACATGCATACCCGCTTTATGAGCAAAAGCGCTTCTGCCCACAAACGGCTGTTTCTCATCAAACGGATAATTGGCGAGTTCCGCCACATACCTGCTTAAATAAGAAATATTGTGCAGAACCTCAGGTTCAAGCAGTTGATAGCCTAATTTCAGCTGCAACCAGGGTATCAGTGTGCTTAAATTCGCATTGCCGCAACGTTCCCCGAAGCCGTTCCAGGTTCCCTGGATCTGATTCACTCCTGCCTCAACAGCCGCCAGCGTATTTACGACAGCCAGCCCTCCATCATTGTGAGTATGAATACCAAGTATGGCAGGGAAAAGCTCCTGCCTGACAATCTGCACCCCGTTCGTGATCTCCCTGGTATAGGTACCGCCATTCGTGTCACAGAGGACAAGTCCTTTCGCTCCACCAAGCATGGCGGCTTCCAGACAGCTTAACGCAAATGCAGGGTCGTCCTGCCAACCGTCAAAATAGTGTTCTGCATCAAAGAAGACTTCCTTGCCGGCTTTCACAAGATATTCAACAGATTCTCTGATGATTCTTAAGTTTTCCTGTGGGCTTGTTCTTAAGACCGTTTCAACATGAAGTTTCCATGTCTTCCCAAAAATCGTCAGGGTATTCGCTCCTGAAGCAATCAGTCCGTTCAATGAATCACTTTTCTCCGGAGATTCGCCGACCCTGCAAGTGCTGCCGAATGCAACGACCCTCGTCCGCAAACGCCAGTCCTGATTTTCGGCAGAATCCGCCCAGGAGGCCATCGTACGGTAAAACTCATCATCTTTGGGATTCGCACCCGGCCAGCCGGCTTCCACATAGTCGATGCCGGCTTCAATCATTTTCTGCATATAGAAAAGTTTATCTTTGGCTGAGAAGTGAACGCCTTCTCCCTGAGCTCCGTCCCTCAGCGTCGTGTCGTAAATTGAAATACGCTTGTCTGCCATTCTCTTCCCTCCCAAAAGCTCTCTGTGCATCTGATAAATTGCTTAAAAATGTTTAATAACTTATTTTACCTGTAAATACAAAATTAATAAAGCCTTAATCCATTTTAGAACAGAAAAAGAAGGCATCCAGCGTTAGCGTATCTGGAATACCTTCCTTCATATACAAATGATCGATTCTAGGTTCTATGCCATTTTCCCGCCCAGATTAAATGTCAGCACTTCAAGGTTTACAGACAAATCCACATTTCTGAGTTCCACAGTGGGAGGAACATTTAAAACCACAGGTGCAAAATTCAAAATGGCCTGGACTCCGCCTTTAACAAGTTTATCGGCAATTTCCTGGGCCGCAGACGCAGGGACAGTTATTGCCCCGATCTGAATCTGGTTTTGGGCGACGACTTCTTCCATCGTTTCAATCGGCAATACTTCGATATCGTTAATCTTCATCCCAGTTTTTTGGGGATCATTGTCAAAAATATTAATAATCGAAAATCCGCGTTCTTTAAAACCCTTATACGTACTCAGGGCCAGTCCGAGGTTGCCCAATCCTACGAGGCAGACGCTCCACTCATTGCTGAGACCCATGATCCGAAGAATATTTTTATGCAAGTCTTTGACATTGTAACCTACTCCGCGAATCCCAAACTCCCCAAAATAAGCAAGGTCTTTACGAACCTGAGCAGGACTTACGCCTACTCCTTCAGCAATATCACCTGAAGAAATCGTTATGATTCCTTTGCGGTCTATCTCTGTCAAATAACGAGAATATACGGAAAGCCGTATAATCGTTGCTTCAGGAATTTTCAAGGTTTTCAAATCCAAATCCCCCATTTCGTCTACTTCAAAGATAAGTTAATTATATCACTACCTAAAGAAAATGCAATTAAACCGAAGGAAATGCAAGATATTACTGTTTAATCATGTTTTTTGACCCTACCCAAAATAATCAGGGATTCTGTTCAAAATACTTGTAAGTAACCCTTTTATACTCAGCAAAGACTTGAAGAAGCTGCTGATTATACTTATATTGAAGATTCCCCTGTCCATCCAGGGAAGCATTAAGGGCGCTCAAATTATCCTGCAAATGCCTGAAATCTTCCGGATAATCGCTGTCTTTAACATCCTGAATTTTCTCTGCGGCATCAGTTTGACCATTGTCTTGTCCAAGACCTGCACATAATGAATTCGCCAGCTCGAGGATTTCCAGAACCGTTTCCGTTTCGCTGCCGCTGACCTTATAGTGCAAAGCAGGATACGTCACTTCCCTGACCCATGAATCAATACCGTTTTCCAATAAGCCCTGGTAACAAAAAAGCGCCTCTTCATCGGAGCCAAAGGCACCCACCGCAACCTGATAAGGCTCCTTACTGATGATCACGGCCTGCCAGCCCTTGTTATGCAAATTCTGCAGCAATGCTTCGGCATTTTCTTTATCCTTATAAACACCGATTTGACAGGTCCAAAGTTTGATTTCTGGCAAGTTGAGAATCTCACTGTTTGTTTCTGACGGGTTTTCTGAGGTAACGGCGGTCTCTGAGGAAACAAGCCCGACAAACATCTTTCCAGTATACCATACAAACCAGCCGACAGCAGATAATCCTAGTATTACCATTATAATTGAAATCAAAACACCTGATCTATATTTTTTTCCCATCAGGCAACTCCTTCAAATCATTCTATTCCGATCATATGAAGGAGCTGCAATAATTAGTACATGGTAATATAATCAGCGCTTAAATATTGTGCAAATAAAAATAAATTTTAGTTCCATAATATGTTATAATATTTCCTGGAAAAATAAGTATCCCAATAAGGAAGGATATGCCGATATGGAAGAATATTTGATTCTTGCAGTGGATGATCAGGACTTTAATCTTATTTTTCTTAAAAAAACTTTAGCTGAATATCAGTTTCTCTCTGCCAGAAACGGCAGACAAGCCCTGGAATTGCTAAGAAGGTGCTCTCCTGACCTGATCCTGCTGGATATCGTAATGCCAGAAATGGATGGTTATGAAGTTCTCAGACAGCTAAAATACGATGAACGGACCAGGAACATCCCCGTTATTTTCCTGACAAGCCTTGACTCCATTGAAGATGAAGAAAAAGGGTTTAATTTGGGTGCTGTAGATTATATCACCAAACCTTTTAAGCCAACAATCATTCAGGCCCGGGTCAAGAACACTTTACGGTTCATCCATCAGCAAAAACTCTTGGAAAGAATGTCTCACCTGGATGGTCTTACCGAGATCCCAAACCGGCGATTTTTCGAAGAAAAACTTGCTGCCGAATTTGGCTTTGCAGCCACCAACAAGCGTCCGCTTTCGCTGATCATGATTGATGTTGATTTCTTTAAGAAATTCAACGACCAGCATGGGCACTCCAAAGGCGATGAAGCGCTTGTTAAAGTTGCCCAGATCATCCGCTCATGCTTGAATGAACCTCACGAATTTGTGGCCAGGTATGGCGGAGAGGAATTTGTCGTGATTCTTCCGGATACGGATGCGGCTGCCGGAAGTGAAATCGCCGAAAAAATACGTTACCATGTCAGTATATCCCAACTGTTCAACAATCCCGCCGGCAGCCACGCTGCTCTGACCGTCAGTGTGGGCGGATACAGTATGATACCGGCCAATTACGAATACTGTCATAGCATATTGGAAAAAGCCGATGCCTGCTTGTACCAAGCAAAAAAACACGGCAGAAATTGCGTGAAGTGGGATTATTCTTGATGCGTATAATGATCCAGCAAAAATTTTCTTACCCCGGAGATCATGTACAAGGAGCCGGTGACACAAAGCAGATCACCCGGCTTCATTATTTCAAGCCCTTTTCTTACCGCTCCCGCAGGATCTTCAACCGTCAATACGTTTTCCTGCGTTAGATACTTCTCCGCGATTCTGGCTACATACTCCCAGTCACCAGCCCTTGGGGAATCCGGCTTGGTCACGATGATTTTATCGGCCAGCGGTGCGATAATCTCAACGGCTTTTTCTATTTCTTTGTCCCTGAGCATGCCAAGACAAAGCAACAGCCTGTTTCTTCTCAAAGGTCCGCCGGCGTACTGCTGCAGCGCCTTAGCCAGAGACATCATCCCATCGGCATTATGTGCCCCGTCCAGAAGAACTCTCGGATTCCGCAGCAAGAGTTCCAGCCTGCCCGGCCAGCGGACTGCTTTGAGACCTTCCCTGACAGCACTTTCAGATATATCCAGGGAATACGTTTCAACTAATACTTCACAGACAGCTAGCGCAGCCGCTGCATTGGTAAACTGATGTTCCCCAAGAAGCGCGAGCTCCAGGTCCGGATAAGACCAGCACAAGCCTTCATAGCCAAAACGCTGCGAACCATCACCCGGGTGCCGCCAATGTACATCGCGGCCTACCTCAATCATTCTGGATCCTTTTTGGGCAGCCCGTTCCTCGATGACCTTCAGAACTTCCGGCTTGTCCGAGGAAGTGACCACTGGAACGCCATCCTTAATAATGCCGGCCTTTACCCCAGTAATTGCTTGAAGCGTATCTCCAAGATAATCCATATGATCCATGCCAATACTGGTCAGCACAGATATTAAAGGAGTAACGACGTTGGTGGAATCAATTTCACCGCCGAGACCAACCTCCAGAAGGACCAGATCGGGTTGTCTTTCAGCAAAATAACACAGGGCCAGCGCCGTACAGACTTCAAATTCAGTCGGATGTTCAATCCCGAGACTCACCATTTCCTCCAGATGGGGTTTTAGCTTATTGATCCCTGAAACCACATCTTCCGGCGAGATCATCTCTCCGTTGATCGTGATTCTTTCCCGGAAATCATGAAGGTGGGGGGATGTAAACATTCCCGCGCGATAACCGGCCTGCTTCATAATCGACTGAAGCATTGCCGTCGTCGATCCCTTCCCGTTGGTGCCGCCGATATGAATCACTTTCAATTTCTTTTCCGGGTGGTCCAGACGATCCAGCAAAGCCTTGATCCGCTCCAGTCCGAGGTTAATGCCGAACTTCGTCAGATTCTTAATATATTCCAATGTCTTTTCGTATTCCGTCATTATCCTTAATCCTTTGCAGATTTATTCAAGCTCTTCGCTTAAATCGGATAATCTGAGTTTTAGAGAACGCATTCTGACCATGATATCATCCAGTTTCTCTTTTTCCTTTTGAACAACCTCTTCCGGCGCTTTCGAGGTAAACCCTGGGTTGCCGAGCTTGTCTTCCAGCCTTTTCTGTTCCTTGATCATATTTTCGATTTCCTTGCGGACCTTGGCCACTTCTTTGTCCAAATCAAGCAGCCCTTTCAGTGGTATATAAACGGTAACACCAGTAAGAACCGTACTGGCAGACTGCGGCGGCTTATTCTCCATCTGCTGTAAAATTGTGATGTTTTCCGCAACTGCAAGCTGCCGGATATCCGCAAGACCGCTTTGTAGAACCGAGAGCATATCTTTTTCGGGAGCTACGAGCAGGATATCTGCCCTGCGGCCCGGAGCGACACCCATCTCCGCCCGGATATTGCGCACTGCCCGGATAATATCCATCAGGACATTCATATCTTTTTCAACCTGCTCGTTGCGATATCCTTCAACCTGCGGCCAGGAGCTGAGCATAATCGTCTTTCCTTTGATGGGCAGATGCTGCCAGATCTCCTCAGTTAAGAACGGCATAAACGGGTGAATCAGTCTCATTGTACCTTCCAGCACTTCAAAGAGAATGCGCTGGGCGGTCTGGCGTTCAGACTGGTTTTCTTTCATATAAAGTCGTTTTTTAGTCAGCTCGATGTACCAGTCACAATATTCATTCCAGATAAATTCATAGAGTAGTCTGCCGGCTTCCCCAAGGTCAAAGCGCTCTAAAGCGGCCGTGACATTCTGAACCGTATCTTCATAGCGTGACAGGATCCATTTGTCTGCCAGGGTAAGCTCAGCAGCGTACGGTCCGGCAGGCTGTTCCTTAGCTTCCGATTGGTAGTCCTCCAGATTCATCAGCACAAAACGGGAGGCATTCCAGATTTTATTCAAAAAGTTTCTGGTGGACTCTAATTTTTCAAAATGGAATCTCAGATCATTACCCGGTGTGTTGCCGGTGATCAGCATAAACCTCAGGGTGTCCGCGCCATATTGATTAATGACTTCGATCGGATCGACACCGTTGCCAAGTGATTTGCTCATCTTGCGCCCC
Organism: Dehalobacter sp.; assembly: GCA_023667845.1. Classification (NCBI taxonomy): domain Bacteria; kingdom Bacillati; phylum Bacillota; class Clostridia; order Eubacteriales; family Desulfitobacteriaceae; genus Dehalobacter; species Dehalobacter sp. The sequence goes on along the minus strand of JAMPIU010000143.1, from coordinate 127,146 downwards.
TGCGGGTCAAGAATCAACCCGTGAATCATCACCTTGTGGAACGGAACATCTTCCCGGAATTCCAGTCCCATAAAAATCATCCGGGCTACCCAGAAGAAAATAATATCCCTGCCGGTAACCAGAACACTCGTCGGATAAAACTGTTTCAGTTCAGCGGTATTTTCGGGCCATCCCATGGTTGAGAATGGCCAGAGTGCTGAAGAAAACCACGTATCCAGAACATCGGGATCCTGCTGCAGGTGATGGCTTCCGCATTTCGGACATGCCGCCGGATCCTCTTTCACGCAAACTTCAGCTCCGCAATCCTGACAATACCAAACCGGAATACGATGACCCCACCAGAGCTGCCGCGATATACACCAATCCCGGATATTTTCCAGCCAGCCTGTATAGATCCTGGCAAAACGGTCGGGCACAAACTGTAGATCGCCATCCTGCACGACTTTGATTGCCGGTTCAGCTAAAGGCTTCATTTTGACAAACCACTGCCTGCTAACCCGGGGCTCAACCACTGTGGAACAGCGGTAACACTCCCCCACTGCATGGGTATGCGGTTCTATCTTAACCAAAAGGCCAAGCTCTTCCAGATCTTTGACAATCCGGCGGCGTGCTTCGTATCGATCCAGTCCCTGGTATTTGCCGCCATTTTCGTTGATGGTGGCATCGCTGTTCATGATATTAATCTGCTCCAGATTATGGCGGAGCCCCATCTCAAAGTCATTTGGGTCATGCGCAGGCGTAATTTTGACCGCGCCGGTGCCAAATTCCTTCTCGACATATTCATCGGTAATCACCGGAATCTTTCTTTTCACTAAAGGAAGGATTACATTCTTTCCTGCAAGATGCCGGTACCGTTCATCCTCAGGGTGGACGGCAACCGCCACGTCTCCGAGCATCGTTTCCGGACGGGTCGTCGCCACAACAACGCCTTCCCCGCCATCCGCTGCCGGATAACGAATATGCCACAGGTTTCCTTCCCGTTCATTATGCTCGACTTCAATATCCGAAATGGTCGTATGGCACTTGGAGCACCAGTTAACAATATAGTTCCCTCTATAAATCAGGCCTTTGTTGTAAAGGTTGACAAAGACTTCTCTTACAGCCTTGGAACATCCTTCGTCCATGGTAAACCGTTCCCGTGACCAATCACAGGAAGCACCTAGTTTGCGCAGCTGACGGGTAATTGTACCACCATACTGTTCCTTCCAGGCCCAGACTCTTTCCAGAAATTTTTCTCTTCCAAGTTCGTGTCTGTTCGTTCCTTCTTTGGCCAACTGTTCCTCAACTTTGGCCTGGGTGGCAATGCCCGCGTGGTCTGTCCCGGGAAGCCATAACGTATTATATCCCTGCATTCTTTTATAACGGGCCAGAATATCCTGCAGCGTGTTATCCATCGCGTGTCCGAGATGCAAAGACCCGGTTACGTTCGGCGGCGGCATCACAATGCTGAAAGGTTTCTGCTCCGGTTCAACTTTTGGCGTAAAAAATCCGTTCTGTTCCCAATACTGATACCATTTTTCCTCTACCTGGCCAGGATCATATATTTTGGCCATCTGTTGATCCTCACTCATAAAAAGGCTCCTTTCGAACCAAAAAAATCTTCCGGCCCAAAGGACGAAAGACTCACATAAATACTTCATACCGGAATATTATACGATTGTACAGTTCCAGCCGGCAATGAATCGGGAAATCTTTCAGCCCCTCTGCCAATTCCACTCTAAATTCTATACTGCCGCTAACAACAAAAGGCTTGGTGGCAGCCAAGTTTTCTTTAGTATGACAGAATGTATACATACTTTCTGTTACATCTAAGTGCAGCTAATGCTGCCGACAGCCACGGATGGCTTAGTGTCGCGATGCCAAGGATGGCAAGAAGCGACCGCCAAAGACTTGGCACCAGCCAAGTTTTCTTTATTATACTGAGGCAGTAAAAAAAAGTCAAAAGGTTTTAAGCGAAAGGATCCCATTCAAATTCGTATTAGCTGAAAGGTTTCCCAGGCAATGTTTGTTTAAAAACACAAATACGTGATATAATAATAATTAATGTGCCTCAGAACGGCTAATAAAAAATTACTGAAATATGCTTAAACACCGGGGCGTTTGGGTTTAACCGTATTTTGGCTTGTTTTCTGCTTGTTTGACACAACACAAAATATGGAGGTAAAAGTTTTTGACAAAAGAGAACAAACTGCAAATTATTCCCCTCGGAGGTCTCGGGGAAATTGGCAAGAACATGACCGTCATCCGGTATAATAATAAAATTATCCTGGTTGATGCAGGTCTGACATTTCCGAATGAAGACCTCTTAGGTATTGACATCGTGATTCCGGACTATACGTATTTGGTTGAAAACCAGGCAATGGTTGCAGGGATACTCATTACCCATGGCCATGAAGATCATATTGGGGCTCTCCCTTATCTATTGAAGGATCTTAATGTCCCTGTTTATGGGACACGCCTTACAATTGGCCTGATTCAGTCCAAACTGAAGGAAGCAAATATTACGAAAGCGACACTCAATGTCATTCATCCGAATGACACGGTCCGGCTCGGCGCTTTCCGGGTTGAATTCATCAACATCAGCCACAGTATTCCGGGCTCTGTCGGCCTGGCCATCCATACACCGATCGGTACCATTGTCCATACCGGAGACTTTAAGCTCGACCATACGCCTGTCAGCGGCGATGTCCTGGATATACACAAATTTACCGAACTAGGGGAACACGGCGTTCTGTGCCTGATGTCGGATAGCACGAATGTCGACCGTCCCGGCTTTACCATGTCCGAGCGGTCTGTCGGCCAAAATATTGATGAAGCCTTTTTCCACGCCGAAGGACGGATTATCTTTGCTAGTTTTGCTTCAAATATCAACAGGCTGCAGCAGGCGATTTCCGCTGCCGTCAAATGCCAACGCAAAGTTGCTGCAATCGGACGAAGCATGGTCAATGTCATTAATATTGCGATGGATCTGGGTTATCTTGATATGCCGGAGGGAACCCTGATTGAGGTAGACAAGGCAATGGATTATCCCGGCAACCAGCTCTGCATCCTGACTACAGGCAGCCAGGGGGAACCGATGTCAGCCTTAAGCAGAATAGCCAGTGGCGACCACCGCCAGATCTCAATCAGTGAGAACGACACGGTCATCATTTCGGCCAGCGCGATTCCCGGTAATGAGAAAGCCATTTCCCGCAATATCGACCAACTGCTCAAACTCGGTGCGCATGTCATCTATGAGCCGATTTCAGGAATGCACGTTTCGGGGCATGCCAGCGAAGAAGAACTTAAACTAATGTTCAGCATGGTGAAACCGAAATACTTCCTTCCTGTACATGGTGAGTACCGCATGCTTGTCAAGCACGCTGAACTCGCGCAGCAGGTCGGCATCCCTAAAGAAAATATCTTTATTGCCGAAAACGGCAGTGTTCTGGAATTTACAGACGAGGGCGCTAAAATGGCCGAAAGTATTCCAGCAGGCAGAGTTCTGATCGATGGTTTCGGGATTGGTGATGTCGGCAATATTGTACTGCGTGACCGTAAACAGTTATCGCAGGATGGGATATTGATTGCTGTTCTGACTGTCAGCCGTCCGACCGGTGCATTGGTTGCAGGACCTGATGTCGTGACCCGCGGGTTTATTTATGTGCGGGAGTCGGAAGAAATTATCAGCGAAGTCAGGTGCCTGATCCGAGAGGCTATGCAGGAATGCCAGCAAAAGGGTATCAACCAATGGGCGCCAATCAAAAACAAGGTCAAAGATATCGTCGGAAAACACCTCTATCAAAGAACCGGCAGACGTCCAATGATTCTGGTCATCATTCAGGAAGTAAACAGCGAAGCAATCAAGGACGCAAACAAGAAAGACACTGCTGCCAGAGAAGCAACCAACAAACCGCCCAACTACAAGGAAATGGCCGTAAAAGCGAGTCCGAAAAGAACAATGAAGCCTAAAATTCAGTCCCCGACATGATATTCCTTTAAAATATTAAAAACATTTTAGAAAACGAATAGATTTAACACATCAGACAATAAAAAGATTACCTGAGTCCGTTGAACGGACTCAGGTAATCTTTTTATCAGAAATTCTTAAAGCAGGACATTACTTCATGTTTAGTACGATGACCCCTGCCACAATCAATAAAGTCCCGCCGACCTTGGCGGCTGAAACCTGTTCCTGAAGAAAGAAAAAGGAAAGCAGCATCACCAGGATATAGCCCAGACTGACCATCGGATAAGCAATACTGAGCTCCAGCTTTCTCAGGACAAATATCCACATCAGCATGCTGAAAACAAAACAGCTTACAGCAAAGACCATCTTCAGGCTGATCATCGAATAAACAAGATTCCAGATTCCGCTGTCCGGCCGAAGTTCCCCTGCCGCCAGCTTAAGAACGAACTGCCCGGTCGATCCCAGTGCAATGGAAATCAAGGCCAGCAAATAAATCATTCGTTTATCTCACCTTAGCCAGCAGCGCAAAGTAACCTCTAATTGTCTTTGACACCTGCATTTTGCTGGCCCCTTCTTTCTGTTGATAATGAAGAATAAGCGGTACCTCCCCGGCTTTAACCCCCATCCTGCTGAATTTAGCAGCGATCTCAGCCATGCAGTCAAATCCGTTGGTTGTAATCAGTTCTTTCCAGCGTTCCTGTGCCTTTCTGATTATTCTCACCCGGTATGCCCTGTAACCAGATGAGTAATCATTAAGGTTTCTGATGCGGAAAAACAATTTGAAGAAATACCTGGCACCCCGGCTGAATAACTTTCGCAAGACTTTCAGCCCAATTTCATATCCTCCCGAAGTAAATCTGGAGGCCACAACCAAGTCAAGATCCCGACTATTCAGCGTTTCAATCATGCTCTCAATCAGCAAAGGGCTGTGGGTATTGTCGGCATCCATGGTAACCAGGACATCGTCATCCTTCAGGTTTTCCAGTGCATAACGCAAAATTGTTTTGACGGCTTCTCCGAGGCCCTTGTTTCCGTGGTGCCTGACCAGTGTTACATAACCATGATCCTGGGCGTAAGTGCTTACAATTTTTGCAGTATTGTCGCTGCTGCCGTCATCCACCAGCAGGACCTGAATATTATACCGGCTGACCTCTCGGTAGGATGCAATGCTGTTGAATAAATGAATAATCCCGGCTGCTTCATTATAGGCGGGCAAGCCAATCAGGACCTTCATATCACTCGCCTCCTCCAGGCAGTATTTCCAAAAGATAAACGTAAGTTTGCGGATAAGCTGTCACCGCTCACTTTAGTACATAAATCGGGTAACCCTGTACGACCTCGATCTTCGGATATTCTCCTTCGATATAGCTCAACAGCCTCTCATCCTGATCCCCATATATTTTCCCCTGAATTGGCACAAAATATTTGGCTCCTCTTGCAATATAATCGTCCAGTTCCTGAATAGGATCTTTGGGTGTTGCAGCATACAGCCTAAGATTGTACCGCCAGCCCCTTCTGTCCGTTAAGTCCAGCAGACACGGATCCAGAGAACCGACCACAAGGAGATCGTCCTGATCCGTCAGCTGCTTTACTACATTTACTTGTTGCGCCATCACCGTATTGATGGTGAACATCGGTTTGACCAGATCATAACTTTCCTTCATTAGGAGCAGCACCAATACCACTCCTGCAATTTTTCCCACTGGACCCGAAGCCGCCCTGGCCAAAAGATTACCGGCCAGCAAACAGCACGGCACCATCAAAAATATCAGGTAATAAAATGCCCGGATCTCGCTTACAATCAAGATTGCCTCCAAAATCATAGCGATAAACCAAACCAGAAATACTTTTTGCTTTTCCTGCAGAAAAAATATCCCTGCAAGGCAAAGAAGCAGCCCGCTTATGCCAAGGGCCCTCGGCAAATTTACCGTGAAAAAGTCAAGTGCTTCCGGACTGTAAAAGGCGGTAACCGCCTGCTTAAAAATAATATTACGGGTAATGCCCAGTGTAAATTTATACTCCGCAGCGGCAGTACTGAAATAGTAATAGCAGGCTGGAAACGCTGCCGTAATGAAGCCGTATATCCAAAAAACACGCATTTTCAGCCATTTCTGCCCATAATACTTAAAACAGAGATACATCATGGGGATTCCAATAAAAATCACAGGCGGTTTGGTCATGATTGCCAAAGCTAAAAAAAACGAGCTCAAAATAAGCAAACCGTATTTGCTTCGCAGATCGCCATAATCGCGATCATTTACATCATCATTCCTATGATTGCCGTTATTCCCATGATTCCTGTGATTGTTTCTTTGACAATCCCTGCTATTGTTTTGCTTGATAATCCATCGGTTAAAATAGTAAAATCCTCCGATCCAGAACATCAGGGCTGCGGACTCCGGCATAATCGCCCGGGAATAATACAGATTAATCGGAAGGATTCCATAAATCAGAAGACTGTAAGCTGCTCCGTTCCACCCCAGATACAGGCGTGCCAGCAGATACAGATATAGGGCTGAGATCAAAAAAAAAGCAATCGGAACAGCCCTTGCCAGAAAATAATGATAGCCGAATACTTTGTACAGGATCGCAATCAGATAAGTCGTAACTTGAATTTCCAATGCCGGAATATTTGGAAACGTCCCGTCGTAGTTCAAATTGGGATGAAACGGATGAAAGTCATAACCCGCAAAATTCCTGGCGATTGATGCTGTGTCAGCCTGCCGCCAGCTCTCCTCAATTTCAACAGGACCGACATTCATGTGATAGAGCCTGAGCAGAAGAATAAAAGTCAATAAGAAAAATAGGATAGTTTTTTCTCTTTTCGTCATCATCGGCACCCCTGTTTTCAGCTATCCAATTGCTTTCATTTCTTACTCTGTCCGCCGCGGCACTCATCATTCGGCTTAGCTTTTCCTGTATATGGATTACCTATACTAAAACTCTTTTCAATGAGAAAAAAACCTCTTCCCTCTTGCTCGTTCACTCTGAAACAATGCAAGTGGAAAAGAAGCTTAAATGAAGTCAACGCTTTTGGATTGTATAGTTACCGTCGCCGAAGCTGCCTCTTGGTTTCGACTTCCCACCAGTTGAAAGCTTCTTCTTCCTCCGTGAGTTCCGGTTCTTTGCTGCACAGTTCGTAGATCCGGGCCCTTTCCGCATTCGGGTCTTCACCGTACCAACTGGAATTTCTCCGAATCTCAGTTGTGGATTTCCGGTCTTCCTCTAACGGCCATTTAGATGGCCGCAGACTGTTTGGATGCGATATACTGTTTAGCCGTTCATAAGAGACAGGCTCGGAACCAAGAAAACCTGTACCGAGCACCCCTGCCAGCAATCCAAGACCTATTCCCTCGGAAATGATTTTGACGGCGCCAAGGCTTTCAATCGGAAAATAAAGAGCCAAAAGCAGTATGCCAACCACAGCATATCCCCCGGCAGCCAGTCCTGCAGGAAGCAGCCGGCCGGAGTCTCTACTGGCTCGAAAACCGGCTACCAGGCAACTCAGCAAAAGACCAAAATCCACAAGATAGGCGATGATCTTTTCATCAATTCCAGCCAGCGTTGTGACCAGTACAGCCAGGAGGGTCAGAACCGTGACGAGCAGACCTATGGTAATGCCTTTTAGAATGCTTGTTCCCATAAAAAATCACCCGGTTTCATATATTATCCTATTATAATATATTAAAACCGGGATAACCTTTATTCATAGTTTTGGGAACATTTGTCTATTTTTTTCTGTGATATCTTCCGCTCGGAATTAAATCGCTTTTAGGGAAAGGAATAAGAAGACCGCATAGAATACCCCGCCAATCATCAGGATTGCAGGATAGAGGGTTTTTGTTTTGACGATGATGAAATACTGAAGGGATGCGGAGGCTAGGGCAAGCAGCGCACTGACCAGCGCCAGCGGTTCCAGAACCCAGGAGGTCAGCGAAATGCCAATTGCCGGAATGACCGAGCTCTGGAAGACCATTGCTCCGGTGATATTTCCCATGGCCAATGTGTCTTTACCACGACGCACCCAGAGAACACTGTTGAATTTCTCCGGCAGTTCAGTTGCAATCGGCGTAATAATTATTGCCAGGATGAACACAGGGACTCCGGCAGCCGTCGATACAGCCTGAACAGAATTAATGAACAGTTCCGCGCCCGCAATGATAATTGCAAGCGCAGCTATGATCTGAACAAATATGACAATCAGTCTAGGCTCCCCCCTGCGGGAAAAGTAGCACACGGGAAGTTCCTCTTCTAAATTCGCTTCACCATGGCTTGATTTAATTGTCCGGTAAACATAGGCACAATAAGCCCCCACAAGAACAATCACGATCAGCATTTTCAAAGAGTGTGTCGGTAAAAAAGAAGCAACGATTGCGAGTAAATAGACAATCAGAAAGAACTTTAGATCCCGCTCAATGACTTCCGGATGAATATACATCGGTCTGTTTGTTCTTCGGAAAATCAGCACAGCAATCCCTGTGACGAAAAAAGCAAGTGTTCCAAGCATAAACGGCGCTCCTAAAATTGCCCCTATTCCAATGTCGTGCCCGCTTGCACCACTGGAGGTTAGAATCGCGAGAATTGGAATCAATGTTTCAGGCAAAGCGGTTCCTACCGCGGCAAAGATACTACCAACAGCCCCTTCACCCAGATTGAGCTTCCTGCCAAGCCACTCTATTCCGTTTGTAAACACTTCTGCACCGAGAAGAATAATACCCAGACTGACAACCAAAAAAATTATATCGATCATTTTTTCTCTCCCGTTTAGCTCAATAAACTATTTTTCTTAAACTATTACTTCAAAGCTATTAATGTTATTATTTTCCATATAATTCTTAAATTATTCTATGTTTTATTTTGCATTACTCTTCAAAATCTATTGCTCTTCTTCATCAATTATTCTTCCGGATCACTCTCCGGGCTTGTCTTCCGTATCGGGAAAAATAATATCATCCATGGCCTGATTCAATTCCTGAAGGCCGGTACCGTCCTCTGAAGAAAAAGGAATAATCGTCTTCCAGTCCGACATTTTGAAAGATTCCGCAATGATTTTGAGATATTTGGGTCGTTGTCCCCTCGCAATCTTATCTGCTTTTGTCGCTACCACCAGAACAGGTATGTTGTTGACCTTAAGCATTTCCATCATCAGCCTGTCTTCCTCGGTCGGCTGATGGCGGATATCAACCAGTTGAATGACGCCTTTCAAATTTTCACGCAGACGAAAGTACGTCTGCATCATCTTCCCCCACTGCATTCGGGTCTCCTGAGGCACTTTTGCATAGCCATAACCCGGTAAATCAACAAGATACCATTCATCATTAATATTAAAAAAATTGATCGTCTGCGTTTTGCCGGGCGTTTTGCCGACCTTGGCCAGTGCCTTTCGATTGACAAGTTTATTGATCAAAGAAGACTTTCCTACATTGGAACGGCCTGAGACAGCCAGCTCCGGCTTTGTTCCCTCAGGATACTGCTGCGGCTTCACTGCCGAAATCATAAATTCAGCTTTACGAAAAATCACACTATCACCTCAACGGAACATCGTGAGTACAATATCCCAACTATGTTATGTCCCAACGATGTCCTAAAACATCAACAGCTAATATTGTACTCCAAAATCGGGATTAATCCAAGGGAGACAAATACATCGGGAGACCGACTAAGGAGTTAGAAAACAAAGGAAAACACAGAGGGACGTTTTCTTTGTTTCCTCTGAAACAAGATACTAAAACGCCCCTCTGTCTCCCGTCTGCCGGTATATAAGACTGAAACCTGTTTAGCAGCAGATTATTTGAGCTGCTTACAGCGGCCTGCTTTCAGGCTGCGTAAAATCCGTGTTATAGACCGGCAGCTGCGGCAGGAATTCTTGTGATTTAGAAACCGGAAGAAGGGCTATATCCAGAACTTCCTCCATTCGTTTGACAAAACGGAATTCCAGTTCTTTCCTGATTTCTTCCGGAATTTCTTCCAGGTCCTTCAGGTTCTTTTCGGGAAGAATAATCGTTTTGATACCCGCCCTGTGTGCGGCCAGCACCTTTTCCTTCAGTCCGCCAATCGGCAGCACATTGCCGCGTAGGGTGATCTCTCCAGTCATCGCAACATCCTGACGGACAGCTCTGGAAGAAAGCGCCGAAGCCATTGCCGTCGCCATCGTGATGCCGGCGGACGGTCCGTCCTTCGGTACAGCTCCCTCCGGCACATGAATGTGCAAATCAAGCTGATCGTAAAAATCCTTGCTAATCCCCAAGCTCTCAGCCTGGGAACGGACAAATGTCAATCCTGCCTGTGCCGATTCTTTCATCACATCGCCGAGTTTTCCAGTCAGCGTCAGTCTTCCTTTGCCTGCCAGAGGCGTAGCTTCAATGGTCAGTACATCTCCTCCGACTTCAGTATAAGCCAGGCCGACGGCAGCGCCGATCTCCGGTTCGAAGCCCACTGTTCGGTAAAAATAGCGGGGAGCTCCGAGCAGGGTTTCAATATCTTCCGGTGTCAGCGTCCTCGGCTCCCATTCCTTTTTCACGACACGGACCGCTACTTTACGCAACACATTAGCAATTTCGCGTTCCAAATTCCTGACTCCGGATTCCCTGGTATAACCCCGGACAATCTTCAGGACGCAGGCGCTATCCAGCCGGACAACAATCTCTTTCAACCCATGCACTTTCATCTGTTTCGGTACGAGGTGCCGAACCGCAATATTGACTTTTTCATCTTCGGTATAGCCGCTTAAATGAATGACTTCCATCCTGTCCAGAAGCGGACGCGGAATATTTTCGATATAGTTGGCTGTCATGATAAACAGCACTTTGGAAAGATCAAATGGAACCTCCAGATAGTGATCCGCATAGGAATGGTTCTGCTCCGGATCAAGCACTTCAAGCATGGCAGAAGCAGGATCCCCGCGAAAGTCTGAAGACATTTTATCAATTTCATCAAATAGGAAGACCGGATTTTTCGTTTCCGCCTTGCGTATCCCCTGGATCACCCTGCCAGGTAATGCGCCGATATACGTCCGGCGGTGACCTCTGATCTCCGCCTCATCGCGAACGCCGCCCAAGGACATTCTGACGAACTTGCGGTCCAGAGACCTCGCAATGGATTTCGCGAGTGAGGTTTTACCTACTCCGGGCGGTCCGATAAAGCAAAGTATCGGGCTGCGCATATTTGGCGTGAGTTTACGGATAGAAAGATACTCCAGGATCCGCTCCTTGACTTTCTCCAGACCATAGTGGTCTTCTTCCAATATTTTTTCAGCCTTATGCATATCCCCTTTGTCCCTGCTCGCCTTATTCCAGGGGAGTGCGATGATCCAGTCAATATACGTCCGGACAACGGTTCCTTCAGCGGAAGCTGCAGCCATTTTTTCGAGGCGGTCCAGTTCTTTCAAGGCCTTTTCCCTGGCCTCATCCGTCAGACTCGCCTTTTCGATCTTCTCTTTATATTCTTCAATTTCAGCCTGTTTTTCATCCTTGTCGCCCAGTTCTTTCTGGATCGCTTTAATCTGCTCCCGCAGGTAATATTCTTTCTGGGCCTTTTCCATCTGTTTTCGGACCCTGAGCCCAATGCGTCTTTCCAGCTCGAGAATCTCGATTTCACGCATGATCAGTTCGGTGAGCTTTTCCAGACGTTCGCTTACATCAATCGCGCCAAGAACCACCTGTTTATCCTCTATCTTTAAATTCAGGTGGGAAGCCACCAAATCAGCCATCCGACCGGGCTCTTTTACAGCAAGCACCGATCCAATCGCTTCGGGGGATACTTTTTTGCTGAGACGCGCATATTCCTCAAACTGGTGGGTCAGACTTCTGGTCATATTCTCCAATTCGGGGGTCATACGCTCATTACCGGAGAATCTTTCTACCTGCGCTTTAAAGAAAGGATCTTCCGCCAAAAATTCTTTGACCTCGGCACGGCAGATCCCCTCGACGAGAACGCGCATTGTCCCGCCGGGAAGTCTCAAAAGCTGTTTAATATCGACAATTGTGCCAACTGTATACAGATCATCAATCGTCGGACTGTCTATTTCCATTTCCTTTTGCGATAGTAGAAGAATCTGGCGATCCAAGAGCATTGCTTCCTCAATGGCTGCCATGGATCTTTCCCTGCCAACATCAAGGTGAATCACCATATAGGGAAAGACAAGGATTCCTCTAAGCGGAAGGATCGGTATCTCTCTTTCTTGCATAATTTATCTCCCCTCAAAAGACTTGCCAGTGCTATATTTTAACACGGTTTACCTTGTTCATGCAAATTGCCGGATGGAATTTTTATCCTTTTCAGCACTTTATTCAGCGACACCTCCTTTTCCGACAAATCCACTTCAATCATGTCGGCGGCTGGCAGAACAGGTTGCAGTACTGCATTCAATATCTCATCAAGCGTTTCCACCGGAATGATCTGGATGTCCTTTTCCCAGTGAGCAAACCTGGCCTGCCAGTTTTCCTGCGGAATAAATACTTTTTTACACCCTGACTGGACGGCTGCCTCAATTTTGGCACTGATCCCGCCAACCGGTTTTACTCTTCCCCTGATCGATAACTCCCCGGTCATAGCTACGGTATTGTCCACCTTGCATTTCTTAATTGCCGAATATACCGCTGTCGCCATAGCCGTACCTGCAGATGGACCATCCATTGGAACTCCCCCGGGGAAATTGACATGGATATCGTAATGACGCGGTTCAATCTTATGCTCCCGGCAAAGCACGGTCAGAACATTTTCCAGCGAGGAGCGCGCCATGCTTTTCCGGCGCGTTTTTTTACCTTCATAGCCTGATTCTTCCTCTTCAACAATTCCGGTTACATAGAGCTCCCCCTTACGGTTCCTTACCGGGTAGGCTGTGACCTCTATTTCCAGGAGCATGCCAAGGTTTGCTCCGTAGATTGCTAAGCCGTTGACCAATCCAATCTGGGGGAAAGGAGGAATTTTTTTCTCAGGTCTTGGCGTGTATTGTCCGGTCATAACCACCCATTCGATATCCTCCTCATCGATACAGCGATGGCCTTCATTTTGAACGACTCCAGCTGCCAGCTGTACGATATTGACAGCTTCTCTGCCGTTCGTGGCATATTTTTTAAGAACTTCCAATGCTCCGTCTGTGATCTCAATATCAATTTTTTCGGCAGCATTTTTGGCGATGACTGCAATTTCTTCCGGCTGAAGCGCCCTGAAGAAAATTTCCATACAGCGTGAGCGTACTGCCGCCGGTATTTCCTCCGGTCTTCTGGTCGTCGCACCGATCATTCTAAAATCTGCCGGCAAGCCGTTTTGGAAAATATCGTGGATGTGCTCAGGGACATTGCTGTCCTCAGAGCTGTAGTACGAGCTTTCCAAAATAACCTTGCGGTCCTCCATTACTTTAAGCAGTTTATTAATTTGGATAGTGTGAAGTTCACCAATTTCATCAATAAAAAGAATCCCACCGTGGGCTTTGGTGACTGCACCCATCTTAGGCTGCGGTATTCCCGCCATCCCCATGGCGCCAGCTCCCTGATAAATTGGATCATGGACAGAACCGATCAGCGGATCAGCGATCCCTCTCTCATCGAATCTGGCCGTCGTACCGTCAATTTCAACAAATTTTGCCTCACTTTTAAACGGCGAGAGCGGATTTTTCATAGCTTCTTGAAGGACAAGCCTGGCCGCGGCTGTTTTGCCGACACCCGGAGGCCCGTACAGTAGAACATGCTGAGGATTCGGCCCACATAAAGCAGCCCGAAGTGCTTTCACACCTTCTTTTTGTCCAATGATTTCCGCAAAGACTTCCGGTCTGGTCTTTTCCGACAGCGGGATCGTCAAAGATATTTTACGCATTCTTTGCAGCTTTTCTTTTTGTTTCACGGACTCCTTCTCCACAGCAGATCTCGTCGAGTACTGCTGCCTTAACATCGTCCAGAAATAAATTCCAACAACCAATACAAAAGCCAACTGAATCATTGCCAGTAGTGACCCAAACCCCAAACCTTCCATTCCAGTACCTCCTGCTCAACACTCTCTATGTAGTATTTACCAGATCAGAAGATTCAAAACATATTGCGAAAGTCACCCGCAAAAATCGTTGCATTAATTATATTAGAATGATATCATTATTATATCAATTAAATGTTTGATCCAGTTTGATTTAAACTGGTTTTTCACAAAGAAAGGATGATAGCTATGATTGAAAAAAAAGCATGGAAAGTTAACGGGTTCCTGGGCATTCTCATTTTTTTAGCCCTTTTGGCTGCTGCAACATTTAATATTGTTGCCTCAGTTCAAGAAACAGGATTCACGAATATCGTACTAGCAGTGGTTCTGCTTCTTCTGGCACTGATTGTCTCAACCGGCATCCAGGTTATCCAGCCGAATCAAGCCAAAGTACTGACATTTTTCGGCAGCTATATCGGCAGTATCCGCGAACCCGGTATCTGGCTGACGGTTCCGTTCGTTGCCGCGAAAAAGATTTCCCTGAAAGTCCGCAACTTCAACAGCGAACGTTTGAAAGTCAATGATGTCGACGGCAATCCGATTGAAATTGCTGCAGTTGTCGTGATCAAAGTGGTGGACTCGGCTAAAGCTGTATTTGATGTAGACAATTATGAACAGTTTGTAGAAATCCAAAGTGAGACAGCGCTGCGTCATGTTGCAACCAAATATCCTTATGACAATTATGAAGAAGGTGATGTTTCCTTAAGGGGCAACACCGAGGAAGTAGCCGAAGAAATTGCGAAGGAACTTCAGGAGCGCCTGACACTTGCCGGCGTGGAAGTAATTGAAGCACGCCTAACCCACCTGGCCTATGCCACCGAGATTGCGAGCGCCATGCTTCAGAGGCAGCAGGCTAACGCAATCCTGGCTGCCCGTCAGAAAATTGTGGAAGGTGCTGTCGGAATGGCCCAGATGGCTATTCAGCAGTTGGAAAACAGCGGGACAATTGAACTCGACGACGAACGCAAGATGGCAATGATCAACAACCTGCTGGTCGCAATTGTCTCTGACCGTTCAGCCCAGCCAGTACTCAATACCGGCACTCTGTATTAAAAAATAAAAAAGGCGTCAGCAGGAGCAGGATAATGGCAGACAAGAAGAACTTTCCGCTGCGTATCGATCCAAAGTTATTCAGCATGATTGAAGAATGGGCGTCCGACGAATTCCGAAGCGTCAACGCTCATATTGAATATCTCTTACGGGAAAGCGTCCGGAAAGCAGGAAGGATTCCTAAAAAAAAATCCGATTGACAAAAAGGGCCTTCTATGCAATATTGTAAGCGTAGAGAAATGAGAAATGAATGATTGATCCTAGGTGCCTCAGAATGAGGAGACGAATTCTGAATGCCACTGGATATGATCCGGGAAGGCCGGAAGGAGAATGACCCGTAAGCCAGGAGACCTGCCTCGGATTAGGAAGATGATGTATGGTAAAAACGCTTCCTTTAATGATTAAGCCGACTTAGAATGGGAAAGTCTCTTAGAATTAAGAGACTTTTGTTTTTGTTTTATCTTAAAAGAATCAAAACAAAGGAGAAATGATTATGAAGAAAAAACCATTTGTACTACTGCTGATTCTGACCATGGTCCTTACCCTGGCCCTTGGCTTGGCCACAGGCTGTTCAACAAAAAACCAACAGGCCCAACAGGAAAAGATGTTTACGGACACGCTGGGCAGAGAGATTACCATCGACAAGTATCCCCAGAAAATTATTTCTTTAGCCCCTGCTATCACCGAAATTCTCTTTGCCATTGGACTTGATCAAGAAATCATTGGTGTTTCAGAATACTGCGACTATCCTGAACAGGCGCTGACCAAAGAAAAAATGGGCGGCTTTAAAGACCCGAATGTGGAAATGATTGTCGCTGCAGATCCGGATATGGTCTTTATCTCCGCCGGCGTACAGGAAGATGTTATCACGAAGCTTGAAGAACTAGGCACGACTGTCGTTGTGCTCGATGCCGATACGATTGATCAGGTCATCAGCAATATTGAATTGGCCGGTTCTCTGACCGGCAAGGAAGCTGAGGCTACTGCGCTGAATGCAAATATGAGAACCAGAGTAGAAAATATCACTTCCAAAGTCAAAGGCCTGGCCAAACCAAGCGTATTTGTTGAAATCTGGGATGATCCTTTGATGTCAGCCGGTTCAACCAGTTTTGTCAATAATATTATTGAAGTTGCCGGTGGTGTTAATATTGCTGCCGACAACACGGAAAGGTATTATAATTACAGCATGGAAAATTTGCTTCAAGCCGATCCGGATTACTATATCATCAATACCCATGCACATACCCCTGCAGATATCCAAAATCGAGCCGGCTATAAAGTCTTAAGCGCCGTGAAAAACAACAGGGTATTTGCAATTGATGACAACCTGATCAGCAGAGCAGGCCCGAGAGTTATCGAGGGTCTGGAACAAATGGCGGTAACGATTCATCCCGAAGTTTTCGGTAAATAAACGGAGTTATCAATCATGGATGTATTAAAAAGCAGGAAAAATTGGAAGTACTTGCTGATCATCTTCACTTTATTTTTGGTCATCGTGGGCATTTTCTGCACAACGATTGGCTCCGCGAACATTTCTTTTAAAGAGAGTGCCGGGGTTATCCTGAGCAAAGTACCTTTATTGAATCACTGGTTTCACGCGGAAGACTATTCACAGGTCCACCAGACAATTATCTGGACTCTGCGTATTCCAAGAATCATTCTGGCAGCTTTGGTCGGGGGAGCCCTAGGGGTTATAGGAGGTACGCTGCAGGGTTTTTTTAAAAACCCAATGGCAGATCCTTACGTGATGGGGGTATCTTCAGGTGCAGGTTTGGGAGCCACGGTCGCCATTGTTACAGGAGCAGCCGGTTTCCTGGGTATGATTGAAATTCCTGTTTTTAGTTTTGCCGGAGCATTTCTCACAACCTGGATTGTCTACTCCCTGGCCAGAGTTGGAAAAAAAGTTGTTGTCACTACACTGCTACTGGCAGGTGTCGCACTCAGTGCGTTCCTGTCAGCAGTCATGTCTTTTCTGATGGTTTTAAATACGGAAGATATCGATAAAATCTATCTGTGGCTCATGGGCAGTTTTGCCAATAAGAGCTGGGAACATATCCAGCTTGCCGCTCCGTTCACGATTATTGGCATCATTGTCTTATTTACTTTAGCCAAGGAAATGAATGCGATGGTTTTTGGCGACAGTACCGCTCAGCATCTGGGTATCAATCTTGGGAAACTGCAGATTATTCTTCTTGTCGCTACTTCACTGACAACAGCTGGCGCTGTGGCTGCCTGCGGCTCGATTGGTTTTGTCGGATTGATAGTTCCGCACATTGTTAGGATTCTAGTCGGTCCGGATCACCGGATCCTGCTTCCGCTCTCTTTCTTAGTGGGCGGAACTTTTTTGGTGATTACCGATACGATTGCCAGGACATGCATGGGTTCACAGGAAATCCCTGTCGGTGTCATTACCGCGCTTTTTGGCGGGCCCTTTTTCATCTATCTGCTGAAGAAAAAGAAAGAGAGAGGAATATAAGTGGAGCCTTCAATCATTGCCAGTAACCTCACATTTGCCTACGGCAGTAAAAATATTCTGGAAAGCTTAAGTCTGGAAATCAGCAGGGGCAGTTTTGTGTCCATTATTGGACCCAACGGGTCCGGCAAGTCTACCCTGCTAAAAAATATTACCGCAGAAATTACTCCCCAGAAGGGGGTTGTCTTGCTCGACGATCAGGATATTTTTAAGATTAAGAAAAAAGATCTTGCCAAAACGATTGCAGTCGTCCCCCAGGATACCGGAGGGGATTTTGCTTTTTCTGTCATGGAGACGGTACTGATGGGCAGAATGCCCCATCAAAAGCGATTTGAGGGCGATTCTGAAAAGGATGTGGAGATTGCTCAATGGGCGATGGAGCTGACAAACGTCTGGCACCTGAAGGACCGCTCTGTGAACGAACTAAGCGGAGGTGAGCGGCAAAGAGTCATTGTGGCCAGAGCCTTAACTCAGGAACCCAAAGTCCTGCTGCTCGATGAACCAACCTCTCATTTAGATATCCAGCACCAATATGAATTGCTGGAGCTTCTGGATCGTTTGAATAAAACTAAAGGCCTGACCGTGATCGCTGTTTTGCACGATCTTAACCTTGCCGCCCAATTCAGCCATAGAATCATTCTTCTGGATAAAGGCAAAATTGTGGCTTATGGCAGTCCCGTTGAAGTGCTTACAGCCCAGAAGATCCGTGACAGCTACCATATCGAAGTTGCGATTTCGACGAATGAAATCACCGGACGCTTTAATATTATTCCGTTAAGTAAAAAGAAGGACCGGAGTGAGGCTGCCAGGGATGTACGTATTCATTTACTCTGCGGAGGTGGAAGCGGTGTCTATCTGATGGAACAGTTGGTTCAGGCCGGTTATCAAGTGAGCTGCGGCGTCCTGAACATTGGAGATTCGGACTGGAAAAAAGCCAAAGAACTTGGCATTGCCGTATCAGAAGAAGCTCCTTTTGCCCCCATCTCCGCCGAAGCGTTTAACATGAATGAAGACCTTCTAAACGAAGCGGACCTGATCATTGTTTTGTCTGTTCCTTTCGGGTACGGGAACATCGTCAATTTAGAACAAGTTTCAGCGGCTTTACACCTTAAAAACAAAAAAGTAATGATTGTGGAACCTGAATCAGAACAGTGGGATTACACAGGAGATTTTACCGGTGGCAAAGCTGACAGCCTTCTCACCGGCATGATACAGCATGGTGCAGAGAAGTTCGAAAGCATCCGGGAACTATTAGGTAGGATCGGAGGAAAATGATTTGCTTCTGTGGACTTACGAAACAGGTGATACCGTTGAGCGCTATAAAGACAGTATCATTATTTTTTTCAAGGATGACCGCAAGGTTCTGAGTACCGCCCATTTGAACGGTGGCTACCGTGAAAACCTGAAATTTGTTTTTAACCACGATATTAATTCGGGAATGGGCTTGACGTGTGACATCACTCCAACCGTCTATGAGGAACATATGAAGCTGATTGCCACGGAATTGGGTCTTGATCCTGAAGCCTCCGCAGGTCTTCTGACAGCTGCTGCCATGAATAATGCGGCTATTCGGACAGCAAGCTACGAAGATCTGACCGTCACCGCAGTGGTAACCGGCGGCATCGAAATGAACGGCGGCCGGATCGGTGATCCAGCTTTCTTCCATGAACGGCAGGGGGAAACGGTAAACATTCCGGCTGGAACGATTAATATTCTGCTGTATATCAATGCCGATCTTCCGGAAGAGACCCTGACCCGAGCACTTGTGACTTGTACAGAAGCCAAAACGGCTGCCCTGCAGGAGCTTATGGCAGGCAGTTGCTATTCTAGGGGCATCGCCACAGGATCAGGCACAGACGGGACGGTCATCATCTGCAACAGCAACTCTGGCTCCAGGCTCTTCTATGCCGGCAAACACAGCAAATTGGGAGAACTGATTGGAATCACCGTCAAACAAGCTGTGAAGGAGGCTCTTTTCCTGCAGACCGGCCTATGCCCGGTCTGCCAGTTCAGCCTGCTGAACCGCTTAAAAAGATTCGGTATCAATGAAGAAACCCTCTGGCAAGAATACCAGAAGGGCATCGGTGTCCTGGAATGTCAGGGATCCACGTCTCGAACAGGAGTTCTGAATCAAGCGGAATCGAGAAAACCGGAATCGCTGGATAAGCAAAAGTTCCTGAACAGGTTAATAAAGATAGAACGCGAAGGGGAACTAGTGGTCCCGGCTACGCTCTATATCCATCTGATGGATCAATTGGACTGGCAGTTATTATCGCCTGCCCAGGCTGCCTCCGAAGGGAAAATCATCATTGAACGTCTCAGGAGAAGCTATGATTTACCGGATGATTTCCTGCATGATTTTCTGAATGATTTCTTAATTTCCTACAGCTCCGTTGACGATGCCATAACGGCAATGTCCCATTGCTTTGCAGTGCTAACAGTAAGGATCATTGCTGCAGCGAAGTTCGACTAGAACAGTATCCTCAAATTGTTGTTTTTTCATTTTGTATATTACATTACCATTATGTGAGGGTAAGTCTGTGAGCCACAATACCGCTCTTCGGCTATTGCGCCATCCATGGCGCAATAGCCGAAGAGCGGTTAGGGTACATGACGTAAACCCTAAGTTTACAAAAAATACTGCCAATAGCATAAAACTATTAACAGTATCTCATAGGTTTAGATTTATTCTGTTTAAGCTGATTCTTCCTTCTTGTTGTCCACCGTGATAAGCTCAGGCTCAATCCGCTGAAGGATCGTATCCTTGGTAACGACGCATTTGGTGACATCCGAACGGGTTGGAATATCATACATGACATTCAGCATGATTTCTTCCATAATCGCCCTGAGACCCCTCGCTCCTGTATTACGGCGAATCGCTTCTTCAGCAATGGCTTTAAGCGCATCTTCTTTAAACTCCAGCCCTACACCGTCCATTTCCAGCAGTTTTTCATACTGTTTGACTAAGGCGTTTTTGGGCTGGGTCAAAATGCTGACTAGCGCATCCTGATCTAGGGCATCCAAGGTGACAATAACAGGAAGTCTTCCGACAAACTCGGGAATTAACCCGTATTTTAAGAGGTCTACCGGCAGGATCTGCCTTAAGAATTCCCCGACGTTCTTTTCATTCTTCTTTTGAATTTCCGCCCCAAAACCCATCACTTTCTTGCCGATACGGTTTTGAATCAGCTTGTCAATCCCATCAAAAGCCCCGCCGACAATGAACAGGATGTTCGTGGTATCGAGCTGGATGAATTCCTGGTGGGGATGCTTGCGTCCTCCCTGCGGAGGAACACTGGCTACTGTGCCTTCCAGGATCTTGAGCAGTGCCTGCTGAACACCTTCCCCTGATACATCCCTGGTAATGGATGGATTCTCAGATTTTCGGGCAATCTTATCAATCTCATCAATATAGATAATCCCTCGCTCTGCCCTCTCAATATCATAATCAGCAGCCTGAATCAGTTTGAGGAGAATATTCTCGACATCTTCTCCGACATAGCCGGCTTCCGTCAATGAGGTTGCATCCGCTATAGCAAATGGGACATTCAGAACTTTAGCCAGTGTAGAAGCAAGCAGCGTCTTACCGGAACCTGTTGGACCGAGCATAATAATATTGGATTTCTGAAGCTCGACATCATCGACCTTCATGCCAATGCTGATACGCTTGTAATGGTTATAAACTGCAACAGATAATGCTTTTTTTGCTTCGTCCTGACCGACAACGTATTGATCAAGAATACTTCTGATTTCTTTGGGTTTAGGAATCTCTCCAATTTCTGAGCCTACATCATCCTGGAGTTCCTCTTCAATGATTTCATTACAGAGCTCGATGCATTCATCACAAATGTATACCCCGGGACCTGCTACCAGTTTCTTGACCTGTTCCTGCGTTTTACCGCAAAAAGAACATTTCAGTTGATTCTTTTCATCGTTAAACTTTGCCATATGCTCACCCCTTTATTGAGAATTCCCTTATCATTATCGCAATAATTATCTTATTCATTTTCCTCCGCAACATTACTCTCCGAATCCGTGTTCTGTGCTGCGGCACTTTCCTGTTCAATACCATTGTTCTTGACCAGGAAATCAACGGTATGCTCTGATGTTAAACTCATTTTGAACATCTGCATCTCACCGCGAGCTTCAAAAGCTGACTTCAGTTCTTCAGCTGTCCTGCCATACTGCATAGCCATCCTATTAATCTCGGATTCAATTTCTTCATCAGTAACCGTAATTCCTTCTTTTTCCGCAATTGCTTCAAGGACAAGTTCAGTTTTTAGTCCATCAGCTGCCTGCTGACTGAAGGATTCACGAAGCGCTTCTATGCTGGTATTGACATACTGACAATACTGCTCCATGGAAATCCCCTGATAGGCCATGTTCTGCTGCAGGTCTTCCATCAACGCATCAATGCGTTCCTGTTTCATTCCTTCAGGAATTTCACAGACTGCGTTTTCAGCAACCTTCTTCATAACTTCAGTCTTATATTCATTGTCGCGTCTGTTTTCTGCAGCCAAAATCATCTTTTCTCTAATATCCTGCTTCAATTCTTCTAACGTGTCAAATTCGCTGACGTCTTTGGCAAACTCGTCATCCAGAGCAGCCAGTTCTTTTCTCTTAATACCGTTGATCTTGACTTTAAACATGGCATCTTTTCCAGAGAGCTCTTCGCTGTGATAGCCTTCCGGGAACTTAACATTGATTTCGAGTTCCTGACCATTCTTAGAACCTTTTATTTGTTCCTCAAATCCTGGGATAAAAGTGCCGGAACCGATGGTTAACTCGTGATTCTCGCCTTTTCCTCCTTCAAACGGCACATCACCCAGGAATCCTTCAAAGTCAATCGTGACGATATCCTGGTCAATGATTTCTCCGTCTTCAACCGGAATAAGTTTAGCATGTCTATTTTGACGGCGTTCCAATTCTTCGGCCACCTGCTCGTCTGTAACCTCAACAGCCTGTTTTTCGATGCCAAGACCCTTATATTCTCCCAGCTCTACATCAGGTTTTGTCTCTACCTTAACTTTATAAATGAAATCTTTATCTGCCTCAAATTGAACAACCTGTATAGCCGGTCTGGAAACAGGCGTAATGGAATGCTCTTTAAAGGCTTCAAATAAAGCCGGGTAAGAGACCTGCTCCATCACTTCATTTTTCACAGCGTCTTTATCAACATACCTTTCTATTATATGCTTAGGGGCTTTTCCTTTGCGAAAACCTGGTATGCTGAGTCCCTGTCCGGCTCTTTTCATTACCCGGTCAAAAGCTGCAGAAACCTCTTCAACCCCAACCGTAATTTCCATTTCGTAGGTGTTATTGTTCTTCTTTTCGATCTTGACAGACATGTCCGCTCCTCCTTGGAATTTAACCTTGCTTTTTATTTTTATATTTAAATAGTATCAACATTTCACACCAGGATATTCTGCCCTTTTTCAAATAAATGCAAACCTTGCTAAAGAGTAAATCCCTGGAAAAAAAGCAATAAGTTTAGAAAGAGGAAACATCCGTTTCCCCTTTCCAGTAAACCTGATATTGACCAGTTAATATTATCAGAAGTTTTCCAAAGAATCAAGGAAAACGCTTGATATTCTGTTTAAATCTAGTGCCTTGTTAATCCTTGTTTCGGAATATAATGACGGGCAGATTTTCTGCCGGGTACTACATCGCTTCTGTTTTGAACGGATTGGTTTTGGTGTTTTTCCTGAGTGTCAAAATATAGGCAGCTGCATTTTGTGAAGGATTGACCGGCAGTATCATCCGTGCCGCTAAACTCATTGTTTCCAGTCTGGCCGGATGCTTAAACAGTTCTACTGTGTAGCGGATCAGTTCATCCGGGGTACCAAAAGCCTTCCCCGCTCCCGCTTGTTCAACGAAATAAGCATTTCCTTTTTCATGCCCCGGGATTGGTCTGTACATCAGCAAGGGAAGTCCCATGGTCAGTGCTTCGGAAATTGTCAATGCTCCTCCTTTAGTGATCATAAGATCAGAAGCTGCCATCAATTCCTGAACATTGTCGACATGACCGTAGAGTCTGATGCAGAGATTCGTTTCCCGAATTTCACTGTTAAGCGCATGGTACAGCTCTTTATTGTAGCCGCAAACCACCAATAATTGTGCCGAAATATCCTGAGCCAGGTTCCGGACAATCTCCTTCAGTTCTGCGACATTGCTCACGGGTTTACCGTTAAGACCCATGATGAGTACCGTCTTCCGGTTCAGGTCAAGCTTCAGTTTTTGTTTAGCGGCGCATTGTTGGATGGCTTCTTCAAATCTTAACCGGAGAGGGATCCCGGACTGAATCACGTTCTGGGGTGCTATTCCTGCCTCCGCAAGCCTGGTACATGCATCCTTGCAGCCTACAATATACTTATCCGTTCCGGAGTGGATCCATACACCGTGAACAAGGTAGTCCGTCACCACCGTGACCAGCGGAACAGAAAGGAGACCTTTGAGTTTCAGTTCGCCCAGTATGGCAGCCGGTATAAAATGGGTACTTACAATCACATCAGGATTGAACTTCCAGATACAATCTAACAGCTTCTTCGTTTCCAATCCCCGCACAAACTTCCGGCAGTCTTCGGCAGTCAGTCCTGCCGTCTTTTCAAAGAGTATTCTCCAGAGTTTCGGCGTCTTCTTGATCATTGTTGCGTAGGCTTTCCTCATAAAATAATCCGTGTTAAAGTAAAAAAAAGAACCAAAATCTAAGTGCTTTACCTGTATTGGAGAAGGCTGATGGCCAAAAGCTTCGGCAAGTGCTTCACCCGCCTGGAAATGTCCTTCACCATAGTTTGATGAAAAAATCAAAATTCCCGACACTTCTTTTTCCCCCTCCAAGACTCTTTTCATCTGGTGTTATTACTATTCATATTATAAACCGGATCAGATAATTATATATGAAAAGATATTCTGGTCCAAGAATCTGGGATTATTCCTGTTACATCCATATTATAATAATTGCCGGTTGACATTTAAATACTTTTTCTCGATTTTTTACATTTGGTGTTATCTCTTCTGTGACTTCTTTGTTACGGCACATCCATTTTGGCGATTTGTGATCGTAATGTGTAGAAAAAAGACAGTCAACCATTTATAGGTCAACTGCCTTGGAATCCTTAATTTTGGTGCGGGAGACAGGACTTGAACCTGCACGGAGTTACCCGCTGGAACCTAAATCCAGTGCGTCTGCCAGTTCCGCCACTCCCGCATATAAAAGTTGGCTGGGGTAGATGGATTTGAACCACCGGTGTCGGAGTCAGAGTCCGATGCCTTACCGCTTGGCGATACCCCATTGGAATAGAAAATCGGTTATGCAATTCGCTGACGGTTCTAACACGCAAACAGTATTATACTTAAAAAAAATTGCCCTGTCAAACAAAAGTTAATACAAAAAAATAGTGTCCTTATTTTATTGGACACTGAAAGTTTTTGCAAAAAGAGTTAAAACCAAAGACATAAAGCGCTGCTTTTTCAATTCTAAGATTCTGCCATTGTTTTATATCCATTTTTTCACCAAACCGGTTCTCGGCAATTCCATCTTTCCCAATCCAGCCTGAAGCTTCCCCCTCACCTAAACGAATTTCCCATTTGCCTTCATTTATATCAGGTAAGATCTGAACATTGCATCGGGCATGGAAAATCTCCACAATTTTGACGAATAATCTAAATAAATATTCTTCATATTCAATGGGCTCACTTTGTGGGATCGCAAGGTCGGAACAGATATCCTCGACCAGCACCGTCAGCCCCTTAGCAGGGTTATAGCGATGATAAAATGCTGTCGTAAGGGATCCGTAATTAATCACTCCGGAATCATAATCAATCGTCAGCGGATGGTCTAGGTCTGTAAATCGAAGTGTAATCCTGTTGCCCGAAATACCCCATTTCCCGTGATAGCGCGACATCAGCTGGTCTGCTATCTGAAAAGACAGAATATAGGTGGATATTTGCTTTTCATCTCTAATGGCACATCCTATACAATCTCTGTCCTGATTATAAGCTATTGATGAAATCCTCATCATGATCAATCACTCCCCACCGTGTTTCACCATATAAAACAATGTTTCATTTTATACCTATAAAAATTAGTTTTGTTTTATTATCTGAAACATTGTTTCATTTTTAAACTAAACCTTCATCATTGTCCCCATCTTTTCAATTTTTTTGCTGAAGCTTAATGTCTGATCTTTTGGCTATCTTATGCAAACCAACACAAAAAGATTCTGAAATATTTGAAAATATAGTATTAATATTATGTACTAGTTTCCTACTTCCGTCAAGCGTTTTTTTGGGTAGTACTGTAAGATCAGCGGCCGGAATATCCTAATCTGGAGGATATATCCTGACCAACACGCTTGATTTCCTGACCGACCTTTTCAATCCCTTTCTCCATCAGCCTATTAATGGGTCCGGAAATGCTGATCGCACCAATGGTTCTACCCGAATAATCATAAATGGGTGTTCCTATATTAATGACCCCGACTTCAGTTTCTTCAGCGGCAACTGCAATGCCTGTTTTTCTTATTTCCTTCAGCTGTTCGATCAGTTTTTCCGGATCTGTAATCGTCTGCTGAGTAAAACGGGGCATACCCTTTTTTTGCAGAATAAGCCTTACTTCCTCTTCCGGCAAAGTGGAAAGAATTGCTTTACCAACCGCCGTACAATGCATGTAGCCTCTGCTGCCTACCTTGGAGTACATGCCGATTAACTGGGAACTCTCTTTATGATCGATGAACACTACTTCTCCGTTGTCGGGCAGGACAAGATGAACTACTTCATCAAAGGTTTTGGCCAGGCTTTCCAGATAGCGTTCGGCAATCTTCCGGACTTCAAGCTGATTGAAAAATGCGTTGCCGACTTCAATTATTTTTATCCCGAGACGGTACCGTTCCCTATCTTTTTCTTTTTCAACATATCCCCGATAGCATAAAGTCTGAATAATCCGATGTACCGTGCTTTTATGCAGCCCTATCCTGCTGCCGATTTCAGTCACACCAAATGATTCCCTAGAACTGGCCAGTACTTCCAATATATCCAGCGCTCTTTCCACAGTCTGAACATATCTTTCTGTCACAAACAGGCCCCCCATTCTTCTTGCTGATTTCTATTATGGATGATTTTACTAAGAATAACAATAAAAATTTAAATTGAATATTCTAAAAGATTTACATATAATTTACAGATGATAAACCAAAAAATGGTATAATTGTTTCATGATTCTTTAAAAGAGAATGCAACGGGAGGTGAATATCATATGGGAGAAATCAAATCCAAATCATTGGTGATACTCTTATGCTTCCTCGTCAGTTTCTTGACTATGCCTCAGATTTCTGCCGCTGCCTTGTCCGCTCCGACAAACTTATCCGCTTCTGCACTCGGTCCAAATGAAATTGCGTTAACCTGGACTGCAGTAAGCGGCGCAGACAAGTACAATGTCTACCGATCAACTTCCCATTCCGGAACCTACACTTTTACTAATTCGGTTACCACAAACCAATATACCGACACCGGTTTGGCCTCCAATCAAACCTATTACTATAAGATCCAGACTGTCGACAACAATGAAACAAGTTTACTTTCTTCCTATGCCGGCGCCACGACCCTTTCCTCTTTCTCAAGTCTTTCAGCGAAATCCTCCGGACCAGGGCAAATCTATCTTTCCTGGAATTCAATCAGCGGAATAACCTCTTACACGGTCTACCGCTCAGCTTCGTATTCAGGGGCCTATACGGAGATTGCCTCGACGTTCTATACCAATTATACGGATGGCAGCCTGACATCAGGCAATACTTACTATTACAAGATCAAAGCTATGGGGAATTCCGGCACAGACTATTTTTCCAATATCGTTAATGCAGCCGCCGGCAGTCCAGGATCCTCTTTCATAACCTCCAATCGTTTGTCAGGCAGTGACAGATATGAAACATCCGCCCTGATTTCCCAGTATGGCTGGAGTTCTTCCAACTACGCCATCATTGTCAATGGTGAAAATTATCCGGATGCCTTATGCAGCGCTCCGCTCGCCTCTAAATATAATGCTCCTATTCTGCTGACCTCCAGCGAATCATTAAGCACCAAGACCAGGACCGAACTTTCCCGTCTGCACGTCTCACATGTCTTTCTTATCGGTGGGACTTCAGCCATCTCCACAAGTGTGGAACGGGAGATCTATTATATGGGAATATCCATATCCCGGATTGCCGGTTCTGACCGCTATGATACCTCGGCCAGAATTGCCCAGACGCTGGGAAGCTATAACCAGGCAATCATTGCAACGGGTGAAAACTTTGCGGATGCTTTATCTGCCGCTCCTATCGCCGCGATCAAAGAAATTCCGATCCTGCTTACAGCTAAAAACAGCTTGCCCGGTAACATCCAGCAAGCTCTGCAAAATGTCACCAGCACATATGTTGTTGGCGGAACCGGTGTCATCAGCACCAGTGTTTTAAATCTTCTTCCTGCGGGGAAAAGGCTGAGTGGTGCTGACCGCTATGAAACCAACCTTAAAATTATCGATGAATTTTCAGCTCAACTTAATCTGGCCGCCTGCTGTATCGCAACCGGGCAATCATTTCCCGATGCGCTCGCAGGTTCGGCCTTGGCAGCACAGACAAATTCCCCCGTTATTTTGGTCAACAGTCTGACCAACACTTCTGTCGGGAATTATATCAATCAAAAAAGTAATCTGATCAGCAAATTGATTGTCTTCGGTGGTACAGCCGTGATACCGCAAAACGTCGTGAACACCCTTTTAGACGATATTGCTTCTGTCCCGGCTGCTCCGCCAAATCTTACAGCGAAATCGCAAAGTATCAGTCAGATCGCGTTATCCTGGCCAACAGTAAACGGTGCCACTTCCTATGCTGTATACCGCGCTTCTTCCTACTATGGGTCTTACTATCAGATTGCAAAAGTTTCCTCGACTTCGTATATCAATAGTGGACTATCCCCCAACACAACATATTACTATAAGATAAAAGCTACGAACGGTACCGGATCGAGCGCCTTTTCACCTGTTGCTAGCACCACGACTGCGCTCAGCATCCCGTCTGCCCCGGCAAATCTTACGGCAACACCGAAAAGTACCAGTCAGATCACACTTTCCTGGTCCGCTGTCAGCGGGGCAGCATCCTATTCCATTTACCGGTCTTCCTCAGCATCAGGACCGTATTCTCTGCTTACGACCATTACCGCTACTTCTTATACCAATAGTGGTCTGACAGCCAATACGACTTATTATTATAAGGTGCTGGCCACAAACAGTGTCGGTTCGAGTTCTTATTCTGCCATTGCCAGTGCCAAAACCATTGCTGCCAGCGTTCCTTCCATTCCTGATAATCTCACTGCTGTGCCAAAGAGCTCAACACAGATTTCCCTATCCTGGTCTTCGGTCAGCGAAGCAGATACTTATTCCATATACAGAGCCAATTCAGTATCAGGGACTTACACGCTTATGGCCACGACCACAACCAATGCGTATACAGACAGCAGTCTGACCGCGAGTACTGCCTATTACTACAAAGTCCTGGCTGTGAACACTGCCGGCAGCAGTGCCTATTCGGCGGTCACCAGTGCCACTACCCTTGCCTCGAGTGTGCCAACTGCTCCAGCAAATCTGACTGCTGCAGCGCTAAGCTCTTCGCAGATATCGCTGTCCTGGTCCGCCGTAAGCGGAGACCCGACTTATTCCGTATACCGGTCTCACTCTGCTTCCGGAACTTATACACGTATCACGACTTTATCTTCAACCTCCTATACCAATACGGGTCTGGATGCAGGAACCACCTATTACTATAAAGTTTTGGCCTCCAACAGCGCCGGAGATGGCCCTTATTCTTTAACAGCAAATACCATCACATTTCCGTCCGTACCATTAGATCTGACGGCAACAGCCGATAATTCCAGCCAGATTGTTGTGGATTGGACTCCGGTCACCGGTGCAAGCTCCTATATCGTTTACAGGGCATCCTCTTCCGAAGGCACCTATAATCCGATAGCGGAAAATGTGGCAGCGCCCCCTTACACGGATACAGGCTTAGATCCGGAGACAACCTATTATTATAAAATTGTTGCGTTAAACAGCAGCGGCCAGAGCGGTCTATCCGCGAAAGCATCCGCCACGACGCAGGCAGCATCACCATAAAAAATCTACACCGCCCTAAAGGGGTCAGGTTACTGACGAACCCCATGATTAAAAAAAATGATGGGACTTGCTCCGCCGCTTCGCGGCTATCACGCCGAGGCGGGTAATCAAAAAGCTTTATCTTGCGATAAAGCTTAATCTTTTTATATGGGGTGAATGATGGGACTTGAACCCACGAGTGCCGGAGCCACAATCACTCTGTGACTGCCGCGATACCACAAGCCATAATCCATGCGTGTTTGCGGGCTTTTACCTTTGAAAAACACCGTTTCTCATGCTGTATTTGATTTCTTAACCTACCTGGATTTTAACTAATTATTTTATAGAATACAAGTAATTAATTTCACAATTAGTATTTATTATAACTATACTTGGGTTAGAAACAAACTATAAGCAATTATGCTCCTTTAGCCTTATATACCTGCCGGTACCCGGTTGTTTCAATGCAGACTATTTGTTCAATCTCTTCATCCGGATTTTCCGGTGCAACAAAGTCCCGGTGATCTTCATACTTGACGCAGCTGCCGCAAGAAGAGCTGAGACTTCTGGGAACAGGCATTACGACCGCATGAAGGTTATTGGCTATACACTTTTTTTTAAAGCGCATCGCGCCATAATGCGAATAAAAGGTTGCGATGTATTCCATAAGTGGATTTCCCTTCGATGTTTGTGCTACATTATTATTTTTTTGTTATTTTCAATGTAAAGATCCCATTTTCTTCAGTATAATCACTATGATATCCTGCAACTCTCGCAAAACGTGAGACATTTTCCAAAGAGGTACGGTTGTCAAGCAGTATGGCATATTCATCCTCGTTGGAAGCCATTGCTTTCTTGATCATGATAACAGGCTCTGGACATGAACGGCCTCTTGCATCGAGCATGTCAATTCTCCTCTCAATGTAATGTAATTTTTTACATTTGAATAAATATCAAAGCGTATGTCAATTATTCACAGTTGCAGCGGCCTTCCGGGTGTTGACCACAGCGATTATCAGCATGACAACCAAACCAATAGCGACCGCGATCATGCCGTTGGTCGTAGGTCCTTTAGCTGAAGAAGCTAAAGAAAAATTGTGCGCAAAGGCTGCACCGGCAAATAGGCCAATCACTGTAATAACGGAGTCCGTATTGCCTTCCCCGGCAAGAATCATTTGCCGAAGCGGACAGCCTCCAAGAAGTGTCGAGCCAAAACCAACCGTAAGCATACCGAGAAAATTCCATAAACCATCCGTATGGGCAATGGGTTGATTGGCAAATCCCACGGATAAGTTACCGGTAGCGGTATTCATAACAAAAGCAGATGCCAGGATAGCCAGAAAACCAAGCAACAATTTCCATTCTCTAAATAATACTAGATCCCGAATGCCGCCAACCATGCAAAGTCGGGTTCTTTGCGCTAAGATACCAACAAGGATACCCGCAGCTAGAGAAATTGCGATCGCGGCATGTTTGGCTCCGGGACCGGCTCCTGCTTCCGTAAAATAAATAAAGGCAGGCGCTGCCAAGAGCAAAGAAAGAAACACAATTTGTATCACCGGGAATATGACTCCCTCAATTTTCGGAAGACTATAGGTTCTTTTTAATGTATAGCCCCTGTTAAGGAAGAATATCCCTGCTAAAATGCCACAGATGAATCCAACCAAGCCAACAAGAGCATTTAAGTCTCCGCCGGCAAGTCGTAGAATCATCCGGAAGGGGCATCCCAGGAACATCAGCGCTCCGATCATAACAAAAAATCCAAGAATAAACCGCGTTAAAGGGGAAGAACCACCTCGCGGTGAGAATTCTTTTTTACTTAAAGCCATCAGACAGGATCCCAAAACCAAACCAATAATTTCCGGTCGTATGTATTGGACGGCATTGGCCCGATGCAAACCCAGCGCACCTGCTGTGTCGCGGACAAAGCAGGCAATACAAAAGCCCATATTGGCTGGATTGCCTAGAAGTACCAGTGTGACAGAAATAATACCAATGATAATTCCAGCGATAACAATTACAATCTTTTCGTTTTTGATCACTCTTCAATGACCTCCTTCTGTAATATCATTATTTAGACATTATGTGTCTAACATATGGAGATAATATTACCATAATAGGTTTATAAAAAAAAATTGAAATTTTCAATAATAAAAGTCTTTATGAATAGATTATTCGAATATATTAACGCAACAAAATTGAGCTATAATATAAGCTGAATAACATCAGTTAGAAAGGGAAAAAATGAATCTCACCAAAATATATTTTGATAATGCTTGTACAACTTTTCCTAAACCAGCTTCAGTTTCTGCTGCAGTAGTGCACTACATGCAGAGTATCGGTGCAAATATCAGTCGGGGTGGCTACGAAAGTGCCTATACAGCGGATGAAATTGTGATTGAAACCAGAGAACTCATTTGTGAGTTATTCAATTACCCCAACTGTAAAAACGTTATTTTCACTCCAAATATCACAACTAGTTTAAATATGATCTTAAAAGGCTTCTTGCAAAATGGCGATCATGTGCTTGTTTCAGCAATGGAACATAACGCGGTCATGCGGCCTTTGATCCAGCTTCAAACTTCCGGAGTAGAATTTGATAGGATTCCCTGTACTGAGGATGGAGAGTTATTGTTCGAAGAAGTACCCAGGCTACTCAGGCCGAACACTAAAGCGATCGTCATGACCCACGCTTCCAACGTTTGCGGGACACTTCTTCCTATTCAGAAAGTAGGCAGTTTTTGCAAAGAACAGGGGTTGGCTTTTATTATTGATAGCGCCCAGACGGCTGGAGTTATTCCAATCGATATGCAAGCAATGGGTATTGATGCCCTCGCTTTTACCGGACACAAGGGTTTACTGGGACCGCAGGGGATCGGCGGCTTTATCACGACAGAAGCTATGTTTCCGTTAATAAACCCCCTTATCAGCGGCGGAACGGGGAGTTTATCCCATACAGAGGAAGTACCAGGCTTCATGCCGGACCGATTTGAAGCAGGCACGATGAATCTTCCGGGAATTTTCGGACTTCATGCAGCTTTGCGGTATCTATTGGAAACAGGCATTGATAAGATTCGAGAAAAAGAACTCGAATTGACCGCCCGTTTTTTGAAAAAGCTGAAATCATTACCGGATATTCGGATTATTGGGAGGCCGGATATAACCAATCGCACAGCGGTTGTATCCATTCAGACCACCAAACGCGATCTTGCCGAGATTTCGTTTGAACTTGACAATCGCTATGGCGTGATGACAAGGGTAGGTTTGCATTGCGCTCCAAATGCCCATAAAACATTGAAAACTTATCCAACTGGAACTCTACGCTTCTCATTTGGGCACTATAATACCAACAAGGAAGTGGATTATTCAATTGAAGCCATTAGGAGAATTACTGATGGACTTTAATCTTTGCGGCAATTGCAATTAGCACCTTAGCATAGCAAATATGGGCTTAGAATAAATCTTGTAAGGTACGTTTACTTTTTTGTTTTGCGCTACTATAAGCAAGATAGTTTTTTAATGATGTTTCCCAATTCTTTGCGTAGTCTTGTTGATTATTTTACGCATACGTGACATAAAAAATAACCTCCTTTTGATTTGGAAGTTATTCATGCCGGACTGTCTATTTTCGGTGACCGGATTACGTGATTTTGCAACTTCTTGCTAATCTCTGAAACCCTTGGTACACACTGCTTTACGATTTTGGGGTGAATGATGGGACTTGCTCCGCCGCTTCGTGGCTATCACGCCGGGGCGGGTAAATGCTTCCATAGGTCGCATTTCCTTTTTCCGACGGCCATGGATGGCCTACCGCTATGAAGCGGAGTTTGCATGATCGGCCACCTCCCATAGCCGGAAAACGCTTCTACAGGGCGCGCTTTCTGTTCAAGTCCCATCATTCCTAATAATAAAAGCTTTATCTTGCGATAAAGCTTAATCTTTTTATATGGGGTGAATGATGGGACTTGAACCCACGAGTGCCGGAGCCACAATCCGGTGCGTTAACCACTTCGCCACATCCACCATGTCTGAATTACATCATTTGTTTTCGAGAAATGCACGCTCAATGAAAAATGGCGCGCCTGGAGAGATTCGAACTCCCGACAACCTGCTTAGAAGGCAGATGCTCTATCCGGCTGAGCTACAGGCGCACGTTTCGGTCACCGCAGCATTTCATTATGGTCGGGGCAGAGGGATTTGAACCCCCGGCCTCCTGCTCCCAAGGCAGGCGCGCTACCAAACTGCGCTATACCCCGCCGCTTTTTGTGACAATGATTAGTATATCCCAAGAGAAAAAACTAGTCAAGAAGCATTTTTAATTTCACATTCAGAATAATAAAAAATTATTTCAGTAACGTTGTCAACAATGGAACTGCTTTCGCAAAAGCCTGCGCTCTGTGGCTGAGGCAATTTTTTTCATCCGAGCTGAGCTCCGCCATCGTTTTCTGAAGGTCAGGCAGGTAAAACACAGGGTCATAACCGAACCCGCCGGTTCCGATTTTTACGGTCAGTATTCTTCCTTCAATCGCTCCCTCCGTCAGATATTCCTGGCCGTCAGGACAGACGATAGCCAACGCACAGCGGAAGCGGGCAGTCCTATTTTCCTCAGGCACGTCTTCCAGGTCTGCTAGGAGTTTTTCGATATTACGCTCATCATTTTTCGGCTCTCCGGCATAGCGTGCTGAAAAAACACCGGGAGCTCCAGCCAACGCATCGACTTCAAGCCCTGAATCATCTGCCAGCGTAATCATTTGGCCTGCAGCACAGGCAGCCCGCGCCTTGATAAAAGCATTCTCGGCAAATGTAATGCCGGTCTCTTCAACCTCCTGGTAATCCTGAAGATCGCTTAACGATAAAATTTTGATTTTTTCGTTATGAAGCAATCCCTCTAGTTCCTTTATTTTGCCCTTATTCGTTGTTGCAAGCAAGACCTGCATCCTTACAGACCTCCTTCGGACTAGGCTACCGGAAGCTCTTTGGCCAGAGCTTCCTTCTGCAAAGCGCTGAGTTTTTGAATACCCGATTCCCCGAGGTTTAAGAATGCATTCAGATCCTCTTGGTCAAACGGCTGACCTTCTGCAGTACCCTGAATCTCTACAAAACGCCCCGAACCGGTCATCACAATATTCATATCAACTTCGGCTTTGGAATCCTCCTCATAGGCAAGATCGGCTACAGGTACCCCATCTACTTTACCTACAGAAATGGCCGCAATACTGTCCGTTAAAGGGTCCTGCTTAATTAATTGATTTTTCAGCAGGTAATTGACAGCATCAGCCAGGGCAACATAAGCACCCGTAATCGAAGCTGTCCTAGTCCCACCGTCTGCCTGCAGAACATCACAATCCAGCCAGATAGTCCTTTCCCCCAGTTTACTCAGATCCACAATGGAACGCAGTGCCCTGCCGATCAGTCGCTGGATTTCCATTGTCCTTCCACCCAATTTTCCCTTGGAGGCTTCACGCTGATTGCGCACGGCCGTCGCCCTCGGGAGCATAGCGTATTCCGCTGTAACCCAGCCGCTGCCGGTCCCCTTTTTAAATGGCGGTACTTTATCTTCAACAGTAGCCGTACAAATCACCCTGGTTTTCCCAACCTCAATCAGGACGGAGCCTTCAGGAAGGTCCGTAAACTTCCTGGTAATCTTCACAGGCCGGATTTCATCGGGTTGTCTTCCATCAAATCTTAGCATATTATCGAGCTTCCTTTCTGTTCTCAAAAAATTATTGATATTTATCAATTGTATGACCGGTCATCAAGCACAACGGTACTTATACTTTCTGATAGGCGAACCAAATTCTTGCAGCAACAAGAGCGAGGATCAGTACGGCAGAAGTAAAAAGAGCCAGAATCCTGACAACCAAATCAAAGAAGAACTGCTGCGGCACCATTTGGATCAGGATATCGGTCTCCGGATTAAGCAGCCAAAGGTCATTTGTAAAAATCAGATAGTGAAAGTTGTCCCAGAACACTTGAAAATCCCGCCAGACCGCAATCCCTACTGCCCCAAATACACAAAGAAATATGACTGCCGCGGCCAGAAAACCACCGGCCCAGGAACGAAAGTATTTCTTCCCACTGCTTACCCTTAGTAAGATCAGAAACAGAAGCAGGATAATCAAGCCTGTGTTACGGACCATGCGGCTGCCCAAGTACAACCTTTGAACATCTGCCATATGGACGATTTCCCGCTGATTAAACACCTGTCTTTCCTGACCGTTAATCTCTCCACGGATTTCAAGGTTATCCTTGTCCCCCTGGATATAAGCCAGCAGTTCCGTGGTCGTCACCATCAGATCCTTTTCCGGCATCCCAGTCACAGATACCGTATCTAGTCTGGCATATTCCGACCGGAAGAAATTGAGATCAAAGACGCACTGTTCAATCACCGTCAGCAAGATGATAGTAATCAGAATCAATCCGCTGACAATTGCAAGAAACCCGTTCGCAGCCTTCTTACCTGACATCATTTCTCCTCGTATATCCTAATATCCTTACCCAATACATTAACCAAATATCCTAGTTAAATACGTTAATCCTGACTTCATATCTTGCCCGAATTCCTACTTGTTCTTTCTGGCCAGCGCAATACCGTCGCCGAATGGAAGCACGCTCACCTCAAATTCCGGCAAACAGGCCAGGCGCTGCAGGAAATCCCTCATACAACCGACCATTCTATCATATTTCCGGTCAAAAACCGAATCAGGCACAACCCAGCCCCTGAATAGAACATTATCCGCCACCAGAACACCACCGGGAGAAATAAGTGGTGCGATAAGATCAAGATAATCCAGGTACTCACCTTTGGCTGCATCCACGAATATCAAGTCATATGTTTCCGTCAGTTTCGGCAGACAGTGCAGCGCATTCTCACAGCTGAAATCAACCAAATGGGTAAGACCGGCTTTTTTCAGATACTCTTTGGCTCTGTTGAGCCTCCCTCTGTTCATATCCAGCGTAAAAACCCTTCCTCCAGTCTCGGCTGCGCCTCTGGCCAGATAGACAGTGGAGTAGCCAATCGCCGTACCAATCTCCATGATGCGTTTTGCACCTGTCATCTTTACCATAAGCTGAAGAAAATGACCCACGGCCGGTGTAACCACAGGAATCGTTTCCTCCAAAGCTACGCTTTCCATCTCACGAAGCAGTTCATCTCTGGCAGGAAGTAATTCCTCGAGGTACTTTTCCAATTCAAAAGGATAGAACAAACCATCACCCCAATATTTGATATTCTTCCCTGCCAGTCTCGTAAAGATTCTGCCCGAGACTGTCAATCAGGACGATGGCAGGAAAATCTTCGATAACCAGTCTCCGGACTGCCTCCGTTCCGAGTTCAGGATAGGCAATGACCTCAGCTTCCTTGATACAGGAAGCCAGGAGTGCTCCGGCACCACCGATCGCCCCAAAATAGACTGCGCCGTTTTCCCTAATGGCCTGTATGACCTCAGGTGAACGAAGCCCTTTGCCAATCATCCCCTTTAGACCATTGGCCAACAGACCAGGAGAATAGGCATCCATTCTGCCACTGGTTGTCGGTCCGGCAGATCCGATGACTTTGCCTGGAGGAGCTGGGGCGGGCCCCACAAAATAGATCACCTGTCCCTTCATATCAAAAGGCAGTTTCTCTCCCCGGCCCAAGGCCTCAGCCATTTTCTTATGAGCGGCATCTCTTCCGGTATAGACGACTCCGTTGATCAGCACCTTTTCACCGCATCTGAGAGAAGCAGCAGTCAAATCATCTAACGGTACTGAAATTTTCCGGGTTTCAACCATTTGATCGTTACTCACAGGAAGGGACCCTCCCTTCCAAAATCACTTGACGATGTCGGGTAACATGACAATTAATATTGACTGCTGCGGGCAGCCCTGCAATATGCGTCGGAAATACCTCAATATTTACGGCCAGCGCCGTCATCCGACCGCCAAAACCCTGGGGACCTATCCCTAAATGGTTAATTTGGGTCAGAAGCTCCTGTTCCAGCCGGGCATATTCCTCAGCCGGATTCGATTCTCCGATCGGACGAAGCAAGGCCTTTTTAGCCAAGTAGGCAGCCTTTTCCATCGTACCTCCCAATCCAACTCCGACCACAATGGGCGGACAGGGATTAGGCCCGGCTTTATCCACTGTTTCCACAATAAAATTCTTTACTGCAGGTAAACCATCTGAAGGCTTAAACATTTTCAAGGCACTCATGTTTTCGCTGCCAAACCCTTTCGGTGCAATCGTAATCCCAATCTTGTCCCCTGGTGTGATTTCATAATGAATAACTGCAGGTGTATTATCTCCGGTATTGATTCTGTTAAAAGGATCTTTGACGATAGATTTACGCAAAAAACCCTTTTCATAGCCCCTGCGCACGCCCTCATTCAGGGCTCCCGTCAAATCTCCACCGACAATATGTACGTCCTGGCCGACTTCTACAAACAATACCGCCATCCCGGTATCCTGACATATCGGTATATTTTCTTTGCCTGCAATCTCCGCATTTTCCAAAAGCTGCTGAAGTACTTCTCTGCCCTGGGGGGATTCCTCAGTGCCGAGAGCCTTGTTCAAAGCATCAATAACGTCCTGATTCAGAATACAGTTCGCCTCAATACACAGTCTCTCCACTGCAGAAATGACCTCGTTAACATGAATCTCTTTCACAATTACCTCCGCTTTTTGTCCGGAACACTTTTATTCAGTATAGCGCAAATACGGAATTCAAGAAATATAACTTTTAAAAAAAGGTTTGCCGTCAAAAAAAAACATCTTTGCCGGGAAGATCTTACTCCGACAAAAATGTTCAATAACCTTTGTATTCGATTTTTACTCTTTTCTGGAAAGTCTCTCATATTTATCGGATAACGTTTCTAGAATACCAATAATACGCATCCGGTCTTCCTGTTCAAAAGATTCCAGAATACTTTCAAGCCTTTCTGTCCTTGTCTCAATTACCGATTTGACCAATTTTTCTCCCTTGGGTAAAATATTAAGCCTCACAATCCTGCGGTCCCGTTTTTCCCTAATTCGCTCCACATAGCCGGCTCTTTCCAGTTTGTCAGCTAGATCGGTTGCCGTACTGCAGGCTGAAGAAATTTCCTTGCAGAGCTCACCCATCGTAATCTGGCCCTTTTCAAAAATAATCGTTAACACTTCAAACTGCTGACGGGAAATACCAAGCTTTTCTGCAAAATCACTCTTTTGCCTTTGGGTAGAAACGGTGAGCCTCTGAAACAGATGGTCAAGATGACCTGCTAACTCTCTGTTCTCTAACATGCGAACACCCCACCTCAAAAATCAAATAGATAACCCCTATATATAAGTATATATTTGCACATATCATTTTTAAAGTATTTTACCATATTCCGGAAATTAACACTAGTAAAATTTTCATAATTCAAATATTATTGATGATTTTAACGATAGGTGTTATATAATTAATATCATAACGTATCTTGATCTTTTCAACAAATGGTAAAATATTGAAGTCATTGTTCGAAAAGATTGATTCCGCTTGGGGATACTTTAGCAGTTTCTTCATCATCCTGCACGGTTCCTGAGGCGTAGCCGATCAAATCATTACGGTACCTTAAGTTCTCCAGACCGATTCCGCGATAGGTTTGAATGTCCTTCCCCTCGACCCGAATCTTTACGATCTGGACAGTTTGAAACTGAGTCAAGGTATTGACCAAACCGTAAAGAGCAGTTTCGGCCGCGACATTGCTGTAAGGCTCAAGAAATTCCTTGCTAAGATCTACTGTGGCAATGCCGTTTTTGATTCCAATGTCCAATAACACCGTCTGCGGGTTTACCATCGGATAAGCGCTTGATCTTCCGGCCGGCCCCAGCAGCCATTGGCTTACTGTTTCGCGGGCCAGGCTCAGTGTCTTGGGAATTGTTCGGTTTTCTTCCATTAAGACTTTTCCGTCAGCATCTGCGAAATAAAGTTTTACAGTTTGTTCCGTCTGCTGAGAATCTGTAGTCACTTCGACCGTATCTTCCTGAGCAGTCTTATCCAGAAGTTTGCTTAAAGGAGCATCACCGCCCCCTTCCTTGATCAGGTCATTCAGGATATTGCAGCCGACCAGAAGCATAATGGCTGCGATCAGCAGAACGAAAGTCAGCAGCAGCCGTATTTTTCTCATAGGAAGTTCTCCTTTCTAAAATGAATATAGAAATGTCCGCTAAAAAGAAATTTCTAAAAAGATAATATGCTTTGTCCCAAAGAAATAGAATTCAGGGAGGTCAAAAAATATGAAAATAAGAGCCTTGCTGGTTGATGATGAATCCCCGGCCCGTAAAGAACTACGCTATCTCTTGAAATCATTTGAAGACGTGCTAATTGTCGGGGAAGCAGAAAACGCGCTTGAAGCCATGGAACTGATTGATAGTGTCGACTATTCCGTCATTTTTCTCGATATCAATATGCCCGGCTTAAACGGCATTGAACTTGCCAGAAAGCTTTCCCAGAGCCCGAAACAACCAGCGGTGATTTTTACGACCGCCCATGAAGAATTTGCTTTTGATGCGTTCAGTGTTCATGCTTACGATTATCTTCTCAAACCGATTCATCCGAAGCGGCTTGAAGAAGCCTTAAATACGGTAAGAAAGCGTAAAACGCCTGCTCCAGGTCAACCTAAAGCTGAACCGGTCAAGGAGGATATCCCTGAATTCAAACCCCTGGAAGTGATTGCTGCTGAATATAACGGGAAAACCATCCTGATCCGGCCGGAAGAAATTATATATATTTCCACAGATAAGGACAATGTTTACGTCAAAACAGAAGCTGACTTCTACCTGACTCGTTATACGCTGCGGGATTTGGAATCTAGACTCGATCCAAAAACTTTTTTCAGAACCCACCGCTGCTATCTGGTCAATATAAAAAAAATGAGGGAGCTTGTCCCTTACTTTAATGGTACGTATACTGTGATCGTGCAGGACAAGGACAAAAGCGAAGTCCCAGTCAGCCGCACTCAGGCCCGCCGACTCAAAGAGATCCTTGGGATATAGTACCATGTTAAACCTAATCTTCATATATTGACGGCAACGCTTTATTGCGGAAAATTGCTTGCCACTATATGATCATTATAGGGTTAATAAAGTACTAGAAAAAACGCTCCAGATAAAAGCCGATTTCTTTCCCCTGATAGGTCGGCTTTTTTTGTTTGGCCGCTGTATTCAGCGGCACAGCAGGCTTGCCGTCAACAGGAAGTGATGTGGATTCCTCGACATTAACAAAGCATAAAGGCGGGAACAAAACACACCACCAATTAGCCCCTTCAGCATTTCCTATCTTGATCTCAACCG
The DNA here is from genome assembly GCA_023667845.1 of Dehalobacter sp. Classification (NCBI taxonomy): domain Bacteria; kingdom Bacillati; phylum Bacillota; class Clostridia; order Eubacteriales; family Desulfitobacteriaceae; genus Dehalobacter; species Dehalobacter sp. The sequence continues at coordinate 86,294 of JAMPIU010000143.1, read as the reverse complement.
CTTCGTAGTCTCCCGCCGGGAGTACAATATTACCATAAGATTTTGTTGGGAAAGCAAATACACCATAATCAAGGGTCACCGGATAGGTTTTTCCCCACTCTTTGACTACGCTCCTGGAAATCTCCAGTAACTGGCCTTCCATGCTCAGAAGGATTTCTCTGGATTCGGCCAGAGATTGTGATTCAGCCAGGTTCGGGGAAGCAGCCTTCAAAACTTCATCCCTTACCGCATATTTCAGGAGCTGATCCTGTTCATTGTCCGAATTCGCAATAACATGAAAGCGAATGAGACTTGTACTGTCATACGTTTCTGTTTCAGCACTGTTTGCTGACCGGCCGCAGGGATTAATCACCAAGAAACTGAAACACAAGACCAGGCAGACAATTAACTTTATTATGATTTTATTCACAAATTCTAACATTTAATTTCCCTCTCCCATACCTTGTAAATCCTAAAATTATTATATACACCAAAAACTTCTTTCTATGGTAATTATTTCCAACAAAGGAGTTTTCTATTCAGTGCGTCTCAGAAGTTTTTTAGGTAGTGCGAATATTTATTGAAGTCTGAAAATAAGATTCATAAGGCCCTGTCAAATTTGCTGACAATCTGCCGAAAGAATCGGGTGAAAAAATGCTCCTGGACTTCCAATCTCCGCTGTATCTGCTGTACATCAGTACAATTGCCGGGCTGGCCACAACAGCCGGCTGTCTGATTGTGCTTTTCCTGGGAGACCCTCCAGATTGGCTTCTGGCCGTTCTACTGTCCGCGGCAGGGGGCGTCATGTTTGCTGTGGTAGCCTTTGATCTTTTGCCGCTGGCTGCATCCTTCAAACAGCCGGGACTGCTCCTGGGCGGGATTTTGGCCGGTATGATACTGATGTCGTCTGCCGACAGACTGCTCAAAACAAGAAATCGTCAACTTCCCAATCACAGATACAGCCGTCTGAAACGGATGGGCATCCTGATTGCCTCAGGCATAGCACTTCATGATATACCTGAAGGAATGGCCATTGCTGCAGGGCACGAATCCGCCGGTCAATTGGGTACATTCATCGCCCTTGGTATTGCTCTGCATAACCTGCCTGAAGGAATGGCCACTGCTACACCTCTGGTAATGGCCGGGATCAGAAAACCGAAGATTCTAGCGCTGACTCTCCTGATTGCAATATTTACTCCGCTGGGTGCCTTGCTCGGCAGGGTGGCCATGGAGCTTGTCCATACCTCGCTCTGTTTTTTTGTGGCCCTGGCCGCTGGGGCAATGGTGTTTCTGGTTCTGGCCGAATTATGGCCGCTGTCCCGTGAAAACCACCCGGTCTGGGCCTTTCTTGGAGGAATAGGCGGATTTATTTTCTTCGGATTTATCTCCGTCTTCTTACCGCATTAATACCGCCGCTCCTTGGCCATCCATGGACGTCAAAAAGACAGCCCGAAGGCTGTCTCTGACTCTTTGTTAATACGTTAAATATTACTGCAGGACTGTGGCAGCATAATCGCCCATGGCCTGATAGCCGTCCTTATTCGGATATCTCCCGTCATCGGAATATTTTCTGAGGATCTCTTCCCCGTCGCCAAACAGTACTCCTTTAAAATCAAGTGTCGTAATCTTTTGCTCCTGTGCATAAGCTGTTTCCCATTCCCTGTATTGTTTATAGAGCTCACGTGTGTCAGGGAAAGGAACCGGCAGCACCAGGACAGGCTTGATTTGATTGGCCGTGGCTTTTTCGACCATAGCTTTGATATTGTTTTGGTATTCTTCCAGTGGTGTGCCGCGGATGGCATCTCCAACGCCGGCAAAAATAATAACTGTGCCCGGTTTCTCAGCAATTACATCCTCTTCAAAGCGATCCAGCAGGCTGGATGCATTCTGATAAGTCTGACCGGAATTTACCACTTCCACTTTCAGGACATCCGCAAGATGCTGCGGCCAGGAATTAATTGGATCACCCGGGTAACCGTATGTAAATGAATCACCAAGACACACCATTTTGGTATTGACAGTCGTACCGCTGCCATTCAAAACAGCATCACCGTCGGTATTGCCGGCTTCATTTTCTGCACCGCCCCCATTACTTGCTCCGCCATTCTGGACTGTCGAGCTGCCGCTGGCGGACTGTTGCGGTGTTCCTCCGTTCCAAACATTTACATACCCAAAGACCAATACAATAACAGCCATCAATACGGAAAGCTGAATAACCCTAATTTCCAAACGGTAAGTGCGCAATGTTCATTCCTCCTCATCGCAATATTTTTCTACATATTTCCCTTAAATCCTTCCCGAATAAAACTTTTTTCGTTCTTTGTTTCCTGTCGGTTACAGTTTGTTTAGTATTTTAAGGCACTCCGGCATTTTGAACTGCATAACCTGATACATAAGGAGGTGCCTGATTCATATGGAATACATTGTTAAAGCACGTGAACTCGGCGAAGCGCTTCTGCAAACACCGGAAGTACAAAGGCTGAAAGAAGCAGAAGCCGAAATCCAAAACGACCCTGAAGCTGCCAAAGCTTTTGCGGCATATCAGGATAAAGAACGTCAAATCCTGACCGCGCAAATGTTCAGCAAAGTGATATCTGAAAAGGATACCTTAGCGCTCATCGACTTAAAAATGCGCCTGATCAAACTATATCCTTCTATCCGAAGCTTCTTCTCCATCCAGCAGGATCTGGAGAAAATAATGGCAACTGTGAACCTGACGATCACAACCACAATTTACGGTATGCCCAGTGCCGAACAGCTGCCTTTCCCCAAAGAAATTCAAAATCTTGCCCAGCAGCTTCTGGATACGATCGGAGGCGACAAAAACAGCCCTGCCATGACGATCCCGGAAGGCTTCCAAGTCCCTGAAGGACTCAATGTTTCCGAACTGCTAAGCCGGTTAAACCCCAAGAGCAAGTAAATCACGTCTTATTCTGCCGTTTGGTCTTTTCTTATTATAAAGGGATAGGAGATTCTTCAATGATGTTTTTAAACAGCAGCCAATATCTGAATAATCAATACTTTGGAAGTCCTTCCTCTGCAGAAATGTTCCCACCCTTAACACCTATCCCTTTAACACTCACCCTTTTTCTGACAGATAGTCTGTTTCCGCAAAGCAGCTACAGCCCCACCGGAGCATTGCTGATACCGCTGAAAATATTGAATATCCCCCTCAGTTACCTGACAGTTATTGCGCTTGGACTCGCAACTTCTCTGCTGGCGAAGTGGTCTTCTGCTTTCTCGGGCATTTCTGCTTTCAGTCAATATCAGCAGGCTTATCCGGATATCACGCTATTCCTTGATGGCCTGCCATCATCTTCCCAGACAAATGCTGCCGGAGCAGGTGGTAATTACACGGGAAATCAGCAGGAACCCGAGACTCCGTTGGAACCAAAAGGTTTGGCTTTTAATTTGGCTTTGGTTGCACCTTACTCCGGAGTGCCTCAAAGCATCGGCACCAAATTTGTATTGATTTATGGCATTGAAATATTTGAAATTAAGAAACTCCCGAAAACTTTTATCCCCTTGCTTATCTTATTTATTTACTTCCTGCTCTACCCGAAATACAGAAATGATCAGGGCAATACTGAATAATAAAAAGGAGGCCAATGCAAAAAATGTCTGCCGTATTCCATCACCGTAGTCAAATTTATCAGAACACCGCTCCTGCCAAATCTTTGACTGGGGAAAAAATAATAGAGGCAGCGGTCCCTTTTTATATCTCCCTCCTGATCTCCAACGCACTCCATCCAAGTAACAACAGTCCAGTCGGCACCCTGATCATCCCGCTGACCAAAATCATGATTCCGCATGGGTATTTTATTATTATCGGTCTGGAACTTGCAACGGCCCTATTTTATAAATGGTCCGCTGTTCCGGTTTCAGCCCGAATATTCTTTCCGGGAGGATACGGTCAGTCCCTGCCGGACATCAGTGCTTTAAGGGAGGACAGAATACTTCGGCTCAAGATGACTCAGACTCCGCTGATCCCGAAGGAAGGAATGACAATCAATGTTTCTTTGAGTGTCCCTTTTACGCCTGTGCAAAGCCGTGTTTCCACCTTATATGCTTTTAAGCTCAAATCCATCGACAGTGTTCCGGGATACGTGGTACCGCTGGCTTGCCTTATTCTCTATGGCCTGCTGACCATTTTTGGCAGGACGGACACGGCGAATACGGCAAACGGCAGTTAATCATTAAAACGCACCTGACCTTTACGGCCACGTGCGTCTTATCAGGTATTATTAATATTTATTTTTTCGGACTCCGGCAAAGATGAACTTTCCTTCCCGTTATGATTCCTTCGGCTCGTCGGCCGATACTTGCTGTATCGGCTGGCTCTTGGGTTGTTCTGTGACCTGAGCGGCCGGTTGAAATTCCAGAGGTTGAACCGGCGCCGGAGACGCTGGAGCTTGCATCATCGGACTTTGCATAGCTGAAACTTGTGAAGCAGGATTCTGCCCATAAACCGGTCCCTGCTGATATCCGCCCTGAGGCATATACGGTCGGTCATATCTTTGCCTGTTTGGCTGCATCTGCGCTCCCCATTGCGGATAACCCTGCTGCGGATAAGCACGTTGCTGGGCGGCATACTGAGGATACTGCTGCTGTGAGTTCCGAAGATACTGAGGGCTCTGCGAATAATTGGGATACTGCTGATTTTGAGGCTGCTGTGAATATTGCGGAATCTGGGACTGTTGGGGCTGCTGGGGATATTGCTGAACTGACGGCTGGGCAGGGACCTGCCCGGAATTTTGCCCGGGAGCAGGCTGATTCTGGCTGATTTCATCTTTGCTGCCGAACCTGCTGCCGACAAAGCCTCTCACCTTTCCCCACATATTGCTGCCGGCTTTTTTGACCGGTCCCAGCCCTGGGAAAAAGCCTTCTTTGACTTTCATGACAATAGGACCCTGCGGGGACTGCATGATGGACTGCGGGCTCTCCAGTGAAATGACAACTTTGTCATAATGTACGAGCGGCACAGGACTCCTGAAATTGGCTTGATACATTCCATTGCCGGCCGGTCTTAGCGTTCCTGCATAAAATCCGTTTTTTCCCTTGCCGTCAACCAGATAAGCCGCATAAACTGCCGGAGCATAAGGACTAAATGTATGGGCGGGCGGTAGGTGCGCAATGACCGAAAAATTGTTATCCATCCCGATTGTCGCCATTCCGTTTCCGCTAAAGCCTTCCGAAGCGACCAAATTGAGCTGTCTTGGCGTCATACCCATCATTGATTCTCCGGGCATACCCCCAATACCCTGGGGAAAGATTCCTAACCCTTTGTTATGTCCGAACATCTTTTAACCTCCTCGTATGTTTACAAATTGCGCTGCGTTGTGCTATGTCATAATATGAAAAGCAGGCTGCAGCTGTGACACCGCGAAGCTTACTTAGCTTTCTATTTTATGTTAGCTCTTTATTTTTGTAGTAAAAGAGGCAGCTGCAGTGAATGATGTTCATTCGCTGCAGCTGCCTTCCAGAATAGAATCCTTATTAGACGCAGAAATTATGGTTTCCGATGTTTTTTACAACATCTAGGGTTTTGATCCAACTGTCGGTCGCTGTCTGCGGATTGTAATAGAAGAGAGCGCCCTCACTTGGATCCTGCCCCTCAAGCGCTGCCTGCGCAGCCTGATAGGCTTCATCTCCCGGTGTCAGTTCAATCTGCCTATCAAGGACTGCAGAAAACTGTCCCGGCTGGTAAATGACTTCCCGGATCGTATCCGGGAACTTCGGGCTTTCCACCCTGTTCAGAACCACTGCCCCTACGGCAACCTGACCTTCAAAGCTTTCTCCACGGGCTTCCGCATAAATGATTTTTGCTAAAAGTATCACATCTTCCTGGTCATAAACAATCTGACTGCTGCGGGAAATATCCGAAGTAACCCTTTCAGGCTCCCGGGCTGAATCCACCGAATTAATCAAATCTGCTGAATCAGCCGATTCGGCCAGTTTAGCCGTCTCAATCACCGTATCTGGCTCTATGTTTGCGGTAACAACTTTATTTTCCAAAGGCAGCTGTTCGATCACAAAGGAAATCTGATTTTCCGGCTGTCTGGAAAATTTGTCCAAAAGAATCCGGAATATACGATTCTCATTTGCTTTCGTCAGAATAATATCTCTGGCATCTGACATGACATTCTCAAGGACAGTCTGTTGGATTTCCAATACCCGGGAGTAGAGCAATTCTCTTGATTTTTCAGGTACAGCATATACTGTCTGGGCAGTAGCAGTCAGGATAATCGCCGTGGTCAGCATCACTGCCAAACCTTTCCGGCATCGTCGGTCTTCCAAAAAAAATCACCTCTTGGGATTAATCTATTTCTATTCTTTCCCATAAAAGGTGATTTTTATACGTTATTTGTTATAAGAATCACAAAGAAAAGTTATTTCACCGTTGTGGCTGACGCTACACCCCCGGTAATTGCCTGGCCCTTAGCATCCTTGATTGTAGGATGTATCACCAGCCAATACCCGGCATTGGCTTGAAGTTTCATTTCCGGTTTCACAGTCATACGCTGCTGATCGACAAACGTGTATGCGCACTTGACTCTTTCTCCTGTAGCAGTATTGATCAGTTCAATACTGTCTGCCGTTACGGAATTCCAATCCATTTCCCGGTTAAAGCTCACGTTGAACACCTTACCGAGTGGGATATTCTTAAGATCTCCGGACTCTTCATATCCCGGGTAGTAGATCTGCCAGCGGTCCTGGAGAACCTCTTCGGGAAATGGTTCCCAACCGTTAGGGCCTCCGAGTTTAAGTGTTGTGGTTACATAAGCGGAATCCAGGATTTTCTTGCCGAGTACCCAATTTTCGGTTTGACGAAGCTCTTTTACCGAAAGCGGATAAAGATAAGGGCCCGCCTCCAGCTGGATATACCCTGATTTATCTTGTGATTTATCTTCAGCCTTATAGTTTTTAAGCATCAAAACAGCCGTATTCAGCTCATTGACGCCGGTCAAATCCAGATGAGGCTTGATTCCAATCTCATCAATCGGGTTATAGTACGGAGAGAAAAACCTGTAAACGGACATTTTCAAATAGTCTCCGTTGCTTAATGGGATCAAAGCCTTAACCCGGCCTGAACCGTAGGTCGTTTCCCCGATGACGGTCGCCTTGCCATAGTCCTTCAGCGCGGCCGATGTAATCTCAGAAGCGCTTGCCGTGTACCCATTGATCAGCAAGACAATCGGCCCTTCCATCGTGAAAGCCTGCTTGACGGCTGTATCGACAATACCCAGGTTTCCCCTTGCTTTCATGATATACGCGCTTTTATCCCCGATAAAATAACCCAACAGCTCCATTGCCGCTTTTGTATACCCTCCGGAGTTATTCCGCAGATCAATAATCCAGCAGTCTACACCTTTTTCCTGCAGGGCCAGGGCCTGCTTGCCAAACTGCGTCGCAACATCCTCGCCAAAGGAATTAACTGCGATATAGCCAATATGCCCTTCCAGTACCCGGCCTTCAGCCAGCGGCATCACAATCTTCATCCGTACGACAGCGAAGCTTAGGATTTGAGCGTTTCTTTTGACTTTTACCCGAACCTTGGTTCCCTCCGGTCCCCGGAGTTTGCCGGCGCAATATTCCGAGGTTTTTCCCGCCAGGGAATAGCCATCTGCTTCGAGGATAATGTCCCCTTGTTTGATTCCTGCCTTATCAGCCCCATAACCAGTAATGACCCAGGTAACCTTAACCCCCTGCTGTACCATTTCCAGTTCTATCCCTATTCCGGAAAAGGACATATTCAGTGAACTGATCATATCTTCATATTCGGCCGCGGTCATATACTCGGTGTATTTATCACCCAACCTCTGAAGCATTTTTTCGATCGTCGGCGCGTTCAGTACCTCATCCGGAACAACATCGACATATTGCTCCTGCAAAATTGTTCTGACTTCATCCAGGGCATCGTTTTCCGCGCCATAAGCCTGCAGCGGAAGTCCCAAACCCAGACAGAATACCAGAAGCGCTGTCATCAAAAACCTTAGACTTTTGCCAAATTTCACGTTCTTTTTTCCCTCCTGTATGATTTGCAGGTCCGGCCTAAATTCAATAATCTTGCATGAATAAGCTTCGTGTAAGCTTGTTCAGTTTTTCTATCTTAGCAATAATTCGACGAAAACAGGCATTCCCCTTTCCATTTCAAGATTATTTGTCATGCGCTTCCCAGACTTTGATTGCATATTCAAGGCTTTTCCGATAATATTATCTAAACAGGACTATTTTTAAAACATATTTTTCTGATCATCGCTGATAAGAAAGGTTCGGACAATGTCAAATCTTCTTGATTACTCCAAAAAAGTATTTATCGCCGTATTAATCATTGTTGCAACCCTCGTCATTCCATATGGCCTTTATAAGATTCTTCCGCATTTTATGCCATTTGTTCTTGCTTATTTCACGGCTCTTTTTCTGGAACCTGCAGCAGCATGGTTGAGCAAGGTCTCTAGATTTAAAAGCAAGACACTCTCGGTGTCTGTGACCTACCTGTTTTTTCTTGCCAGTATTGTTATTTTCCTCTACCTGATCATCAGTAAGCTCTATGTTCAGTTTTTGGACCTGCTTGACTTTATTCAATCGAACGGCCCGGCAATTCAGGTTTGGTTTTTGAACCTTACGGGGCGTATCCAGGAAACGATCGGATTGCTGCCTCCCGAAATAAACGATATGATCATGAAATGGATCAATGACCTGGCTAACATCAACCTGGTATCCGCGATCGGTTCCTCAACACTTAGTATCTCCACGGCGATACCGAACATGTTCTTCCTGTCGATTATCTACCTGGTATCCGTTTTCCTGTTCACATTCCAGTTAAGCAATATCCACCGTTTCTTCTACTCCTTTTTCAAAGATTCCTCCAAGCTGAAAGCTGTTTACGTCTTGGGTGATTTACGCAATGCTACATTAGGGTTTTTAAAAGCGCAGGTCATTTTGAGCACAATCACCTATATTATTGCTTTTGCCGGTCTCGCTATCCTCCATGTAAAATACGTGGCAGTCATTTCATTGTTGATCGTAATCGTAGATATCCTGCCGATCCTCGGTACCGGATCCGTGCTAATGCCCTGGGCTGTTGTCTCACTTTTCCAGGATCAGCTGTTCTTGGCCGCAGGTCTGGCCATTCTGTATATCATTATCATTGTCGTACGGAGAGTGATTGAACCCAAGATACTGGGCGAGCGCATCGGTTTAAGCGCTCTGACGACTCTGATCAGTATCTGGATTGGTTTCAAAGTGATGGGGGTCCTCGGCGTATTCCTGTTCCCGCTGGCCTGTATTTTCTATAGAGCCCTTGTCAAGGTCGGCGTCATCAAACTGAATTTCAAGATATAACTAAGCTATATTCTAGTACCTTGTAACCCCTAAAATTGTAATATAATGGTGAGCAGATTTCTTTTAAGACAAGGCGGAGGATTGAGCCATACCGAGTGTATGGCGATTGACGACAACGCAGTATGAAAAGAAATCCGCCGCCAGGATATACAAGATTTAGGGTTACATGGTACTAGTCAACATTCTATATAATAAAAAACAGGTACGTCCCGCAGAGAGCACCTTCAGCCCATCGGAAACGTACCTGTTTTTTATTGATTCTTTATGATCTGCTCACTATCTTCTGTTATCATCCGGCTTTATTCCAATTCCCGACATCAGGATCTGAACGATTTTGTCATAGTCCGCTTCCTCAGGCATGGCCTCAGCAAATATCACTTTTTTGCCGCAATACTGCATGATTATGCCCATGATTGCCGCCGAAGCAAATTCCGGATCGATATCAGCCCTGACTTCCCCTTGATCCATGGCCTGCACGACTTGCTTTTTGATAATCTCTCCGACCCGGATATTTTGTTCAATAAAGACCGCTCCCATCTCCCTGACCATAATCTTGGAACAGGACATCATCCTGGCAATCGGCATATGCTCCTTGACCAACTCTGCCTGATATTTTGCCAGAACTCTGATTTTTTCTTTGAAAGAGCCTCCTTTTTCCAAAATGTCCTGAATGTTGCGTCCATGCTCTTCGCAGTTATAAACGGCCATTTCCTCAAAGAGCTGTTGCTTGCTATCAAAATATTCATAGACGGTCCCTTTGCCGATCCCGGCTTCTTTGGCGACATCGTCCACTTTTGTTCCTTCAAAGCCTTTGATATAAAATACTTTGCCGGCTGCCTGGAGGATTTCAGTTTTTTTCCGTTCCTTGGTCACCGTTGTTCCCCCCTTTATCCGATCCGATGCCTGTAAAATCAAATTCTTCGTCTTTTAATTACAGCTTTTTTTGAGTAAAGCTTTTTCCCTTGTTACAAGTTAAAGGGTATGCTGATCCGTGTTTACTGCGATCACCGGTTTAGACTTTTTGTCTTTTCTGAATTTGCGTTTGAATTTATTGGACAGATCATCCGTGAAAGAATACATGACCGGAATCAGCACCAGGGTAACCAGGGTTGAAAATAGGAGACCTGTGATAACGACAATGGCCATCGGCGCCTGAAACTCCGAGCCTTCCCCGATCCCGAGTGAAAGCGGCAGCATGGCTAGAACAGTCGTTAGCGTCGTCATGATGATCGGCCGCAAGCGGATCGGTCCTGCATTGATTATTGCCTCATGCACGTCCTCCTTGTACGTTCTTCGTCGTGTATTGATATAGTCGACCAGAACGATCGCATTGGAAACGACAATACCGGCCAGCATGATAATACCAATAATCCCCATAACGCTTAATGGTTTACCGGTGATGAATAATCCTAAGAACGCTCCGGCAAATCCAAGAGGGATGGAAAACATGATGACAAACGGATAAACCAGCGACTCAAATTGGGAAGCCATGACCATATAGACCAGAACCACGGCAAGTCCGAGCGCAAGGAACAGGTCACTGAATGCATCGACCATTTCCTGCTGCTGTCCGCCCATTTCATAGGTATAATTATTCGGCATCCGGTAATCTGCCAGCGCCGTCTGAATATCTTTGGAGACACTGCCGACGTCCCTGCCGCTGATCTGACCGGAGACCGTCAGGGTCCTCGCCTGGTTGTCCCTGCTGATGCTGACAGGACCGCGGCTGACGGAAACATCCGCCACTTGGCCCAACGTAACGGTATAGCCGAGGCCCGTGGTAATGGGAATTTGCTCAAGGGCTTGGAGATTCCGGTTAAACGTTTCGTCCCCTTTGATCTTTACATCGATTTCGGTCCCATTGTATTTGAACTGTGTCGCGGTTGCCCCGCTGATCGATGCTTTTACCGCAGAGGCGATTGTTCCGGCACTCAGACCATACTGGCTGGCCGCCTTACGGTCCACGTTGATTTCAACTTCCGGTATTCCGTCTTCATAGCTGGATTTAACTTCGCGGGTTCCCGGGACTTTTTTAATCACGGTGACAAAATCGTCTCCGATCTTCTTCAGCTGATCCAGATTTTCACCTTTGATGGTGATGCTGATCGGATCACCGGCACTCATCACGGACTGGGTTGCTGCGACACTGGTTTTGGCCCCGGGTACGTCCTTAATCCGGTCCCGGATTTCATCGGAGATCTCCACGACGCCGCGTTTCCGATCCGTTAAAGGAAGCAGCTTTACGGTAAAGGTACCAACGTTGCCTTGTGCGCCTGTCAGGCTCATGGTTCCGGATGATCCGGCATCCAGGAAGATGGTATCGATCTCGGGAATATCTTCTATCTTCGTTTCAATTTCACGCATGACCGCCGAGGTATCGCCGACCTTTGCCCCGTCAGGAAGCGTAACGCTGATCGAGAGCATGCCTTCATCCGTCGTCGGGAAGAATTCTGTCCCAACAGCGGCAACAGAGGCAATGGAAACGACAAAGACAATGGTTGTAACGATAAAAACGCGTTTCCTGTGGCCCAGGGCCCATCTGAGCAGTTTCTTATACCCCTGGAGCAGCGCTTCATAGCCCTGGTCAAATTTATCGTGGGCTTTCGCCAGGAACGCAGGAGTACGGAAGAATCCCCTGCCATTTTCTTCATCTTCCGCTGCATCCGTTATGGCTACTTTCACTGTTTCGGATGTTTCGGATGCTTCAGCCGCTTCGGTCTGTGTATATGCTTTATCCGTTTCCCCTGTCTTACCAGCATCAGCAAAACCAGCAGTCTGATTCTTCCGCTCTACTTTCAGCAGCTTGGAAGCGAGCATCGGGACAACCGTCATCGAAACGACCAGCGATGCTCCGAGCGAAAACGCGATCGTCAAGGCAAACTGCCGGAATAGTGTGGAGGTTAATCCCTGGACAAAGACGATCGGTAAAAAGACTGCGACCGTCGTCAGCGTGGAAGCCATGACAGCGATGATTACTTCCGAAGATCCTTTCACTGCCGCTTCGACCCTGGAATAGCCGTTCTGTCGGAAGCGGTAGATATTTTCGAGCACCACGACCGAATCGTCAACCAGACGGCCAATACCAAGCATTAATCCGCCCAGCGTCATCAGATTCAGCGTAATGCCGGTAAAATATAATAGACAAAACGTCGCAATAATGGAAATCGGGATAGCTGAAGCAATAATCAGGGTAGAACGGATATTTCGCAGGAAAATGTACAGGACCAGTACCGCCAGGAGAGCGCCGATAACCCCATGCTCCCCGACCGAATACAAAGAAGCCTTGATATAGGCCGCGTTGTCCATAACCACCGTAATCTTGACGTCTTTTAGTTCATCCTGGATTCTGTCGATCTCTACATAGGCTGCTTCCGCAACTTGGACTGTATTGGCGTCGGAACGTTTTTGGATCGAAATATTGACACCGGGATTGCCGTTCGCTTTGGAAATGGTTGTCTGCTGATCCGGCTTTAATTCGATATCGGCTAAATCTTTCAGCTGGACATTTCCGCCGGTAGGCAGCGGAATAAGCAGCTGCTCGATCTCAGCTACCGACATGAATTCCCCGGTTGTTTTGACAGTCAGCTCCTGGGTCCCTTTCTTGACCGTACCTCCGGGCAGGTTGACATTCTCCGAAGCCAATATTCCCTGAAGGTAAGCGAGGCTAATGCCATAACCGGCTAATTTCTCACTTTTTGTCCGGATTTCAATAATATCCTTGGTTCCGCCGGTCACGGACACGGAAGCAACGCCTTCCGCCCTTTCCAACCTTGGTTGGATTGTATCTTCGGCCAAGGTCTGCAGTTCGGAGAGACTCATCGTCGGTGACGAAATAGAAAGCGTCAGGACCGGAGTTGAATTCATATTGAGTTTCAAGACCATGGGGCTGCTGACATCATCAGGAAAGTAATCTTTAATCAGGTCAATTTTTTCTCTGAGGTCGAGGGCAACCTGATCCATATCGACTCCATAATTAAACTCCAGAATAACGAGTGAACTGCCTTCCGAAGTGATGGAGCTGATATTTTTGACATTCTGGGCTGTGGAAACAGCCTTTTCGATTGGCTGCGTGACCAGGTTTTCAATCTCCTGAGGGCCTGCTCCGTTATACGATGTACTCACGATCGCATAAGGCAACTCCATTTCGGGCATCAAGTCCAGCGGAATACGTGTAAAGGACACAAATCCGAGGATGATGACAATAAAAACAAGCATCAGGACCGTAACCGGGCGTTTCACCGAGGTTTCAGATATTTTCACTTCTGAACGCCTCCCCCTGTTTGCGCCGAAGCCGTATCCGTCGTTTCGTGAGCAACCTGCTTTCCGTCAACGGTTACGACTTTGATTTCCGTACCATCCTGTACAAAGTTCTGCCCTTTGATAATGACGATGTCCCCTTCCGTCAGTCCACTGATGATCTCCGTCTCGGTGCCGCTCTCAAGTCCTGTCGTTACTTCCATCTCGGCTGCAGCATTATCTTTGGCAACATACACGACATCTTTTCCGCCGTGAAAAATCACCGCATCGGTCGGCACAGCCAGGACATTATCTTTGCCGGCAATGTTTAAGGTCACATTGGCAAACATGCCGGGTTTGATCGTGTTGTCTTTATTGTCAATGTAGGTTTTTAGCGTATATTTCCCCTGAGCATTGGCTGCGATACTTACACTATCAATAACCCCTTTGACTTTCACTAAAGCTGCAGGCACTTCAATCTGGACAGACTGGCCGCTGTGTACACGGTTAATCTCCTGCTCGCTAATGCTGACCGTTACAAATACTTTGCTCAGGTCCACCACCCTGGCCGGAGAAACGGCACTCGTCACCATTGACCCTATTTTTACATCAAGAGCCGTAAGAATACCGTCGATCGGCGCCTTTACATCCATATCATTCAGGGCTTTCTGCGCCGCGTCATAAGCAGCCTTGGCCTGAGCCAGCTGGCCTTTATACGTTTCCAGAACCGCATCCGAAGCCGCCACGGCAGCCTGATCAAGCTCCGACTTGCTGACCGCGCCGATTTCATACAGCTGTTTCATATTCTCATAATTCTTTTTACTGTTTTCATAATTGGCCATATTGGTTTCATAGCCGGCCTGCGCCAGCTGATAGGCCGCTGAAGCCTGGTTATAGCTGGACATCAGATCGGTTTTATCAAGGCTGAAAAGTACCTGGCCCTTGCTGACTCGATCCCCAACTTTGGTATAGACCGCCGCCACTTTGGCCGGGGTACCGACGACCACGGAAGCTTCTTTATCCGCTTCAACTTTACCGCTTAAGGTAATCGCAGAGGAGATGCTCTGTTTATGTAAGGTCAACGCTTCCACCGGGACATAATTCTGTCTGTTTTGTTCTGCCGCCTTCTTTTCCGCTGCGGATTGCGCTGCCCCGTAGATCCTTACCCCAATCAAAAGGACAAACAGGATTACGATCACGGTAATGATCATTTTCTTCTTCCCAATCGGTTTTTTCAAGTCCGGGCTGCCACCCTGCTCAGACCGTTTCATTTTGAATTTCATTTTTCTACTCCCCCGTAAAATCAATATCTTTCTAAGTGTATTCTTTTTAGGACATATTCATGAATGTGATAGCCGTTAAAAACCGACTGGTCGGTCGGCACACCATCTCTCTTATCTTATCTTCCTTTGTGCCTTGGGTCAATGGGTTCAAGTTAGATATTACCAAATATTTTCTTCCCATAAATGGCAACAGTATTTTGTAAATTTTTGGTATTTTATGGTTGTTTTTTTCTTTTTTATATTGCATAATATCTATTAAAGGATTCATTTTGTTTTGGAGGGAAGCCGCTATGTCCAATGATGAGTTTCAGACTATCGTGCTTCGTGAAATCAGAGAAATGAAGAAAGACATTTTTCAACGATTTGA
Organism: Dehalobacter sp.; assembly: GCA_023667845.1. Taxonomy (NCBI): domain Bacteria; kingdom Bacillati; phylum Bacillota; class Clostridia; order Eubacteriales; family Desulfitobacteriaceae; genus Dehalobacter; species Dehalobacter sp. The sequence goes on along the minus strand of JAMPIU010000143.1, from coordinate 71,084 downwards.
TGGTGTCAATCAACGGTTCGATGGTGTCGACCAACGGTTCGACGGTATCGACCAACGATTCGACGGTATCGACCAACGACTGGATTCCATGGATCAACGACTCTGTAAGGTTGAACATAAACTGGATGTTGTCGTTGAGCAAACAGCCGGACTGATGGAATTTCGGACAGAGACCAATCATAAATTAGACAATATCTCAGATGACCAAAAATCGATTATCCAGGTACTTGGCGAACATGAAATTGCCATCAGATCCCTGCAGAGAAGGCCCGTATAAAACAAAGTCTCGACAACAAATCATTATGATATTAAAAATCTCACGGATTCAAAACCCGTGGGATTTATTTATTATTGCGCTGCGTTTATTGTCTATGGCTATTCCTGCTATCTTTAGCTATCTTCGCCATTGCTATTACTCCTGTCTGTTACGTCACAAAACCAAGCCCTCACCATCCGAAGCCCATCTGCATATGCTGTAATTAGACTCATAATGAAAGGGCGGACGGCATGGATAATCCGATCACCGAACGCACGCCGCTTATCATAGCGGCTGAAATAAATATAATAACCTACCAGACCAAAAAAATCCTGCTTACCAGCGCCATTGAAATCGGCCGTCATTTGCAGGAAGCCAAGGCCATGCTCAAACACGGGGAATGGATTAAGTGGCTGGAAGAGTCTGTGAACTATTCTCGCCGAACTGCCTCCAGGCTGATAAATATCTACGAAGAGTATGGGTCTAGCTTCCCCGAAGGATCCGACAGCTCAAATGGGACACCAGTGTCCCATTTGACTTACACCCAGGCTCTCCTCTTACTGGGTTTACCGACAGAGGAGCGGGAGGAATTCATCACGCACAATGACGTCGGCAGTATGACGAAACAGGAGCTGCAGCAGGCTCTGAAAGACAGAGATCAGGCCAATCAAGCGAAGGAGCAGGCGCTTCAGGAGAATCAGCTACTTAAAAAAGGGCTGGAGACGATCGATAGCACCATCTTCGAATTAAAAAAGGAGCACGCTAAGGCTGCATCAAGGCCAACAAATCCGGAAAATGCCAATGCAGCGCAATCTGACGACAGCGCTCACCAATCTGGCGCATATCGATCCGAACCTGAAAGAAGAAAAAAGAAAAGAGGCCAATCGGCTGATTGAATACATGGCAGAGACAATTAAAGAGTGGCCGCCCCCCAAGAAACCGCTTAGAGTTCGTTCCTGATTTTTTTAGAACCTTTGGACAAGCCAAGCATAGTATATACAAAACGGCAAAAGGATATAAAGGTCATTGAAACCACGACCAATGACCTTTATGATCCTCCGCAAGTGTAAGCGGGCAGCACCGACATTAGAGATCAAGAGAGGGGGCGGGCCGACGGCAATCAGGATTTGCCGGCGGACTCGCCCTCTCTCTTCTTTTGCCTGATCACTGTTAATAATATTATATGAACCTCAGCTAAGTTTGAACTATAAAAAATTCAAAAATAGTGCATGCCATTTCCTAACCCCTCTGTTGTGGATTGATAAAGACCACAAAAACAGACAGCCCTGGCACTTTATCTGCCTGATAGCTGTCTGTTTCTTCTAAGGAGGTATTTAATACAATTTGAATGATTCTCAGTTATCGAAAATATAAAGTCCTATCTTTTTCCTTGCCCTTTACCGTTATGTCCGTTATTTGAGGAGGTATTCGTGACTGTGTTCTGAACGGTCTGTGCATCGACTGTTGTTTCATCCGAAGTAGACTGGCCATCGGCTGTGGCAGTCTGATCGCCAGTAACCGTTACATCCTGATTATCTACAGTCGTTGCATCCTGTTCGTCCCCTGCTTCCAGGCTATCTTCCTGGTCGCTCACGGCTTGGCCCTTATTGGCCTTCTTATATTCTTTTATGTTTTGGGTTTGCTCTTTTAGGACTTCCTTCGTTTCCTTATTCGTCTCTACTTTGATTTTCTGAACATCTTTCCTGAGCTCCTGCATGTCGTTTTTGTACTGTTCAGCCTGTTCGACTTTTTCCAGGGCAGCGGTAATGGCAGCCTCATCACCTGAAGCACGAGCTTGTCCCAATTCCGCCTTGGCCGCTGCAAATTCCTGCACAGCTTCAGCATAGGCTACTTTCGCAGCCACATAAGCTTTCATGGCAATGGTATTCTGGACTTCGGCTTGGATGATATTCTGCATGATTTCAGCCTGTTCTTCCGTCAAACCTCCGGTGATTTTAAGGACGATCTTTTCGGCATCACTTTGGACAAGTTCAATGCTGGCGAGTAGATTGCTGATGACGGTATTTTCTTCTGTGTCAACAGCCACCGTTTCATCCGTGGCTGTTTCATCCGTAGTTGTTTCTTCAGTGGTAGCTGCGGTGGTTTCTTCCTCGGCAGTGGTGGCATCTGTACCCGTAGTATCCGTTCCGTCAACTGCTTCTGTATCCTCAATGATTTGTTGAACCTGGAAGTTGGCTTTCTTTATCGTATCTGAATAGACTTTCAGAACCTGTTCCATCAAATCCAACTGGTTTTGCTCGGACATGATTTCCGCTTCAGCCAGTCTTTCATTCGCAAACTCGACCAGCAGTTCTGCTTTTCCTTCCGCAGAGAAGGTCACGGCCACCTGAACACTTTCAATCATTTGTTCGAGTGAGTACAGCCAGCTGTCCGGCGTTACACCGGCTTCATCGGCAATTTCTTCATCGACTGTATCAGCTGTGGTATCATTTGCAGCATCGTTCGTAGTTTCGTTAGCAGTATCGTCTGTTGTATTCGTAGCATCCTCGCCAGTTGTTATGGTCTCGGATTCATTTGTTGTAGTGTCACCCGTCACTGTTTCAGCAAAAACATAAGTTGGAGCAACAGCAAAAGTGAAAAGCAAACACAGAACCGATACCAAAATCCTTTTTTTGAACATTTTTCTACTCCTTCCAAAACCTTAATTTGTTGTTCTTGCCGTCTGGGGTGAAAAAAATACCTGCTCCAAGTTCTGGAACAGGTACCCTAATTAAGTGTTAATTCAGTTACCCATTCGGCAACCCGGCTGCCATAACCTTTCGGCTTTAGACCCGTGGCTTTGCGTCTCCGCCTTTCGACGGATTTGCCCTTATCGTGTTAATATGGTTATTATAATTCACCAAAAAACTTAATACAACTGTTGACAGGCATTTTCATACCAATGGAGCATAAAGAATAGGACTTTGGTCATATCTATTCGGTCGTTGTCTCAGCCACTGAGGAATAATCACTTAGACTGCTGCCATTATAGGCCTTGATTTTGTAATAGTATGTTTTTCCTGAAGTGAGCCCAGTATTTGTATATTCAAGAGCGGTTACGGTTGCAATCTTGGTATACGTTCCGGTCTCGGAAGTTGCCCTGTAAATATAATAGGACTCGGCATCACTGACGGTCTCCCAGGTCAATTTGATCTGGCTGGAACTCAATGCTGTAGCTGTCAACGTAGCGGGTACGCTTACTGCGTCTGTCTTGTCATACTTCACAGATGAAAAGGCGCTCAAACCATCGCTTCCGTATGCCTGTATCTTGTAATAATAGGTTTTCTCCGCTGTGAGTCCTGTATCGGCATACGAATTGGTCGAAACAGTTTTGATTTTGGTGTAAGTGCCTGAGGATGAGGTCGACCTGTAGATATAGTAATAACTGGCACCATCAACTTCATCCCAACTCAGGTAAATTTCTTTTGAATTCAAGGCAGTTGCCTCAAGGTTTGAAGGGGTATCCAACGCATAGTCTGCATCTGTTGTGTCATACGCCCTTGTGGAATAGTCGCTCTCTCCATAGCTGTTATAGGCTTTCACTTTATAATAGTAAGTTTTTCCAGCTGTGAGACCATCATCCGTGTAAGAGCTCGATTGGACGGTATCAATTTTTGTATAGGTCCCGGTAGATGATGTCGCTCTATAAACATAGTAGTCTGTCGCATCGGTTACCGTATCCCAGTCCAGATCAATCTCGATCGGGCTTGAGGCAATAGCGGTCAGATCATCCGGTATGGCAGGTATCTTGCTGCTTGTTCCTGACACCGATGCGACCATACTGTTTAAGACAGATGATGACAGGACATTGGAACTTCCAAATGCGGTAACTGACGATATGTTTTGATCCTTAATATAGTTTAAAAGAGAAAGGCTCACCGAACTGCTGACCAGAAAGACTGGCGCATTATTTTTAGCTGCGAGTGCCGAGCCGGTTAATGCATCCGGGTAGTTTTCACCGGTTGCAGCGTAACAGTTTTTAAAATCAAAGCTGCTCGCAAAATATTTGATAATACTGAGGTTCGTTGTGTACCGGCTATCACCGTTCAGTCTTACAGGGGAAGGCAGCTTGTTATAAACGCTGTCACTAATTGCACCGGTACCTCCGACCACAATCGTAGTCGTGACTTTACTTTTCAAGCAGGAAAGAATATTAGACTGGATCGAATACTTGTCCGTTAGCAGAATCGGATACCCTTTAATCCCGGCTATCGAAGCAATAGACAATGCATCAGGGAAATTGTTCCCGGTAGCAACCACTGCCTGGTCGAAAGTTCCTATCTTTTCCGCTACCAGCAAGGATGTATTATAGCGGTCCGTACCGGCAATTCTGGTAACGCTGATACCAAGGTTTTTAATTGCCTGTTCGACCGAGGGAGATATTATTCCAGTTCCTCCGATAATAAATACTTGCTTTACCCCAAGGCTGGCCAATTCATTTTTTGCCTGCGCATTCAGTTCATACCTCGATGTCAGTAAGATCGGCGCATCGTATTTGGCCGCCAGTGGTGATCCGCATAAAGCATCCGAGAAACCTTCTCCGCTGGCAATTACTGCATAATAGGAAGAGTCCCAACCATCTTCTGCAATTTTGGCAGCAGTAGCATAACGGTCTGTACCGGCCAGTCGATAGGCATTCGAGGTGTCTCCAGTACTGCTTGCAGATTTAGTTGTCGCATAGGCATACGAAGAATAATCGCTTGTTCCATAGCTATTGTAAGATCTAATTTTATAATAATAGGTCGTATTCGCAGAAAGTCCCGTATTATTGTAGCTTTCATCCGTAACTGTTGCTATTTTGGAGTACGTCCCGGAAGAACTGGTGGCTCGGTAAACATAATATGATGTTGCTGCAGACACCGAACTCCAGGTCAGATTAATCTGGCTGGAACTCACAGAAGTTGCAGCCAGATTATCCGGCATATCAGGCACTGCTGTTTCCGTCGTGGCATAGGCGTAAGATGATTTACTGCTGGTCCCAAAACCGCTGTTATACGCCTGAACCTTGAAATAATACCGTTTGCCTGCAGTCAACCCAGTGCTGGTATACGTGGTCGTCTTCACTGTGGCAATTTTTGTAGCAAAAGAGCCTGAAGCCGAAGTATCTCTAAAGACATAATAAGATTCTGCGTCTGTTGTCGGATCCCAGACAAGCTCAATCTGACTCGAACTAAGCGGTGTTGCCTCCAGACCAGTTGGGGTTAACGGTTCCCCAGTGGGAGCAGAGGTCTTTGTGGATACGGCTGATGTATAAGTGCTTGTCCCGCTGCTATTATAAGCTCTTATTTTGTAATAGTATGTTGTGTTCGCGCATAAGCCTGTATTGGTATAAGATACATCCGTGACCGTTGCAATCTTCAGAAAGTTTGTTGTTGAAGACTGCGACCGATAAACCCAGTATGAGGTAGCCCCATCGACAGTATCCCAGGTCAAGTCAATTGAGCTGGAGCTTGCAGCAGCCGCAGTTAAGTTGGTCGGTACTGTAGGTGCCGTTGCTGCTTGAATACTTGTTGGCAATGCTGTTGCTACCAGTAAGAAACAAAGGATAATCGCGGCTGAAAAAAAAGATCTGTTTTTTTTCATGTTGATTCCTCCTGAATGATGTTCTTGACCTCTATCGACTGTATTATACGAAATTGATTTTTAGAACTATTGTACGATACTCATATCCTTACATATTATACCATAATCATATCCAATTTTTTCATATTATAAGAGATTCAATTTTATACTTTTCCATTATTACTGCGCAATCGATAAATATAGGATATTACTACGTTGCAAACCTGCAAAAGAGGCTTTCATGGTTACCTCAAAATAGACGGTAAAAAGAATGATTAAATGACGCTAAACCCCGGCACGAAATAACATCGTTCCGAGGTTCACCTTTGTCAAGACGCTTTTTAATTGATCCCTACAAATTTTCCATTTTCTAGAGTAAGATCATAAATTAAGGATTCATCTATAGATCTGGAACGCAAGTTACAGTATCTGTATACCCTGAGAAGTTTCCGGCACTGTCTTTGGCTTTTAGCCGGAACTGATAGTTCCCTCCATTGCTCAAACTGCCAATTGTTGTACTCGTCACTGTGCTTGTGAAAGTTTTTATCGTCCAATAGGCCGCCCCTTCTGCTTTATACTCCAGTTGGTATCCGGCTATATCACTCTCCGCATTTGCTGTCCAGCTTATTATCGCACTTTTATCGCTCGGCGCCGCAGCTAAACCCACTGGACTAGCCGGAGCGACTTGATCCT